>NZ_BAABIG010000038.1:0-91263 GCF_039542605.1 Streptomyces ziwulingensis
CCGCCGGGTCCCCGAACCCGGCCGCGAGCGCCCGGGGCCCGCGGCCCGCGCCGCACCCGGGCGCCTCGGACGCCACCGCCCGGCCCGACGGGGCCGTCGGCGCGCCGCACCGGCCCGGGGGGCCACCCGTCGCGGCGAGTTCCTCCGCCGCCACCCGCCCGCCGCACACCGGCGCCTCCGCACCAGCTCCCGCGCCGAGCACCACCCGGCCGTCCCCGGCCGGACCGGCCCCCGCCGCCCGCCGAAGCTCCGGCCTGTGCCTGCCGCTGATCGACCTCTGCCTTGACCTGCCCGGCGGCGGCCGGGACTGAAGCCGGGACGGAAGCCGCGGACTGGAGCCGGGAACGGAAGCCGGGAACGGAAGCCGCGGAGGGAAGCCGCGGACGGAAAAGGGCGTGGGTGGGCGTGGGTGGGCGTGGACGGCCCTACGGCTCCTCGCCGCGCCGCGTCATCAGCCACGGCTCGACCACACCGAGTCCGCGGACCGGCCGCTGCCACATCGGCTGGAGCCCGAAGCGGTACGCCGGCGGCTCCTCGCCCTCCTTCTCGGCGGCCGCCGCCTCCTCCACGGCCTCCGCCTCGGAGGCGGGGGCGTCGCGGGTGCGGATCAGCTCCTCGGCGAAGGCGGTGTCGACCAGGACGGCGTCGCGGGGAGCTATCGAGGTGAGCCGGGAGGCCAGGTTGACGGTGGTGCCGAAGACATCGCCCATCCGGGTGGTCACCGTGCCGAAGGCCATGCCGACCCGCAGCTCCGGCATCGTCTCGTCGTTCGCCATCGTCTCGATCAGCCGGAGGGCGATCTCGGCCGCGGTGCCCGCGTCGTCGGCGGCGAAGAGGACCTCGTCGCCGAGCGTCTTGACCAGGCGGCCGCCGCGGGCCGCGATGAGGTCGGCGGCGGTGGTCTCGAACGCCTCGACCAGTTCGCCGAGTTCCTCCTCCTCCATCCGGCGGGTGAGCCGGGTGAAGCCGACCAGGTCGGCGAAGCCGACGGCGAGCCGCCGGTCGACCATCTCCTCGTCGTCACCGGCCTGCACCACCCGGCCGGTCGCGGCGGCGAGCTGGCGCCGCCAGACGTAGATCAGGAACTCCTCCAGCTCGGGCAGGAGCAGTTCGATCAGCGGATACGTGACCTCGGTACGGGTCATGCCGGGTTCCGGGGGCTCGGTCAGCCCTTCCAGGAAGGAGTCGATCTGCCACTCGGCCAACCGGGCGGTGGTCTGCCCGGTGGACCGCGCCACCTGCACCGCCATGGCCTCGCTGAGCAGCCCCGCCTCCACCAGACCGGCGAGGCGCCGCAGGGCCAGTACGTCGGCCTCGGTGAGCGCCCGGGCCTGGCCGATGTCGGCGAAGCCCATCGCCCGCCAGAAACGGGAGGCCAGCTCCATGGAGACACCGGCGCTGCGGGCTGCCTGGAAGGGGGTGTAACGCCGCTCGGCGCCCAGGATCAGCCCTTCGAGGCGGAGCGCGAGCGGGTCCTCGCCGGGATCGGCGGCATCGGGGGCGGGCTCGGGGTGCACCCGGCCGTCCCCGTCCGCGCCGGAGCCCGTGTCGTCGACGCTCACGCCTGCTGCCCTTCCGATCTGCCGCGACCAGGTATCGACCGGCCCCAACTTTACGTTAACTGTGGGCCAGCTCACTCCCGCGAGCCGCATCCCCGCGGCCCCGGCACCCCGGCCGCCTCCTCCCGCACGCGGGCCGGTTCCCGCACGCGGGCCGGTTCCCGCACACGGGCCGGTTCCCGCACACGGGCCGGTTCCCTCACGCGGGCCGCAGGTGGACGATGTCCCCCGCGCCCACCGGCTCCTGCACCCCGTCGGCCGTGGCCAGCACCAGCCGCCCGTCCCCGTCCAGGGCCACCGCCTCGCCCACGAGGGACCGCCCGCCCGGCAGCTCCGCCCGTACCGTGCGGCCGAGGGTGGCGCAGCCGGCCGCGTACGCCTCCTGCACCCCGGAGGGACCGGGGTCGCCCCCGGCCGCGCGCCAGCGCCCGTACCACTCCTCAAGGGAGCGCAGCACGCCGCGCAGCAGCGGGTCGCGGTCGGTGCCGGCCGCGCCGGCCAGGGCCAGGGAGCCGGCCCGCGGGACGGGCAGCTCGTGCTCGCGCAGGGTGACGTTGACGCCGACGCCGATCACCACGCCGTCCTCGCCCGCCCGCTCGGCGAGGATGCCGCCGGCCTTGCGCTCCTCGCCGCCGACGGTGACGAGTACGTCGTTCGGCCACTTCAGAGCGGTGTCGACACCGGCGGTGCGCGACAGCCCGGTCGCCACCGCGACGCCGGTCAGCAGCGGCAGCCAGCCCCAGCGGGCCACCGGCACCTCGGCGGGCCGGAGCAGGACGGAGAAGAAGAGACCGGAGCGGGCCGGTGCGGTCCACCGCCGGTCGAGGCGGCCCCGGGCCGCGGTCTGCTCCTCGGCGATGAGGACGGCCCCCTCACCGGCTTCCCCGGCGACGGCCCGCGCCACCAGGTCGGAGTTGGTGGAGCCGGTGCTCCGCACCACGTCCACCCGCCGCCACAGCCCGCCCTCCCGCAGCAGCCCGCGCCGCAGCGCGGCGGTGTTGAGCGGCGGCCGGTCCAGGTCGGACCATCGGCTGCCGTTCCCGTCGGAGTCATCTCGCGGCGTCATGCAAGCCACCCTAGGTGTGGGAAACGCCGCACTGCCGATCGGTAGGCACCCCACTACGCTACGGCTGAGTAACCGTCCCCCCTTTTGAGCAGGCAGGGAGCCGCATCCCGATGTCCGAGCCGGAAGAGCAGCAGCCCGACACCCACACGACCGCGGGCAAGCTCGCGGATCTGCGACGCCGTATCGAGGAGGCGACGCACGCCGGTTCGCAGCGGGCCGTCGAGAAGCAGCACGCCAAGGGCAAGCTGACGGCCCGTGAACGCGTCGGCCTGCTGCTCGACGAGGGCTCCTTCGTCGAACTGGACGAGTTCGCCCGGCACCGCTCCACCAACTTCGGCCTGGCGGACAACCGGCCCTACGGAGACGGCGTGGTCACCGGCTACGGCACGGTCGACGGCCGCCCGGTCGCCGTCTTCTCCCAGGACTTCACCGTCTTCGGCGGGGCGCTCGGCGAGGTCTACGGCCAGAAGATCGTCAAGGTGATGGACTTCGCGCTGAAGACCGGCTGCCCGGTCATCGGCATCAACGACTCCGGCGGCGCCCGGATCCAGGAGGGCGTGGCCTCGCTCGGCGCGTACGGCGAGATCTTCCGCCGCAACACCCACGCCTCCGGCGTCATCCCGCAGATCAGCCTGGTGGTCGGCCCGTGCGCGGGCGGCGCGGTCTACTCCCCCGCGATCACCGACTTCACGGTGATGGTCGACCAGACCTCGCACATGTTCATCACCGGGCCGGACGTCATCAAGACGGTCACCGGCGAGGACGTCGGCTTCGAGGAGCTGGGCGGCGCCCGTACCCACAACTCCACCTCGGGCGTGGCGCACCACATGGCGGGCGACGAGAAGGACGCCATCGAGTACGTCAAGCAGTTGCTGTCGTACCTGCCGTCCAACAACCTCTCCGAGGCCCCGGCCTTCCCGGAGGAGGCGGACCTCACCGTCACCGACGAGGACCGCGAGCTGGACGTCCTCGTCCCGGACTCGGCGAACCAGCCCTACGACATGCACACGGTGATCGAGCACGTCCTGGACGACGCCGAGTTCTTCGAGACGCAGGCGCTGTTCGCGCCGAACATCCTGACCGGCTTCGGCCGCGTGGAGGGCCGCCCGGTCGGCGTCGTCGCCAACCAGCCGATGCAGTTCGCGGGCTGTCTGGACATCACCGCCTCGGAGAAGGCGGCCCGCTTCGTGCGGACCTGCGACGCCTTCAACGTCCCGGTGATCACCTTCGTGGACGTCCCCGGCTTCCTGCCCGGCGTCGACCAGGAGCACGACGGCATCATCCGCCGCGGCGCCAAGCTGATCTACGCCTACGCCGAGGCCACCGTCCCCCTGATCACGGTCATCACCCGCAAGGCGTTCGGCGGCGCGTACGACGTCATGGGCTCCAAGCACCTGGGCGCCGACCTGAACCTCGCCTGGCCCACCGCCCAGATCGCCGTCATGGGCGCCCAGGGCGCGGTCAACATCCTGCACCGCCGCACCATCGCCGACGCGGACTCCGCCGGGGAGGGGGAGGGAGCGGCGACCCGCGCCCGCCTGATGCGGGAGTACGAGGACGCCCTCCTCAACCCCTACACGGCGGCCGAGCGCGGTTACCTCGACGCGGTGATCCTGCCCTCCGACACCCGCGCCCACCTCGTGCGCGGCCTGCGTCAGCTACGCACCAAGCGGGAGTCCCTCCCGCCGAAGAAGCACGGCAACATCCCTCTCTGACCCGCTGACACCTGTGATGACACCTGTGAGCCTGGCGAAGGAGCCGCTGTGATCAAGGTCGTACGGGGCAACCCGACCCCGGAGGAGCTGGCCGCCGCCCTGGCGGTGGTCCGAGCCCGCGCCGCGGCGACGGCGGCCGAGCCGTCGTCCGGCGCGGAGGACCCCAGGGACGCGTGGGCCGACCCCGCCCGCATCGCGTCCGCCCGCCTGCCCCACCCGGGTCCGACGTCCTGGACCCGCACCTTCTGGCCGGGCTGAGCGGCAGCCGGCCTGCGGGGCCGGCCGTCACCGGGCTCCCGCCGCGCGGGCGCACGGTAGCGGAATCCGGGGCGCCGATTTGAGTACTCCTACTCAGGCGCCCTCCCTCGCGCACCGGGCACGCTGGTGGCATGTTGTGGTCCGACCCCGAGAACGAGCCCCCGAAGGAACTGCGCGACACCCAGCGGATGCTGCGGCGGCTGGGCCTGCTCGTGGCCCTGGCCATGATCGTGACCATGTTCGTCATCGGCGTGAGATGAGACGGCCGGGAGGCAACAGCCGGCGGTGAGCCGCCCTGCGGCGAGCCGGCGGCGCCCCCGTGGCTAACCTGGCCGCATGACTGCCACGCCCCGCCGCCGCCTCGTCCTCGCCTCCCAGTCCCCCGCCCGGCTTGGCCTGCTCCGGCAGGCCGGTCTCGCCCCCGAGGTCATCGTGAGCGGCGTCGACGAGGACGCCGTCACCGCCCCCACGCCCGCGGCGCTGGCCCTCGCGCTCGCCGAGGCCAAGGCGTCCGTGGTGGCCGCCCGCCCCGAGGCCGGCGGCGCCCTGGTGATCGGCTGCGACTCGGTGCTGGACCTCGACGGCCGGGCCCTGGGCAAGCCCGCCGACGCCGAGGAGGCCACCGCGCGCTGGAAGGCGATGCGCGGCCGGGCCGGCACGCTCCAGACCGGCCACTGCGTCTGGGACACCGCCTCCGGCCGCCATGTCTCGGCGACCGCCGCCACGGTCGTCCGCTTCGGCCGGCCGACCGACGAGGAGGTCGCCGCCTACGTCGCCTCCGGTGAGCCGCTCCACGTCGCCGGTGCGTTCACCCTGGACGGCCGCTCGGCCCCGTTCCTCGACGGCATCGAGGGCGACCACGGCAATGTGATCGGCATCAGCCTGCCCCTCGTACGCCGCCTCCTCGCCGAACTGGGCGTGGGCATCACGGAGTTGTGGGCGCCGGCGGCGGACTGACCGGAGTACCGGCGCCGTGCCCGCCATCCGGGCCGCCCGCGGGTTCCCCGGCCACCGGCCCCCTCGGGGTCTCGTAGGTCACCAGCAGCAGCACGATGAGCCCGAGGACGAGGATCATGAACAGGAAGGCGAGGGGGCCGACCAGCCCCCAGCTCACCGCGCCGAGCACGCCGTGCACCACGGCCGCGCTGATCAGCAGGACCCGGCCGAGCACGGAGGGCGGCCGGTCGCGCACCGCCACCAGCAGCGCGACCAGGGCGCACAGCGCGAAGTAGAGACCGAAGACGACGGCGCCGACCTTCGAGGAGACGGACACCGCGTCCGGGTCGAGACCGGCCAGCGACATCCGCTGCCGGTCGACGACGATCCCGAGGAACCAGTTGAGCGCCGCGACGCCCAGCGCCTCGGCGAGGAGCAGCACCGTCACCACCCATGCCACCGGCCTGCGCACCACCGGCCCCCACCCACTTTCGCGCACTGTCGAGCAAGACTTCGGTTACCCCGAGTACGTTCGAGGCATCGCGAACGCTACTAACGAGTAAACCTGCGGACAAGGGCTCTGCGGAGGGCAAAGATTCGTTGGGCCATTCGTAGGGACTCCACAAAGAAACGGAGTGGGGCGCAGCACGCTCTCACAGAGACCTTGACCACATCCGGGGGCTAGGGTTTCCGGGAGGAGTACTGCGTACCGCGGTGCGACATGGACTTTTGCGGTCGAGCGGGCCTCGTATCACGCTCCGTGTGGGCAAGGTCACCATTGGGGACGGGTCGAAGTGTCGTGTCGGCAGTCCCTAAACTCGGCTTGTTTCAAGGAGGGAGCCTCAATCGTGCGCAAGGTGCTCATCGCCAACCGTGGCGAAATCGCTGTCCGCGTGGCCCGGGCCTGCCGGGATGCCGGGATCGCGAGCGTGGCCGTCTACGCCGACCCGGACCGGGACGCTCTGCATGTCCGCGCCGCGGATGAGGCGTTCGCCCTGGGCGGTGACACCCCGGCCACCAGTTATCTGGACATCGACAAGGTCCTGAACGCGGCCCGCGAGTCGGGGGCGGACGCCGTCCACCCCGGCTATGGATTCCTGTCGGAGAACGCCGAGTTCGCGCAGGCGGTGCTGGACGCGGATCTGGTGTGGATCGGTCCGCCGCCGCAGGCCATCCGCGACCTGGGCGACAAGGTCGCCGCCCGGCACATCGCGCAGCGCGCGGGCGCCCCGCTGGTCGCGGGCACCCCCGACCCGGTCTCCGGCGCGGACGAGGTCGTCGCCTTCGCCGAGGAGCACGGCCTGCCGATCGCCATCAAGGCGGCGTTCGGCGGCGGCGGGCGCGGCCTGAAGGTGGCCCGCACCCTCGAAGAGGTCCCGGAGCTGTACGACTCGGCCGTCCGCGAGGCGGTGGCGGCCTTCGGCCGCGGCGAGTGCTTCGTCGAGCGCTACCTCGACAAGCCCCGCCACGTGGAGACCCAGTGTCTGGCCGACACCCACGGCAACGTGGTCGTCGTCTCCACCCGCGACTGCTCGCTGCAGCGCCGCCACCAGAAACTGGTGGAGGAGGCCCCGGCCCCCTTCCTGTCGGACGCGCAGCGGCGGGAGCTGTACGCGTCCTCCAAGGCGATCCTGAAGGAGGCCGGCTACGTCGGCGCCGGCACGGTCGAGTTCCTGGTCGGCATGGACGGCACGATCTCCTTCCTGGAGGTCAACACCCGTCTCCAGGTGGAGCACCCGGTGACCGAGGAGGTCGCCGGCATCGACCTGGTGCGCGAGATGTTCCGGATCGCCGACGGCGAGGAACTCGGTTACGGCGACCCGGTGCTGCGCGGTCACTCCTTCGAGTTCCGGATCAACGGCGAGGACCCCGGCCGGGGTTTCCTCCCGGCCCCCGGCACCGTCACCACCTTCGCCCCGCCGTCGGGCCCCGGTGTCCGGCTGGACGCGGGCGTGGAGTCCGGCAGCGTCATCGGCCCGGCCTGGGACTCCCTCCTCGCCAAGCTGATCGTGACCGGCCGCACCCGCCAGGAGGCCCTTCAGCGGGCCGCCCGCGCGCTGGACGAGTTCACCGTCGAGGGCATGGCCACCGCCATCCCGTTCCACCGCGCGGTGGTCCGGGACCCGGCGTTCGCGCCGGAACTGACCGGCTCCGCCGACCCGTTCACGGTCCACACCCGCTGGATCGAGACGGAGTTCGTCAACGAGATCAAGCCGTTCGCGGCGCCGGCCGACACCGACGCGGACGAGGAGTCCGGCCGCGAGACGGTCGTCGTCGAGGTCGGCGGCAAGCGCCTTGAGGTCTCACTGCCGACCTCGCTCGGCATGTCCCTGGCCCGCACCGGCCTCGCGGCGGGCGCCAAGCCCAAGCGCCGGGCGGCGAAGAAGTCCGGCTCGGCCGCCTCCGGCGACACCCTCGCCTCGCCCATGCAGGGCACGATCGTGAAGGTCGCGGTGGAGGAGGGCCAGGAGGTGAAGGAGGGCGACCTGATCGTCGTCCTGGAGGCCATGAAGATGGAACAGCCGCTCAACGCCCACCGGTCGGGCACGGTCAAGGGCCTGACCGCCGAGATCGGCGGGTCCCTCACCTCGGGCGCGCCGATCTGCGAGATCAAGGACTGACACCCGCGCCGGTACGACGTCCCGGGCGCCCGGTGGACCGCTTCGGCGGACCGCCGGGCGCCCTGCCGTCGTCCGGCCGGCGGCACCCGCCGTACCCGCGCGGCACCCGCCGTACCCCTCGCGCGACCCGCGCCCGTACGCGTACCCGCGCCCGCGCCCGTGAAGGGGTCGGCGGCTCAGCGCCGCCGCAGGTCGGCCACCCGGGACCGCTGTTCCGCCCCGCCGCCCTGGTCACCGAGGGCCGCGGCGGCCCGGAGTCCCGGGCCCGCGCCGGGCACCTGACGGCGCGGTCCGGGGACCGGTACGTCCCGGCGTTGCTGACGTCCCGGCCCGGCCTCACCGCCGGCGTTTCCCGGGCCCGGCGCTCCCCCCGGCCCACCCGCCACGGCGATCTGCACGCCCTGGTCGGCGAGGGCCTGGAGTTCGGTGGCCGCACGGTCGTCGTGGCCCGGGGGCTCGTCCGTGACCAGCCGGGTGATGAGGTCTGTCGGCACGGTCTGGAACATGGTGTCCGCGCCGAGTTTGGTGTGGTCGGCGAGGACGACGACCTCGGCGGCGGCCTGTACCAGCGCCCGGTCGACGGAGGCCGCCAGCATGTTGGAGGTGGACAGCCCCCGCTCCGCGGTCAGTCCGCTGCCCGACAGGAATGCCTTGGACACCCGCAGCCCCTGGAGGGACTGCTCGGCACCGCTGCCGACCAGGGCGTAGTTGGACCCCCGGAGGGTCCCGCCGGTCATCACCACTTCCACCCGGTTGGCATGGGCCAGCGCCTGGGCGACCAGCAGCGAGTTGGTGACGACGGTGAGGCCGGGGACCCGCGCGAGCCGGCGGGCCAGCTCCTGCGTGGTCGTCCCCGCCCCGACCACGATGGCCTCGCCCTCTTCGACGAGGCCCGCGGCGAGGTCGGCGACGGCCGTCTTCTCGGCGGTCGCGAGATGAGACTTCTGCGGAAAGCCGGACTCCCGCGTGAAACCGCCCGGCAGTACCGCACCGCCATGCCGGCGGTCGAGGAGTCCTTCTGCCTCCAGTGCGCGCACGTCCCGCCGTACGGTCACTTCGGAGGTCTGGACGACGCGGGCGAGTTCACGAAGCGACACGGCTCCGTTGGCTCGCACCATTTCGAGGATCAATTGGCGACGTTCTGCAGCGAACACGAAACTGACAGTAACGCGACTGACCGTCTGCTTTCAGCAGTTTGCGCCGAATAACAGAAGTTGTTCGCACCGCGGGCCACCGAGTGGTATAGGCACCTCAGCCACCCCACCCACGCCACCGGCGCACTCCCCCACCCCCCGTGACCAGCGACGGACCCCTGCGGACGTCAGCCCTCCGCCCCCGACTTGCGCGTGTGCAGTTGCCGCGCGACCTCGGCGATCGACCCCGACAGCGACGGGTAGACGGTGAAGGCGTTCGCGATCTGTTCGACCGTCAGGTTGTTGTCGACGGCGATCGAGATGGGATGAATCAGTTCCGAGGCGCGCGGCGCCACGACCACCCCGCCCACCACGATCCCGGTCCCGGGCCGGCAGAAGATCTTGACGAACCCGTCCCGGATGCCCTGCATCTTGGCGCGCGGGTTGCGCAGCAGCGGCAGCTTGACCACCCGGGCGTCGATCTTCCCGGCGTCGACGTCGGCCTGCGAGTACCCCACGGTGGCGATCTCGGGGTCGGTGAAGACGTTGGAGGAGACGGTCTTGAGGTTCAGCGGGGTGACCGCGTCGCCCAGGAAGTGGTACATGGCGATCCGCCCCTGCATGGCGGCGACCGAGGCCAGCGCGAAGACGCCGGTGACGTCACCGGCGGCGTACACGCCGGGGGACGAGGTGCGCGAGACCTTGTCGGTCTTGATGTGCCCGGAGTCCTTGAGCCTGACCCCGGCCTCCTCCAGCCCCATGCCCTCGGTGTTGGGGATGGCGCCGACGGCCATCAGACAGTGCGACCCGGTGATCACCCGCCCGTCGGCGAGCGTCACCTCCACCCGGTCCCCGACCCGCTTGGCGGACTCGGCCCGCGAGCGCGCCATCACGTTCATCCCGCGCCGCCGGAAGACGTCCTCCAGCACGGCCGCCGCGTCCGGGTCCTCACCGGGCAGCACGCGGTCCCGCGAGGACACCAGCGTCACCCGCGACCCGAGCGCCTGGTAGGCGCCCGCGAACTCGGCGCCGGTGACACCCGACCCGACCACGATCAGTTCCTCGGGCAGCTCGTCCAGGTCGTACACCTGGGTCCAGTTGAGGATGCGCTCCCCGTCCGGCCGGGCGTCGGGCAGCTCGCGCGGATGCCCGCCGGTCGCGATGAGCACGGCGTCCGCCGTGAGCGTCTCCTCGCTCCCGTCGGCGGCCCGCACGACGACCTTCCGGGACCCGTCGAGGCCCTGCATGCCCTCCAGGCGCCCGCGCCCGCGCATGACCCGGGCGCCGGCGCGCGTCACGGAGGCGGTGATGTCGTGCGACTGGGCCAGCGCCAGCCGCTTCACCCGCCGGTTGACCTTGCCCAGGTCCACGCCCACCACCCGGGCGGCCTGTTCGATGTGGGGGGTGTCGTCGGCGACGATGATGCCCAGCTCCTCGTACGAGGAATCGAAGGTGGTCATCACCTCGGCCGTGGCGATGAGGGTCTTCGACGGCACGCAGTCGGTCAGCACCGACGCCCCGCCCAGACCGTCGCAGTCGACGACGGTCACCTCCGCGCCGAGCTGTGCGGCGACCAGCGCCGCTTCATATCCGCCGGGTCCGCCACCGATGATCACGATCCGAGTCACGTCCTCCATTGTCCCGCACGCCCCGGCCGGCGACCGCCCCGGGGGCCCACCTGTTACCCGAGTGACGCCCGTGCCGCCTGCCGTACCCTTCCCCCATGTCGCTCTACGCCGCGTACGCCGGCAACCTCGACGCGCGGCTGATGTCCCGCCGCGCCCCGCACTCGCCGCTGCGCGCCACCGGGTGGCTGAACGGATGGCGGCTGACCTTCGGCGGCGAGCACCTGGGCTGGGAGGGCGCCCTGGCGACGCTGGTCGAGGACCCGCTCTCCCAGGTCTTCGTCGCGCTCTACGACATCGCCCCGATGGACGAGGACGCGCTCGACCGCTGGGAGGGTACGGGCCTGGACATCTACCGCCGCACCCGGATGCGGGCGCACACCCTGGAGGGCGAGGAGGGGGCCTGGACCTACGTCCTGAACGCCTACGAGGGCGGCCTCCCCTCGGCCCGCTACCTGGGCGAGCTGGCGGACGCCGCGGAGTCGGCGGGCGCCCCCCACGACTACGTCATGGAACTGCGCAAACGCCCCTGCTGAGCGGCGCCGGTCCGAAACGACCACGCAACAATCCCGATCCCGCCCCGTCATCATCTACGCGCGTAGGCCGGGAGCCGCTACCCTCATCCGCGTGAACGCATCTCTTCTTCCGGACGACATCCAGGGCGCCCACCCCCAGAATCCGCGGGCCGCCGCCGACGCCGCCGCGGCCCGCCTGCGCCAGCTCACGGGCGCCGAGACCCACGACGTCGCCCTCGTGATGGGCTCCGGCTGGGCGCCGGCGGTGGACGCCCTCGGCGCTCCCGAGACCGAGTTCAAGGTCACCGACCTGCCCGGCTTCCCGAAGCCGGCGGTGGAGGGCCACGGCGGCCGGGTCCGCTCGTACCGCATCGGCGACCGGCGCGCCCTGGTCTTCCTGGGCCGCACCCATTACTACGAGGGCCACGGCGTCGCCTCCGTCGCCCACGGCGTCCGCACCGCCGTCGCCGCCGGCACCAAGACCGTGGTCCTGACCAACGGCTGCGGCGGCCTGCGCGAGGGCATGCGCCCCGGCCAGCCGGTCCTGATCAGCGACCACATCAACCTCACCGCCACCTCCCCCATCGTCGGCGCGAACTTCGTCGACCTCACCGACCTGTACTCCCCGCGCCTGCGCGCGCTGTGCAAGGAGGTCGACGCCACGCTGGAGGAGGGCGTCTACGCCCAGTTCCCCGGCCCGCACTACGAGACCCCGGCCGAGATCCGCATGGCCCGCGTCATCGGCGCGGACCTGGTCGGCATGTCGACGGTCCTGGAAGCGATCGCCGCGCGCGAGGCGGGCGCGGAGGTGCTGGGCATCTCCCTGGTCACCAACCTCGCCGCCGGCATGACCGGCGAACCCCTGAACCACGAGGAGGTCCTCCAGGCGGGCCGCGACTCCGCCACCCGCATGGGTTCCCTGCTGACCCGGGTACTGGACCGCATCTGACCGACGCAGGCGCGGAGCCCGTACCGGACCGGGGTGGGTCCGGGTACGGGGGTGCGGGGTGTGAGCCCGCACCCGACCCGAACAGCCGCCGGCCGCCGCAGGCATGAACCGCTCACCACCACGAGAGGCTGACCCAAGTGCACGACGACGACCTCACCGCACGGGCGAAGGCATGGCTGGCCGAGGACCCCGACCCGGACACCCGCGCCGAACTCGCCCGCCTCATCGACACCGGGGATCTCACCGAACTCGCCGCGCGCTTCCGCGGCACCCTCCAGTTCGGCACCGCCGGCCTCCGCGGTGAACTCGGCGCCGGCCCCCTGCGCATGAACCGCGCCGTCGTCATCCGCGCCGCCGCCGGTCTCGCCGCGTACCTGAAGAAGCAGGGGACCCCGCACGGGACCGGCGCGGCCGGCCTCGTCGTCATCGGCTACGACGCCCGCCACAAGTCCGCCGACTTCGCCGCGGACACCGCCGCCGTCGTCACCGGCGCCGGCCTGCGCGCCGCCGTCCTCCCGCGCCCCCTGCCCACCCCGGTCCTCGCCTTCGCCGTCCGTCACCTGGGCGCCGTCGCGGGCGTGGAGGTCACCGCCAGCCACAACCCGCCCCGCGACAACGGCTACAAGGTGTACCTCGGCGACGGTTCGCAGATCGTCCCGCCCGCGGACACCGGCATCGCCGCCGAGATCGACGCCGTACGGTCCCTGCACGACGTCCCCCGCCCCACCACCGGCTGGGAGACCCTCGACGACACGGTCCTGGACGCCTACCTCACCCGTACGGACGCCGTCCTCGCCCCCGGCTCCCCCCGCACCGCCCGCACCGTCTACACCGCGATGCACGGCGTCGGAAAGGACGTCCTGCTCGCCGCCTTCGCGCGGGCCGGCTTCCCGGAGCCGGTCCTCGTCGCCGAACAGGCCGACCCCGACCCGGACTTCCCCACCGTCGCCTTCCCCAACCCGGAGGAGCCCGGTGCGATGGACCTCGCCTTCGCCGAGGCCCGCGCCTGCGACCCCGCCCCCGACCTCGTGCTCGCCAACGACCCCGACGCGGACCGCCTCGCCGTGGCGGTCCGGGACGGCGCCGACTGGCGCATGCTCCGCGGCGACGAGGTCGGCGCACTGCTCGCCGCCCACCTGGTCGCCCGCGAGGCCCGCGGCACGTTCGCGGAGTCGATCGTCTCCTCGTCCCTCCTCGGCCGCATCGCCGGGAGGGCGGGCCTGCCCCACACCGAGACCCTCACCGGCTTCAAGTGGATCGCCCGCGCCGAGGGCCTGCGCTACGGCTACGAGGAGGCCCTCGGCTACTGCGTCGACCCCGACGGCGTCCGTGACAAGGACGGCATCACCGCGGCGCTCCTCGTCACCGAGCTGGCCTCCGTCCTCAAGGAGGAGGGTCGCACCCTCCTCGACCTCCTGGACGACCTCGCGATCGAGCACGGTCTGCACGCCACCGACCAGCTCTCGGCCCGCGTCGAGGACCTCTCGGTGATCGCGGACGCGATGCGCAGGCTGCGCGAGCACCCGCCGGCCGCCCTCGCGGGCCTGCCGGTCACCCGGGCCGAGGACCTGACGCAGGGCACCGCCGGTCTCCCTCCGACCGACGGCCTGCGCTACACCCTCGACGGTGCCCGGGTGATCGTCCGCCCCAGCGGCACGGAACCGAAGCTCAAGTGCTACCTGGAGGTCGTCGTCCCGGTCGCCGCCCGCACCGACCTTCCCGCGGCCCGCGCCGACGCGGCACAGCGCCTGGCGGCACTCAAGCGGGACCTCGCGACGGCAGCCGGCCTCTGAACCGACCGCCGGCCGGGGCGGACCCGGTGCGGACCCGAACCGGACAGCCGAACCCAGGTGTCCGGCCCGCCACCCGACCGGAGTGAGATCCCCCCAGTGGCGATCTGCCGCCGGGCCACCGCGCCCGGACGGCAGGACCCGCCCCCGAGGCGTGCCCGGCACCGAACCAGAGGCATCCACGCCCGGCACCGAACCAGAGGCGTCCAGGCACAGCAGCGGGCTCCCCGGGACCGGCCCGGCCGCGGCTCACCCCAGTGCGAGCAGCACCGCCAGCAGTACCGCCCCGGCCGCCGCCGGCGCCAGGATCTCGTACGCCCAGCGCACCCCGGGCTCGCCCTGCGCGGTCTCCGCTTCCCGCCGCGCGTCCCACAGCCCGCGCAGTTCGTCCATCACCTTGTCGGTCTCGGCCCGCAGCGGCTCGTCCGCCGCCTCGGCGGTGGCCCGGCCGCCGCCGAACCCGAATCCGAGGGCACTGCCCGAGCGCCCGCCGCCGAGCCCGCCGCGGCCCCGCCCCGGCCCGTCCCCCACGCCGCGCCGCGCCTCGCGCCGGGCCGCCTTCTTGCGGCCGCGCAGCGAGACGGGGATCGCCCAGAGCTGGTACTTGGCGCCGGGCCCGGTGACGACCTCGTTGGAGTAACCGGAGCGCAGCGCGGCGATCGAGCCCCAGGGCAGCGTGACGACCCGCAGCGGGTTGCGGACCCGCAGCCGGTCCCCGCCCGCGAACACGGCCGGCCGCAGGGTGAAGGCGACCACCGGCGGCACCACGAGCAGCAGCGCGGCGAGGGCGAGCCACGGCGTGCGGCCCTCGCCCGCCACCACGGCGTCGATGCCGAGCCAGCAGACGATGGCGAGCAGCAGCACGCCGCCGGCGATGCCCGCGGGCGAGCGGTAGACACGGTCCTTGACCGAGGGGGCCGCAGGCGGCGGCGGGGACGGGTGCTCCGGGGTGGTCATACAGCCGATTGTGCCCGACCCCCCGGCCACGGCACGCGCGCGGGCCGCCCGGCGGAGAGCGACGGAGAGCGGGACATACGCCGCGCCCGCGACGAATACCGAGGGCTGTACAGCCGCTACGCGCGTAGATATGCTCGCCTGGTGACCATGCCCACCACTGCATCCGCCGCACCCGCCGCCTCCGCGTCCGGCCCGAGGCAAGCGCACGGCCTCGGGGACGTCACCGCGTCCGACACGACACTGCGCCGCTTCCTGCACGGGCTGCCGGGCGTGGACACGGTCGGTCTGGAGGCGCGCGCCGCCTCGCTCGGCACCCGTTCGATCAAGACCACCGCGAAGGCGTACGCCCTCGACCTCGCCATCTCCATGGTCGACCTGACGACGCTGGAGGGCGCGGACACCCCGGGCAAGGTCCGGGCGCTCGGCGCCAAGGCGGTCCACCCGGACCCGACCGACCCCGCCACCCCGTCGGCGGCCGCGGTCTGCGTCTATCCGGACATGGTGCCCGCCGCCAGGGAAGCGGTCGCCGGTTCCGGCGTCAAGGTCGCCTCGGTCGCCACCGCCTTCCCGGCCGGCCGCGCCTCCCGTGCCGTGAAACTGGCCGACGTGCGCGAGGCCGTGGCGGCCGGCGCCGACGAGGTCGACATGGTCATCGACCGCGGCGCGTTTCTCGCCGGGCACTATCTGAAGGTGTACGAGGAGATCGTCGCCGTCCGCGAGACCTGCGGCGACGCGGCCCGGCTGAAGGTCATCTTCGAGACCGGCGAGCTGTCGACGTACGACAACATCCGCCGCGCGAGCTGGCTCGGCATGCTGGCGGGCGCCGACTTCATCAAGACCTCGACCGGCAAGGTCGCGGTGAACGCGACCCCGGCCAACACCCTGCTGATGCTCCAGGCGGTGCGCGACTTCCGCGCGCAGACCGGCGTCCAGGTCGGGGTGAAGCCGGCCGGCGGCATCCGCACCGCGAAGGACGCGGTCAAGTTCCTGGTCCTGGTCAACGAGACCGCGGGCGGGGACTGGCTGGACAACCACTGGTTCCGCTTCGGCGCCTCCTCACTCCTGAACGACCTGCTGATGCAGCGCCAGAAGCTGGCCACGGGCCGCTACTCCGGCCCCGACTACGTGACGGTGGACTGATCGACATGGCATCCGTATTCGAGTACGCACCGGCGCCCGAGTCCCGCTCGGTCGTCGACATCGCCCCTTCCTACGGCCTGTTCATCGACGGCGAGTTCGCCGAGGCGGCCGGCGGCAAGGTCTTCAAGACCGTCTCCCCCGCCACCGAGGAGGTCCTCGCCGAGGTCGCCGAGGCCGGTGCGGAGGACGTCGACCGCGCGGTGCGGGCCGCCCGCAAGGCGTTCGAGGGGTGGTCCGCGCTGCCCGGCGCGGAGCGCGCGAAGTACCTCTTCCGCATCGCCCGCATCATCCAGGAGCGCTCCCGCGAGCTGGCCGTCCTGGAGACCCTGGACAACGGCAAGCCCATCAAGGAGACCCGCGACGCGGACCTGCCCCTGGTCGCCGCGCACTTCTTCTACCACGCGGGCTGGGCGGACAAGCTGGAGCACGCCGGGTTCGGGGCGCACCCGCGGCCGCTGGGCGTCGCCGCCCAGGTCATCCCCTGGAACTTCCCCCTGCTGATGCTGGCCTGGAAGATCGCTCCGGCGCTGGCGACCGGCAACACGGTGGTGCTCAAGCCCGCCGAGACGACCCCCCTCTCCGCGCTCTTCTTCGCGGACGTCTGCCGGCAGGCGGGGCTGCCGCGGGGCGTGGTCAACATCGTCACCGGCGCCGGCCGCACCGGCGCCGCGCTGGTCGCCCACCCCGACGTGAACAAGGTCGCCTTCACCGGTTCCACGGCCGTCGGCAAGGAGATCGCCCGCACGGTGGCGGGCACCCGCAAGAAGCTCACCCTGGAGCTGGGCGGCAAGGGCGCCAACATCGTCTTCGACGACGCCCCCGTGGACCAGGCCGTCGAGGGCATCGTCAGCGGCATCTTCTTCAACCAGGGTCAGGTCTGCTGCGCGGGCTCGCGCCTGCTGGTCCAGGAGTCGCTGCACGACGAGCTGCTGGACGCGCTCAAGTCCCGCCTGTCGACCCTGCGCCTGGGCGACCCGCTGGACAAGAACACCGACATCGGCGCCATCAACTCCGCCGAGCAGCTCGCCCGGATCACCGCGCTGGCCGACCGGGGCGAGGCCGAGGGCGCCGCGCGCTGGTCCCCGGCGTGCGAACTGCCCGCCTCGGGCTTCTGGTTCCCGCCGACGCTGTTCACCGGGGTCACCCAGGCCCACACCGTGGCCCGTGACGAGATCTTCGGCCCGGTGCTGTCGGTGCTCACCTTCCGCACCCCCGACGAGGCCGTCGCCAAGGCCAACAACACCCCGTACGGCCTCTCCGCCGGCATCTGGACGGAGAAGGGCTCGCGCATCCTGGCGGTCGCGAACAAGCTGCGCGCGGGCGTGATCTGGTCCAACACGTTCAACAAGTTCGACCCGGCCTCGCCGTTCGGCGGGTACAAGGAGTCGGGCTTCGGCCGCGAGGGCGGCCGCCACGGCCTGGAGGCGTACCTCGATGTCTGAAGTGACCCGACTGTCCGTCTTCAAGACCTACAAGCTGTACGTCGGGGGCAAGTTCCCGCGTTCCGAGAGCGGCCGGGTGTTCGAGGTGAGCGACGCTAAGGGCAAGTGGCTGGCGAACGCGCCGCTGTCCTCCCGCAAGGACGCCCGGGACGCGGTGGTCGCCGCCCGCAAGGCGTTCGGCGGCTGGTCGGGGGCGACGGCGTACAACCGCGGCCAGGTCCTCTACCGGATCGCGGAGATGCTGGAGGGCCGCAAGGGCCAGTTCGCGCAGGAGGTCGCCGACGCCGAGGGACTGTCCAGGTCCAAGGCGGCCGTGCGGGTCGACGCGGCGATCGACCGCTGGGTCTGGTACGCGGGCTGGACCGACAAGATCGCCCAGGTGGTGGGCGGCGGCAACCCGGTCGCGGGCCCCTTCCTCAACCTCTCCTCCCCGGAGCCGACCGGCGTGGTCGCCGTCCTCGCCCCGCAGGAGTCGTCCTTCCTCGGTCTGGTCTCGGTACTCGCCCCGGTGATCGCCACCGGCAACACGGCGGTCGTGATCACGAGCGAGAACTCCCCGCTCCCGGCCCTCTCCCTCGGCGAGGTGCTGGCCACCTCCGACCTGCCCGGCGGAGTGGTCAACCTGCTCTCCGGCCGCACGGCGGAGATCGCCGCCCCGCTCGCCGCCCACCAGGACGTCAACGCGATCGACCTCGCGGGCGCCGGCGAGGAACTGGCTAAGGAGCTGGAGATCGCCGCGGCCGACAACCTCAAGCGCGTCCTTCGTCCACAGCCTGTGGACGACTGGTCGGCGACCCCGGGGACGGACCGCATGACGGCCTTCCTGGAGACGAAGACGGTCTGGCACCCGACGGGCGCGCTGGGCGCGTCCGGCTCGTCGTACTGAGCCGTAGCCGTACCGAACGCGCGGAGAGCCGCGCCCCCCTCCGTCCGGGGAAGGCGCGGCTCTTCGTCTACGGCTGGGGCTACGGCTGGGGCGTCAGCCGCTCAGGGCGCTCATCAGCGATCCCACCACCGGCAGTGAACCGATCGACTGGGCCTGCGCCACCGGCCCGGTCAGCGCGGTCGACGTCAGCGGCTGGAAGTCGGCCACCTTCGTGCCGACGCCGTTGTCGAGCGGGTCGACGCCGGTGCCGGCCAGCGGGTTGGGCTTGAGGCCCGCGACGGGTCCCGTGACGTAGCCGACCATGCCGGTCACCGCCTCCAGCCCGGCCTGCGGGTCGATGTTCCCCAGCGAGGTGGGCCGGGTGTGCCCGACCCCGGCGAGGGTGTCACCGCCCTGGGCCGAGGCCGTCGCCGCGCCTGCTCCCAGCGCCACCCCGGCGGTCGCGAGGGCGATCAGGGCACGTTGGGCGGTCGGGTTCGGGGACGCGTGTCGGGCCATCGCTGCTGCCACCTCTTGCTCCGGAGTACCACGGGACTACCGCACAGTGTAATCGGTTCGACGCGCAGCGTAGTTGACGTGTGACGCGCACTCCAAAGTCGACCCGCGGGGTCGTACAGCGGCCGGCGGATGCCGCACACTGGTTTCCCGTGACCTCCCATCCGCCCATACCGACGCGAGTCGTGCTGCTCTGCGGCCCTTCCGGCTCCGGCAAGTCCCTTCTCGCCGCCCGTTCCGGTCTCCCGGTCCTCCGGCTCGACGACTTCTACAAGGCAGCGGCCGACCCGGCGCTCCCCCTCGTCGCCGGCAGCGCGGACATCGACTGGGACCACCCCGGCTCGTGGGACGCGGACGCGGCCCTCGCCGCGATCACCGACCTGTGCCGCACGGGCCGTACGGCCGTCCCCGTCTACGACATCGCGCTGAGCGCCCGCACCGGCGAGGAGCGGCTCGACATCGGGCGGACCCCGCTCTTCGTCGCGGAGGGCATCTTCGCGGCCGAGATCGTGACGCGCTGCCGGGAGCTGGGCGTGCTGGCCGACGCGCTCTGCCTGAGCCGCGGTCCGCTCGCCACGTTCCGCCGCCGCTTCCTGCGCGATCTGCGCGAGGGCCGCAAGTCGCTCCCGTTCCTGCTGCGCCGGGGCTGGCGGCTGATGCGCGAGGAGCGGTCGATCGTCGCCCGGCAGACGGCCCTGGGCGCGCACGCCTGCGACCGGGACGAGGCGATGGGCCGGCTGGCCGCCGCGGCGGCGGGCCGCTCCGGCACACCCGCGCGTACGGCGGTCTGACGGTCCGGCAGGGGGCCGTCCGGCAGAGGGCCGTCCGGCAGGGGACCGGCGCCGGACGGTAAACGGCGAACGGCGGCGGACCCGAAGAAGTACGGAGAAGTACGGAGAAGCACCACGAGAAGCGGGACTGGACGGACCCCCCGGCCCTCCAGTCCCGCTTCCTTTGTGCTCCCCCGTTCCCCCTCCCCCGTTCCCCCCGTTCCCCCGTGCTCCCCCCCGTTTTCCCCCGTGGTGCTTCCCCCGTGTGAGTAAGAGCCCGGAGCATCCCCCGTGATACACCCGGGCCCGAACTTTTTTTCCGTCCCCTTCAGGCGACCAGTTCGCCGAAGGCGTCTTCCCGGTCCCGGCCGAAGCTGAGGACCTCGTCCTCGCGCAGCCGGCGCAGCGAGCGCCAGATGCTGGACTTCACCGTGCCGACACTGATGTCGAGGATGTCCGCGATCTCCGGGTCCGTACGGCCCTCGTAGTAGCGCAGGACCAGCATGGTGCGCTGGAGTTCGGGCAGCCGGATCAGCGCCTGCCACAGGACCGTGCGCAACTCCGTGCCGCGCATCGCGTCCGAGTCGCCGGGCGTCTCCGGCAGTTCCTCGGTCGGGTACTCGTTGAGCTTGCGGCGCCGCCAGGCGCTGATGTGCAGGTTGGTCATGGTGCGGCGCAGATAACCGCCGACCGCCGCCTTGTCGGTGATCCGGTCCCACGCCCGGTAGGTCGAGAACAGCGCGCTCTGCAGCAGGTCCTCGGCCTCGAAGCGGTCACCGGTGAGGTGGTAGGCGGTGGCGTACAGGGAGGCGCGGCGCTCCTGGACGTAGGCGGTGAACTCCGCCTCCGACGAGGAGCGCCGCTCCCCCTCGTCCTCCCCGTTCGACGTACCCCCGTACGTCTCCGCCGGGCGGGCGTCGGCCACCGAGACGTGACCGTTGTACTGGCGCCCGGCCCCGCGAGCGCACCCCCGCCCCCGCCCGCTCACCGCACCGGACTTCTCGGAGCCCCGGTGTATGTGCACGTCATGCAGACGCGTGACCACTGCGCTGGTGCTTCCGTGCAGCATGTTCATCTCGCGCCCCCCGTCGTGGACCACCGGTGTTCCGGCCTGCGGTGTTGCTGGTGACGTGAATCCTGCCGGGGGCACTTCATGGCCGTGTCCGCCGTCTGTCACAGACCTGTCACAGCGCCCTGTGCGGGTCCCGGCACAGTTCCTTCACAGGGCCCGTCGGCGGGGAACGCCCTCAACCCGGCCCGCGGGTCGAACCGCACGCCCTCCATGGGCCAGAATGAGCCCGTGCCTTCCCTGTTGCTGATCGAGGACGACGACGCCATCCGTACGGCCCTGGAGCTCTCTCTGACGCGCCAGGGCCACCGAGTGGCGACCGCTGCCAGCGGTGAGGACGGTCTGAAGCTGCTGCGCGAGCAGCGGCCGGATCTGATCGTGCTGGACGTGATGCTGCCCGGCATCGACGGTTTCGAGGTGTGCCGGCGCATCCGGCGCACCGACCAGCTTCCGATCATCCTGCTGACCGCCCGGAGCGACGACATCGACGTGGTCGTCGGCCTGGAGTCGGGCGCCGACGACTATGTCGTCAAACCCGTGCAGGGGCGGGTGCTGGACGCCCGGATCCGGGCCGTGCTGCGGCGCGGGGAGCGGGAGTCCACCGACTCGGCGACCTTCGGCGGCCTGATCATCGACCGGTCGGCGATGACCGTCACCAAGAACGGCGAGGACCTCCAGCTCACCCCGACCGAGCTGCGCCTGCTGCTCGAACTGAGCCGGCGCCCGGGGCAGGCGCTGTCCCGGCAGCAGTTGCTGCGGCTGGTGTGGGAGCACGACTACCTCGGTGACTCGCGGCTGGTGGACGCCTGCGTGCAGCGGCTGCGCGCCAAGATCGAGGACGTGCCGTCCTCGCCCACCCTGATCCGTACCGTGCGCGGCGTGGGCTACCGGCTGGACCCGCCTCAGTGACGCGCAAGGGGGTCTGGTCGCGGCTGCGCCTCACCAGCCTGCGGCTCCGCCTGGTCGTCGTCTTCGGCCTGGTGGCGCTCACCGCCGCCGTCTCCGCGTCCGGCATCGCGTACTGGCTGAACCGCGAGGCGGTGCTCACCCGCGCCCAGGACGCCGTGCTGCGCGACTTCGAGCAGGAGATGCAGAACCGGGCGGGTTCGCTGTCCGCGGCGCCCACGCAGGACGAGTTGCAGTACACCGCGGGCCAGATGGCCGACAGCGGCCAGCGCTTCGCCGTGCTGCTGGTGGCCCGGGACGCGGACGGCCGGACCGTGTACGGCAGTTCCGGCGGCCTCGGCGGCTTCTCGCTGTCGGACGTGCCCGCCTCCCTGCGTACGGCGGTGAACCGCAGGCAGCAGGTGACGGCCGCCAACAGTCACGCCTACCACCTGTACTGGCAGCGGATGGTGGAGGACGACACCCCGTACCTGGTGGCCGGCGCCCGGGTCACGGGCGGCGGTCCGACCGGTTACCTGCTCAAGTCGCTGGAGCCGGAGGCGAAGGACCTCAACTCGCTGGCCTGGTCGCTGGGGATCGCGACCGGACTGGCGCTGATCGGCTCCGCGCTGCTCGCGCAGGCGCTGGCGACCACCGTGCTCAAGCCGGTGCACCGGCTCGGAGTGGCCGCCCGCCGGCTCGGCGAGGGCAAGCTGGACACCCGGCTGAGGGTCTCCGGCACCGACGAACTGGCCGATCTCTCGCGGACGTTCAACAGCGCGGCCGAGGCACTGGAGAAACGCGTGGCGGACATGGCCGCGCGGGAGTCCTCCTCACGGCGTTTCGTGGCCGACATGAGCCACGAGCTGCGGACCCCGCTGACGGCGATCACGGCCGTCACCGAGGTGCTGGAGGACGAACTGGAGTTCGAGGGCGGTGGTTTCGACCCGATGATCGAGCCCGCCGTCCGGCTGGTGGTCAGCGAGACCCGGCGGCTGAACGACCTGGTCGAGAACCTGATGGAGGTCACCCGCTTCGACGCGGGCACCGCCCGGCTGGTCCTCGACGACGTGGACCTCGCCGACCAGATCACCGCCTGCATCGACGCGCGGGCGTGGCTGGACGCCGTCGAGCTGGACGCCGAGCGCGGTATCCACGCCCAGGTGGACCCGCGCCGCCTGGACGTGATCCTGGCCAACCTGATCGGCAACGCGCTCAAGCACGGCGGGTCGCCGGTACGGGTGTCGGTGACGGCGGTGAACGAGGAGAACCCGGAGGTGGTCATCGCGGTGCGCGACCACGGGCCCGGCATCCCCGAGGACGTCCTGCCGCACGTCTTCGACCGCTTCTACAAGGCGAGCGCTTCCCGGCCACGCTCCGAGGGCAGCGGCCTCGGCCTGTCCATCGCCCTGGCCAACGCGCACATCCACGGCGGTGAGATCACCGCGGCCAACTCCCCCGACGGCGGCGCGGTGTTCACCCTGCGGCTGCCGCAGGACGATCCCGCGCTGACCGAGCCGGGCCCCGAGGACCCGGACGCCGAGGGCTCCGACAACGGCAAGGACGCGAAGGGACAGTCCTGATGACCGTACGCCGCCTGCTGGCACTCCCCGTGCTGGCCGTGCTGCTCACCGGGTGCGGTATCCGGGCCACGGAGGTGCCGACGGAGTTCGGGCCCGCGCCCTCGCGGGTGCGCTGCTCGCCCGCCGAGCCGGACGCGTCGCCACCGCCCGCGCCGGGCATCGCCGTACAGGCGTTCCTGCTGTGCGGCTCCTCCCTGGCGGCGGTGGACCGGACGGTGCGGGTGCCGGACGGCACCGCGGACGCGGCGCGGCGGATACTGGTGGCCCAGGGCCTGCTGGACCAGCTCGCCGCGGGGCCGTCGGCCGCGGAGCGGGAGGCCGGGTACACCACGGACGTACGGGCCGGCGCGTCGGTCGTGGGGCCGCGCCCCGGCGACCCCGAGGACACCCTGCGGCTGAGCACCGCGCCGGGCGACCTCACCTCGTACGCCCTGGCCCAGATCGTGTGCACCTTCTCCGACTCGGCGGCGGCCGAGGGCGACGGCTCGGTGGTCCTGGGCGGACCGGGCGAGCGGGCGCCGCGCCGGTACGCCTGCACGGACGAGGTCCGGGCCCGCCCGGGGAGCAACGAACCGCCGTCGAGCACGGTCGCCGGGGGCTGACCGGCCGGGCCGCCGGGCGTGTGGCGCAGGACTCACCCGCCGGCCATGGAACCCGGAACCACGCGCGCGGAACGCCGCGTCTTCGGGGGCGTGCAGCGTCTAGGCTCCATCGGCGGCAGCGCCGCGTTCCGCATCCGGGCGACGGGGGGTGTCCTCCTGGTCGCCCACCTCGTGTTCGTCGCCTGGCTCACGCTGCGTCCGCTGGACGTGCCCTGGGTGATGCCGGCCAATCTGCGCCCCTTCGAGGGCATCCGCGGTGACGTGGTCCTGGGCTGGCCGGAGGCGGTCCGGTGCATCGGCGGGGGGCTGGCGCTGCTGGCCCCGCTGGGCGTGCTGCTGCCGATGGCGAACGGCCGCACCGTCGTCTCCCCGCTCGCCTCGCTGCTGCGCACCGTGACCGCGGGCGCGCTGCTGTCGCTGGGCATCGAACTGCTCCAGACCGGGGTGCCCGGCCAGCGGGCGGACGTCGACTCGCTGCTGCTGAACACCGCGGGCGTGGCCCTGGCGCACCTCGCCGTGGTCCCCGCCGGGCGGGCCCGGCTCCGCCGCAGATCCCAGCGGTGGCAGCGCGCCGACCTCCCCCAGCAGGAGCAGGAGCCGTCTCAGGGGCGTACCCCGACGATTCCCAGGGTCGGGATCGCCCCGTAGAGCGACGCTTCGTCCCCTTCGCCTTCCGTAGCTTTGAAGTCAGCGGAGGGGGTCACTCGGTCTCCTCCGGCCGACGCTCATGAAGGAGTCGCGATGTCCCGCCTCGCCCGCCCCACCGACGGCCGCGTGATCGGCGGAGTGTGTGCCGCGCTGGCACGGCGCTTCGGCACCTCCGCGACCACGATGCGCGTGATCTTCCTCGTCTCGTGCCTGCTGCCCGGCCCGCAGTTCCTGCTCTACCTGGCGCTGTGGGTCCTCTTCCCCTCGGAGGGGAAGGCCACCCGGACGGCCTGGTAGCCACGGCCGGCACGGACGACCGGCCGGCACGGACGAGGGGCGCACCCAAAGCAACCGGGTGCGCCCCTTCGGCGCGTCGAGGCGGGCGCGGAGTGACGTGACTCAGGCGACCGGGACGCCGTTCAGCGGCAGGCCGCCCTGCACCGGCAGTCCGCCGAGCAGTCCGCCGAGCGGCCCGGTGGGGCCGTTGGCGAGCTGCTCGGCCACGAGCTGCTCGACGACCGGCTGGGCGGCGGTCAGGCCGGTGCCGGCGGCACGCTGGCCCTGCCCCAGTACGTGGGCGGCGCCGCCCGGCAGTGCCTGGGTGACGGTCTCGGTGGGGAGCGTCCTGGTGAGGCCGCCCAGGGTCTGGGCGGCGTCCGGGACACCCGGAGCCGCGGTGGCCGCACCCGCGCCGGCGGCGGCGAAGGCGGCACCGAGAGCGGCGACACCGAGGGTCTTGGCAGCAGACTGCTTCATGAAATGCTTCCTCGAAACGGGGAGTCGGGGATGTGAGCGGTCCTCGACCGTAAACACACGGCGTCGTCCGCCGCAAACATCGAAATGCGAACGAATGGCGAACGATCGCCGGCGAATACGGCTACGGATTCCCCCGCACTCCACCATCCCGTCCGCATCACCCCTGGTGGAGGCGGTCTACTGGAACAGCCATTCGGACTTCAGCCCGGCATATCCGGGCTTGATCACGTCGTTGATCATGGCTAGTCGTTCATCGAAAGGAATGAACGCTGATTTCATCGCATTGACGGAGAACCACTGCATGTCGTCGAGCGTATAACCGAACGCGTCGACCAGGTGCTCGAATTCCCGGCTCATACTGGTGTGGGACATCAGACGATTGTCGGTATTGACGGTCGCCCGGAAATTCAGCTTCCGCAGCAGCCCGATCGGATGGTCCGCGTACGAGGATGCCGCGCCGGTCTGGAGGTTGGAGCTGGGGCACAGCTCCAGCGGGATCCGCTTGTCGCGCACGTACGAGGCGAGCCGCCCGAGCCGCGCCGAGCCGTCCGCGCGCACCTCGATGTCGTCGATGATCCGCACCCCGTGCCCGAGCCGGTCGGCGCCGCACCACTGCAGCGCCTGCCAGATCGACGGCAGCCCGAACGCCTCACCGGCGTGGATGGTGAAGTGGTTGTTGGCCCGCTTCAGGTACTCGAAGGCGTCGAGGTGCCGGGTGGGCGGGTGGCCGGCCTCGGCGCCGGCGATGTCGAAACCGACGACGCCCAGGTCCCGGTGACGGTCGGCGAGTTCGGCGATCTCCAGGGAGCGGGCGGCGTGCCGCATGGCGGTCAGCAGGGCGCCGACGCGGATGCGGTGCCCGTTCTCCCGCGCGCGCCGCTCCCCTTCCCGGAACCCCGCGTCGACGGCCTCGACCACCTCTTCGAGGCTGAGCCCGCCCGCCAGGTGCTGCTCGGGGGCGTAGCGCACCTCGGCGTAGACGACCCCGTCCGCGGCGAGGTCCTCGGCGCACTCGGCGGCCACCCGGAACAGCGCGTCGCGGGTCTGCAGCACCGCGACGGTGTGCGAGAAGGTCTCCAGGTACCGCTCCAGCGAACCGGAGTCGGCGGCCCGGCCGAACCAGGCGCCGAGCTTGCCGGGGTCGGTCTCCGGAAGCCGCGGATAGCCGCACGCGTCGGCGAGTTCGACGATCGTGCCGGGGCGCAGGCCGCCGTCGAGGTGGTCGTGGAGCAGCACCTTGGGCGCCCGGCGGATCTGGTCCGGCGCGGGGGAGTTCGCGGGGGTCCCGCTGGTCTGGCTCGTCATCTGCGCACTCTAGCTGCTACGCGCGTAGATCACCCGGTTTCGCCACCGGTCGCCGGGCCGCCGGCTCCGGCCGCGCACCTACGTGGTGCACGAACCGGTCGATACGCAACGGTGACCGCACGGACGGATCGCGTACACCCGCACTTCTGAGACTGTTCTGCCATGGCACAGCAAGCGACACCGGTGCGCAGGGCCCGGCTGGGACGAGCGCTCGGTCCGGAGCCGACGGCGGTGAGCGGGGTGGCGCTGCTGCTCCCCGGCGGTGACGAGATCTCCGGACGCAGACCCTCCCCGCTCCTGGCGACCGCCTCCGTCCGCGCGTGGGGACGGCGCCTGGCGCGGGCCGGCCGCGACGAGGGCCTGGCCACCCACGTCGTGCACTACCGCTACCGGGGCTGGAACGGCAGCGAGGCCCGGCTCGCGCGGGACGCCGAGTGGGCCGCCGACGAGGCGCTGCGGCGCTACGGCGACGTCCCGGTCTGCCTGGCCGGCGTGGACATGGGCGGCCGGGCGGCGCTGCGGGCGGCCGGCCACGAGGCCGTCAACTCGGTGCTGGCGATCGCCCCGTGGCTGCCGGCCGACGATCTGGCCGCGCCGCCCGAACCGGTACGGCAGCTCGCCGGGCGGCGGGTGCTGATCGTGCACGGCACGAACGACGGACGCAGCGATCCGGAGCTGTCGTTCCGGCTGGCGGCGCGGGCGAAGAAGGCGAACCGGGACGTGTGCCGGTTCGAGGTGCACTCCGACGGGCACGGGCTGCACCACTACCGCGAGGAAGTCGCGGCGCTGGTGCAGGACTTCGTACTGGGCGCGCTGTTCGGTCAGGCGTTCGCCCGTCCGCTGGAGGACGCGCTGGCGGCTCCGCCGCCGCTGGGGCTGCGGATGCCGTTGGCCGTCGGCTTCGGGAAGACGTTGCGGTAGGACCGCCGGACGGGTACCGGTCGGACAGGCCCTAGGGCAGCAGGTTGCCCCTCCTCGACAGCAGGAACTTCTTGAAGGCGGCCACCGGCGGTGTGTCCGCGCGGCCCGCGAGCCAGGCGACGCCGATCTCGCGGGCCGCGCGCGGCGCCGTGACCGCCAGTTCGACGACCCCGGGGCGCGGGACGGTGGGCGGCGGGAGGAGGGCGACGCCGAGCCCGGCCGCGACCAGTCCCCGCAGGGTCTCCGCCTCCTCGCCCTCGAAGGCGACCTTGGGCCGGAAGCCGGCCTCCTTGCACAGGTCGTCGGTGATGCGGCGCAGCCCGTAGCCCGGTTCCAGGGTCACGAAGTTCTCGTCGGCGGCCTCGGCGAGCTTGATCCGGCGGCGGGCGGCGAGCCGGTGGTCGGCGGGGACGACCAGCCGCAGTTTCTGCTCGTCCAGGCGGCGGGCGGCCAGGTCGGGCGCGTCCGGCACCGGGGAGGTGAGGCAGAGGTCGAGTTCGCCCGCGCGCAGGCGTTCCAGCATGGCCTCGCCGTAGTTCTGCACCAGGCTGAAGCGGACCCGGGGGTGGTCGGCGCGGAAGGCGTGCAGCAGGCCGGGTACGGTCTCGGCGCCCATGGTGTGCAGGAACCCGAAGGCGACCTTGCCGGTGGCGCGGTCGGCGTCGGCGCGGACCTCGTCGGCGGCTCGCTCGATCTCGGCGAGGGCGCGTTCGACGGAGGCGAGGAAGGTGCGTCCGGCGGGGGTCAGGGAGAGCGTGCGGCCGCGCCGGGCGAACAGGTCGACGCCCAGGTCCTGTTCGAGGCGGACCAGGGCGCGCGAGAGGGTCGACTGGGGGACGTTCATCTCCTGCGCGGCGCGGGTGACGTGCTCGGTGCGGGCGACGCCGGCGAAGTGCGCGAGGCGTGGCGCGAGCAGCGCGACGATGTCTTCTGTGTCACTGCCTCTGTCACTGTCGCGTGACCGCCACGGCTCTGAGCTTCGCTGATGCGCCATGGGAACGATTATGGACGTTCCATGCATTGGACGGATGAGTGACGGCTCCGTACGTTCGCGTCATGACTCCCGCCGATACCGGGGCGTCCACCACCGTGGGCGCCGCTGCATCCGTCTCCGCTGCATCCGTCTCCGCTCCCGCCGCTCCCACCGGTCCCACCGCCTCCTCCGGTCCGTCCGCCGCCGCCTCTGCGGCCGGCCCGCGGATGACCCCGGGCGGCCCCGGCTACCGCCGGATGAGCCTGGCCCTCTTCCTCGCGGGTGTGGCGACCTTCGCCCTGCTCTACTCCACCCAGGCGCTGCTGCCGCTGATCTCCGGCGACCTGGGCGTCACGGCCGGCGACGCGAGCTGGACGGTGGCCGCCGCGACCGGCGGCCTGGCGGTGTTCGTCCTGCCGATGAGCGCCCTGTCGGAACGGTTCGGACGGCGTACGGTCATGACGGCGTCGCTCGCGGTCGCGGTGACCGTCGGGCTGCTGGTGCCTTTCGCGCCCTCGCTCACCGCGCTGGTGGCGCTGCGGGCGGTGCAGGGCGCCGCGCTGGCGGGCCTGCCGGCCTCGGCGACGGCCTACCTAGCCGAGGAGGTCAGCCCGAAGGCGCTGGTCACGGCGATCGGCCTGTTCGTGGCGGGCAACAGCGTCGGCGGGATGAGCGGCCGGGTCATCACCGGCTGGATCGCCCAGGAGTGGGGCTGGCGGCCGGCCGTCGGCGTGATCGGCGTGGTCGCGGTGGCCTGTGCGGTGGCGTTCCGGCTGCTGCTGCCGAAGCCGCGGCACTTCACGCCGGGCTCACTGCGCCCGCGGGCGCTGGCCGGCACCGTCCGCGACCACCTGGCGAACCCGCTGCTGCGCCGCCTGTACGCGATCGGCGCGCTGTTCATGACGGTGTTCGGCGGCGTCTACACGGTGATCGGCTACCGCCTGACCGAGGCCCCGTTCTCGCTGCCGCAGGGCGTCGTCGGCTCGATCTTCCTGGTCTACCTGGTCGGCACGGTGTCGGCGTCGACGGCGGGCCGGCTCCAGGGCCGGCTGGGGCGGCGCGGGGCGCTGTACCTCGCCGGCGGTCTCACCGCGGCCGGTCTGCTGCTGTCCCTCGCCAACTCCCTGCCGCTGATCCTGCTCGGCCTGGTCCTCATCACGGGCGGTTTCTTCGCGGGGCACGCGGTGGCCTCCTCGGCGGTCAGCAGGACCGCGACTAAGGGCCGCGCGCAGGCGTCCGCCCTGTACCAGTCCGCTTACTACATCGGCTCCAGCGTCGGCAGCACGGTCGGCGCGGTCGCCTTCCACGCCGGAGGCTGGGGCGGGACGGTGTGGGTCGGGCTGCTGGCGATGGCGGGGGTCGTGTCGATCACGCTGCTCGGCACCCGCGCGGCGCGCCGGCAGGCCGCGGCGGTCGCCGTCGCGGCCTGAGCCGCCTTGAGCCGCCTTGCCGCCTTGAGCCGCCTTGAGCCGCCCCACCTCCCCCCGACGGGTCGCGCGCCCCTCCCCCTCACCTGCGGATTTTCCCACTGACCGGGCCAGTGTCAGTGGGCTGCGGTAGCTTCCGAAGTGTGGGGCGCGAAGACGCGCACCGCGTGACGGCCACAGGGGTGGGTGGACGATGACCGACGGCACGGCGACCGCGGAGCTGGACTCCGCGCTGGAGAGGCACCGGGTCGAGCTGACCGGGTACTGCTACCGGATGCTCGGCTCCTCCTTCGAGGCCGAGGACGCGGTGCAGGACACGCTGGTGCGGGCCTGGCGGAACCACGAGAAGTTCGAGGGCCGCTCCAGCCTCCGCTCCTGGCTCTACCGCATCGCGACCAACGTGTGCCTGGACATGCTGGCCGCGGGCAACAAGCGGGCCCGTCCCATGGACCTGTCGGAGTCGACGCCGCTGGCCCAGGCGGCCCTGGCGCCCCGGCCGGACAACACCTGGCTGGAGCCGATGCCGGACGCCCGCGCGCTGCCCACGACCGACGACCCGGCGGAGGCGGCGGTCGCCAAGGAGTCGGTGCGGCTCGCCTTCATGGCCGCCCTCCAGCAGCTCCCGCCCAAGCAGCGGGCGGTGCTCATCCTGCGCGAGGTACTGGCCTGGCGGGCGAGCGAGGTCGCCGAGCTGCTCGACACCTCGGTGGCGAGCGTGAACAGCGCCCTCCAGCGGGCCCGCGCGACCCTCGCGGAGCGGGCCGGGCAGGAGCCCGCGGGGGCGGTGTCGGACCCGCTCGACGAGGAGCAGCGGAAACTCCTGGAGCGGTACGTGGCCGCCTTCGAGGGGTACGACATGACGGCCCTGACCGCCCTGCTGCACGAGGACGCGGTCATGACGATGCCGCCGTTCGACCTGTGGCTGGCCGGCCCGGCGGACATCACGGGGTTCATGACGACGATCGGCGCCTCCTGCGCCGGTTCCCGGCTGCTGCCGGTCCAGGCCAACGGCCTGCCGGGCTTCGCGCACTACAAGCCCGACCCCGAGCAGGGCGGCTTCACGCCCTGGGCGGTCCAGGTGCTGGAGCTCTCAGACGGCCGCATCACCGGGTTCCACTGCTTCCTCGACACCGCCCGGTGGTTCCCGCTGTTCGGGCTGCCGCTCCGTCTCGAAGCGGAGACCGACCAGATCGAGGAAGGACAGTAGGCCCGGCGTGGGGTCGCGCAGCCGGATCCGGCCCCCGCACCGCCGCGCGGTGAGCTGGAGCCGCGCCAGCAGCTCCACCGCGGCGAGGCCCGGCGGCCCCAGCCCCCCGACGTCACAGACGACCACCCCGGCCCGGGTGGCCTCCAGCAGCGCGCGCACCTCGTCACAGAACCGGGGCACGGCCTCCTTCGAGACGGGCCCCGGCAGCACGAGCACGGCGTGTGTCACGGCATCCACGACCGGTAGACCGCCCCATCCTCCGGAACTCATCGGTCCCACCCGGGGCCGCGGCGACCTGCACAGACCCTTCACGGGCTGTCACTGCCCGCCCCGCCCGCTCGGGGCAGGTGCTCAGTCGAGGCAGAACTCGTTGCCCTCGATGTCCCGCATCACGATGCACGCGTCGTTGCCGTCGTACAGCAGTCGCTCGCGTACCGCGCCGAGCGGGAGCAGCCGGGCGCACTCCGCTTCGAGCGCGGCGAGGCGCTTCTCGCCCACGAGCCCGGTGCCGACCCGCACGTCGAGGTGGACCCGGTTCTTGACGACCTTGCCTTCGGGGACGCGTTGGAAGAACAGTCGCGGGCCCACCCCCGAGGGATCGCCGCAGGCGAACCATGAGCCCTGCTCCTCAGCGGGCCGGGAGCGGTCGAAGTCGTCCCAGGTGGCGAACCCCGCCGGTGGCGGCGATACGGCATATCCCAGCACCTCGCACCAGAATCGAGCCAGGCGCTCGGGTGCCGCGCAGTCGAAGGTGACTTGGACCTGCCTGATCGGTGACATCGGCGCACGATAACAGCGGGTCCGGGAGGACGGTATGGAGTCGTCGGAACTACGTCGCGCGGTCGAGGCGGCCCGGGCGACCACTCCGGAGCTGGGCCTTCGAGCCGACGAGGTGGTCGTCGTCCATCACTCGGACCGCGTCGGGCTGCGCCGGATCGACCTGGACGCAGCGCACTTCACCGACCGGGTCGCCGCGGCGCTGCGGGGGGAGAGCACTGTGCCGGGGCGGGCCGGAGCCTGATTCACCGGTGCCGCGCCCCGAACTGGGCGATGTTCTCGGCCTGGCGCCGGCGCGACCAGATGCCTGACCGGGACCGGTGGAGAGCGGAGGGGCTGAACCGCGTTCGTGCGCACTCGACCGTTCGAAGACGGCAACGAGGCTCCGGCGTCCGTGAGTTGCGGCCTCGGACGCCTCGGTCGACGGCGCCGGAGCCTTGTGCCGCGGACACCGGCCGGTCAGCCGGTCGGTGTCCGCGGTGGTCGGGGGGAAGGGCGGCCTCGGTATCGGCCCACTCACACCAGGCCCGCCAGCAGGGCTCCGAGCTGAGGCGCGATGCCGGCCACCGCGCCGAGAACGATACCGACCACGCTGTCGACCAAACCGCCGATGATGGGCAGGCCCATGACCACTCCTTCGTTGCATACCGGAAATACGGATTAGGGCGATAATACGGACACCCATACCTTTTCCATGCTTACATACGGCTTTGTCGATGCTCGTGGTCACGCCAATAGCCGTATGGGCCCCGGGAGCTGCCGTTCTGACGGCCCGACAGGAGGCGTCAGCCGACGCAGCCGGGGACGGCGGGGGAACTGCCGGTGCAGTTGGTGGGGGTGTTGCCGCCGGTGGGGGACGTGGTGATCGTCATGGTGCCGTTCTGGCGGTAGATCCCCCCGGCGTTGAGGAGAGCCTTGTTGGCGCTGACGGGGGTGCTGGTCAGCGTGGTCGCCGTGGAGTCGACGGCCGCGATGCCGCCGCCCTGGGAGCCGTTGTTGGCGCCGTTGACGAAACTGCTGGTGGTCGTCAGCGTGCCGCGCAGACCGTTGTAGATGCCGCCGCCCCGGCCGCCGGCGGTGTTGCCGGAGACGGTGCTGCCCGTGAGGGTCGCCGTCGCTCCCGTGGTGGGGGCGGCGATGTCCCGGTTGGCGAGTCCGCCGCCCTTGCCCAGGGCGGTGTTGCCGGTGAGCGCGCCGGCGGTGAGGGTCACGGCGCCGTAATTGAGGATGCCGCCGCCGTCCGTGGTGGTCCTGCCGTTGCTGAGGGTGACGTTGCCCTTGAGGGTGAGGTTGCCGCCGCCGGCGACCTTGGCGATGCGGAAGAGGGGGGCGAGCAGCGTCGTCGAGCGGGTGATGATGTTGTTGTCGCCGGTCAGTGTGATGGCGGTGGTGATGACCGGGAGGCCGTTGGGACCGTCGCCGTCGCTGCTGTGGGGTGCGGTGAGGGTGTACGTGCAGCCCGACGCGAGGACGACGTCGCCCCCGCCGGCGGCGTTCGCGGAGTTGACGGCGGCGATGAGCGCGGTCTCGGTGCAGGCCACGGCCGCGTGGGCGGAGGCCGGGAGCAGCACGGTGGTGGCGGCGGCCAGGGTGACTGCCCCGGCTACGACCGGGATGGTGCGGATACGTCGCATGACGTCCCTCTCAGAATGGCGTACTGCCTGTTCCTGCTGGGTGACCGCTCCCGCTCCGGTCCCCGCTTTCGCGGCGGCCGGAGCGGGGGCGGGAGCGGAGGACCGAAGCCGGGTCCTCGCGGGGTGATCCGCTCAGCAGGGGAGGGTGGTGTTGCCCGCCGCGCCGGTGACGCCGGCGACGCCGGGTGCGGTGGACGTGGCGTTGGTGCCGTTGCCGCCGGGCTTGCCCGCGCAGACCGCGCTGGCCGCGCCGCCGGCTCCGCCGGCCCCGCCCGCGTGACCGCCGCCGGCCGTGGAGGTGCCGCCCTTGCCGCCCGGGCCGCCGTTGATGCCGGTACCGGCGTTGCCGGCACCGCCCACGCCGCCCTTGCCGCCCTTGCCGCCGAGCGAGGCGGCGCCACCGGAGCCGCCGAGGCCGCCGTTGCCGTTGCCGCCTCCGGCGCCGCCGTTGCCGCCGGCCCCGCCGATGCTCGCCATGCCGGTGGCGTTGCCGCCGACACCGCCGTTGCCGCCGTTGCCGTTGGCACCCGCGGCGCCGCCGACGCCGCCGAGGCCACCGACACCGCCGCTGGTTCCGGTGCCGCCCGCGCCGTTGGCGCCGGGCAGGCCGAGGAGACCGAGGCTGCTGTGGGTCCGGGCGTTGCCCGCTTCGCTCTGGGCGGGCGCGGAGGCGAGAGCCGGGGTGGCGGCGAGGCCGAGAACGGCGACCGCGGAGATCAGGAGGGTCCGGTGGAGGGTGTTGGCGCGCGTGATGCGCATGAGGTGCCTTTCGGTGTGCACAGTGAAGGAAGTTTCCTCAACTGATGCTTCATCAGCCTACATTTATATAAGATGCTTCACATTCTGAATAATGATCCAATGTCCTAAAATAGGAGGATCAAGGGAACTTCGGCCGGAAACTCCCTGTCAGCGGCGGCGCGTGCGGCGCACTGCGGGGGCGTGAACCTGTCGTCACCGTGACCCGGTCGGTGGCGTGCGCGCTCTGCCGAGGGGCGTGGGGCGCGGAAATGATGTGCGGACCGCACGTGATCCCGAGGATTCCGGATGCCCTGCCGCCCGGCGGGCGGGCACCCGGTGGAAGGAACGCACGTTGTTGCTTCTCATCTCGCCCGACAGTGTCGAGGAGGCCCTCGACTGCGCGAAGGCGGCTGAGCACCTCGACATCGTCGATGTCAAGAAGCCCGACGAAGGCTCGCTCGGCGCGAACTTCCCCTGGGTCATCAGGGAGATCCGCGACGCGATCCCCGCGGACAAGCCGCTCTCCGCCACCGTGGGGGACGTACCGTACAAGCCCGGCACGGTGGCGCAGGCGGCGCTCGGCGCGGCCGTCTCCGGAGCCACCTACGTCAAGGTCGGCCTCTACGGATGCACGACGCCCGAGCAGGCCGTCGAGGTCATGCGCGGGGTGGTCCGGGCGGTGAAGGACCACCGGCCGGACGCGTTCGTCGTCGCCTCGGGGTACGCCGACGCCCACCGGGTCGGGTGCGTCAACCCGCTCGCGCTGCCCGACATCGCCCGCCGCTCCGGCTCCGACGCGGCGATGCTCGACACCGCGGTCAAGGACGGGACGCGGCTGTTCGACCACGTACCGCCCGACCTCTGCGCGGAGTTCGTCCGGCTGGCCCACGGGGCCGGTCTGCTCGCCGCCCTGGCGGGCAGCGTCAAGGCGGGGGACCTCGGCGTGCTCACCCGTATCGGCACGGACATCGTGGGGGTGCGCGGGGCCGTCTGCGAGGGCGGCGACCGCACCGCCGGACGGATCCGCCCGCACCTGGTGGCCGCCTTCCGGGCCGAGTTGGACCGGCACGCCCGGGAGCACGCGGCCACCGTCGCCGCCGCGAGCTGAGCGCCGGACCGCCGGCTCGGTCGCCCACCGTCGCCGGCGTCGGGGAGAGCCGTACCGCCACCGGACGAGAGGGCGTGACAGTGAGGTTCGACGCGGCGGTACTGCGCTCGTACGAGGAGCGGTTCGCCGTCGAGGAGGTGATCCTCGACGGGGGCCCGGCCGCCGGCGAGATCCTGGTCAGGATCGCGGGGTGCGGGATGTGCCGGACCGATCTCGCGGTACGGCGTTCGGCGGGCCGCTCCCCGCTGCCGGCGGTGCTCGGCCACGAGGGGGCCGGGGTGGTGGTGGAGACGGGCGGCCCGGACACCGGCCTGAGCGTCGGTGACCACGTCGTGCTGAGCTACGACTCCTGCGGCCGCTGCCGGAGCTGCCTGGCCGCGGCCCCCGCCTACTGTGACTCCTTCGCCTCGCTCAACCTCTTCGGCGGGCGCGCGCAGGGGGCGGCGCGGTTCACCGACGCGGCCGGGGGCGCGCTGGCCCCGCGCTGGTTCGGCCAGTCCGCGTTCGCCGAGTACGCGGTGGTCCCGGCCCGCAACGCCGTCCGGGTCGACCCCTCGCTCCCCGTGGAACTGCTCGGACCGCTCGGCTGCGGCTTCCTGACCGGCGCCGGGGCGGTCCTGCACTCCTTCGGCGCCGGCCCCGGGGACACCGTCGTGGTCCTCGGCGCGGGCGCGGTGGGGCTGGCCGCGGTGATGGCGGCCGGCGCCGCCGGGGCGGTGACCGTGGCCGTCGACCGGCACCCCGCACGGCTGGCCCTCGCCGAACGCTTCCACGCGGTCCCCCTGTACGCCGGCCCGGCCGGGCTGCCCGACCGCATCAGGCGGCTGACGGACGGCGGGGCGCGGTACGCGCTGGACACCACGGGCTCCGCCGCACTCATCAACGACGCGCTGCGGGCCCTGCGCCCGACCGGCCTGCTCGGCCTGGTGGCACGGCTGCACACCGCGCTGCCGATCGAACCGGGGGCGCTGGACCGGGGCCGGCGGATCTCCCACCTCTGCGAAGGGGACGCCGTGCCGGGGCTGCTGATCCCCCGGCTGCTCGCGCTGTGGCGGGCCGGGCTGTTCCCCTTCGACCGACTCATCCGTACGTACCCGCTCGCCTGTGTCAACGAGGCCGAACAGGACTGCGACGCGGGCCGCGTGGTCAAACCGGTCCTCATTCCCGAACCTACGGGCGGCAGGCGATGACGCCGCCCTTCATCATCGAGGGAGCACACATGGTCTACGCGGCACACCAGAACGCCGGTGTGGACGGGGTGGAAGGAGGCGTGGGCCTGACCGCTCTCCTGGTCGCCGCCGCACGGGCGATCGAGACCTACCGCCCCGACAGCCTGGCGCGGGACGTCTACGCGGAACACTTCGTACGCGCCGCACCCGCCTCCGCGACCTGGCCGGTCCGCATCCAGCAGGTGCCGGACGGGGACGCGAACCCGCTGTGGGGCAGGTTCGCGCGGTACTTCGGGCTGCGGACGCGGGTCCTCGACGACTTCCTCCTCCGGTCGGCGCACGCGGGCGGCGCCCGCCAGGTGGTGCTGCTCGGGGCGGGGCTGGACGCGCGGGCCTTCCGGCTCGACTGGCCACCGGACTGCGTGATCTACGAGATCGACCGGGAGGGTGTGCTGGCGTTCAAACACCAGGTGCTCGACGGGCTGCCGGACGTCCCGAAGGCGAGGCGGGTACCGCTCCCGTGCGATCTGCGCGGCGACTGGGCCGGAGCGCTGACCGGGGCCGGCTTCGACCCGGCCGCGCCGACCGTCTGGCTGGCCGAGGGGCTGCTGTTCTATCTGCCGACCGCCACCGAGACGCGTCTCCTCGACACGGTCGACCGGTTGAGCGCGGCGGGGAGCGCGCTGGGGTACGAGGTCAAGCTGGAGAAGGACCTGCTGGCCTACCGTGACAGCCCGCTCTACACCTCGACCAGGCGCCAGCTCGGCATCGACCTGCTCCGCCTGTTCGACAGCGACCCGAGGCCGGACTCCGCGGGCGCGCTGGCCGGCCGGGGCTGGTCCACCTCGGTCCACACCCCCTTCGAGTTCAGCCGCCGGCACGGACGGGGGCCGCTGCCCGAGCCGAACGACGCGCTGGCGGGCAACCGGTGGGTGTTCGCGGACCGGCCCCGGCCGTAACGCCGCGGCGGCGCGGACGCTGTTGTGGGCGCCGTCACCCTGCCTTGACCTGCGCGGGCTTCGCAGCAGAGGGTTTGGTGTATGCCCCACGCATCCCCTCCCGTCGCGCTGCCCGCTGCCCGCCGCCCCGCCCGGGGGGTGCCGTGCAGGGGGTGCTGACCGGCTTCGCCGTGATCGCGGTCGTGATCGGCGTCGGTTACCTGCTCGGGCGGGGCGGCCACCTCGGCCCGCAGGGGCGTGAGGTGCTGACGAAGCTCGCCTTCCACGTGGCCTCGCCGGCACTGCTGTTCACCACGCTCGCGCGGGCCGACCTGTCGGTGGTCTTCTCCAGCAGGCTCCTGGTCACCGCGCTCAGCACGTTCGCGGTGGCCGGTGTCTTCGTCGCCGTCGGCGCCGCCCGGCGCTGGGGCGTGGGCCGCACCACGATCGGCGCCCTGTGCTCCGGTTACGTCAACTCCGGCAACCTCGGCATCCCGATCGCCGTGTACGTACTGGGCGACGCCTCGCTGGTGGCGCCGGTACTGCTGTTCCAGCTCGTCTTCCTCGCGCCGGTCGGACTGACCGTCCTGGACCTGAGCGGCGGCGCCGGACGCACGGGCCCGCTGTGGCGGAAGCTGCTGACCCCGCTGCGGAACCCGATAGCCGTCGGCTCGCTCGCCGGCGTCGCGGTGGCCGCGTCCGGGCTGCGGGTCCCCGCCCCGGTCCTGGACCCGCTGACGCTCATCGGCAACATGTCCGTACCGGCGGTCCTGATGGCCTTCGGCATCTCCCTGTGCGGCAGCGCGATGCCGTTCCGGGGCCCGGACCGCGCCCCGGTGCTGCTGGCGGTGGTCCTGAAGTCGGTGGGCCAGCCGGCCGTCGCCTGGGTGCTGGCGGCCGGGGTCTTCGGCCTGCGCGGCGCGCACCTGCTGGACGTGGTGGTGACCTCGGCCCTGCCGACCGCGCAGAACATGTACACCTACGCCGGCCAGTACCGCGTGGGCGAACGCCTGGCCCGCGACGTGGTCCTGGTGTCGACGGTGGCGGCGGTACCGGTGCTGGTGGGGGTGGCGGCGGTACTGGGGTGAGGTTCCGTCAGTCGATCGGGGCGAGATCCGGGAGGGGACGGCGGCGGCGCCACGGTGACGATTACTTCGATGATCTCCCAGCAGGCCGAACGGGACCGGCGCAGGTCCACCGGTCCCGTTCATCCTTACCTGAAACCCCTGGTCAGGCGATGCGTTCCAGCACCACCGGCGGGGCGGTGAAGTGCGTGCCCGGCGCGGCGATGTCGTAGGCGTCGCGTACCGCGTCCAGGGCGTACTCGAAGCGGTCGGGCGTGTCGGTGTGGAGGGTCAGGAGGGGCTGGCCGGCGGTGACCCCGTCGCCGGGCTTGGCGTGGAGTTCGATGCCCGCGGCCGCCTGGACCGGGTCCTCCTTGCGGGCCCGGCCCGCGCCCAGGCGCCAGGCGGCGACGCCGATGTCGTAGGCGTCCAGCCGGGTCAGCACACCCGACGAGGGCGCCTTGACCACGTGCTGTTCCTTCGAGGTGGGCAGGGCGGCGTCCGGGTCGCCGCCCTGGGCCCTGATCATGCGGCGCCAGACGTCCATCGCGGAGCCGTCGGCGAGGGCCTTCGCCGGGTCGGCGTCCTTGAGGCCGGCCGCGTCGAGCATCTCGCGGGCCAGGGCGAGGGTCAGTTCGACCACGTCGGACGGGCCGCCGCCGGCCAGGACCCGCACGGACTCGCGGATCTCCAGGGCGTTGCCCGCGGTCAGGCCGAGCGGAGTGGCCATGTCGGTGAGGAGCGCGACCGTCGTCACACCCTGGTCGGTGCCGAGGCCGACCATCGTGGAGGCCAGTTCGCGGGCGTCCTCCATCGTCTTCATGAAGGCGCCGGAGCCGACCTTGACGTCCAGGACCAGCGACCCGGTGCCCTCGGCGATCTTCTTGGACATGATCGAGGAGGCGATGAGCGGGATCGCCTCCACCGTGCCCGTCACGTCGCGCAGGGCGTAGAGCTTCTTGTCGGCGGGGGCGAGGCCGTCGCCGGCCGCGCAGATCACCGCGCCGGTGCTGTCCAGCACGTCCAGCATCTCCTCGTTGGAGAGCAGGGCGCGCCAGCCGGGGATGGACTCCAGCTTGTCCAGGGTGCCGCCGGTGTGGCCGAGGCCGCGGCCGGAGAGCTGCGGGACGGCCGCGCCGCACGCGGCGACCAGCGGCGCGAGCGGCAGGGTGATCTTGTCGCCGACGCCGCCGGTGGAGTGCTTGTCGGCGGTCGGGCGGGAGAGGGCGGAGAAGTCCATCCGCTCCCCCGAGGCGATCATCGCGGCCGTCCAGCGGGCGATCTCGCGGCGGTCCATGCCGTTGAGCAGGATGGCCATCGCGAGCGCGGACATCTGCTCGTCGGCCACCTCCCCGCGGGTGTACGCGTCGATGACCCAGTCGATCTGCTCGTCGCTGAGTGGTCCGCGGTCCCGCTTGGTGCGGATGACGGAGATGACGTCCATGGCCATGGCCGGCGTTCCCTTCCGGGTTGCTTGGTCCGGTGCTACTTGGTGAGGTGGTCGGGGCCGAAGGCCTGGGGGAGCATGTCGGACAGCGGCAGGTCGCCCGCGGGGGTGCGCAGCAGCAGGTCGGGGCCGCCGAACTCGTAGAGGAGCTGGCGGCAGCGGCCGCAGGGGACGAGCACCTCGCCGCGGCCGTCCACACAGACGAAGTGGGTGAGCCGGCCGCCGCCGGTCACCTGCAACTGGGAGACCAGTCCGCACTCGGCGCACAGGCCGATGCCGTAGCTGGCGTTCTCCACGTTGCAGCCGGTGACCGTGCGGCCGTCGTCGACGAGGGCGGCGGCGCCGACCGGGTATCCCGAGTAGGGGGCGTACGCCCGGGACATGGCGTCCCGGGCGGACGTGAGCAGCGCCTCCCAGTCGAGCGCGGCGGTGTCGGGCGCGGTCACTTGCCCTGTCCCTTGCGGTACGGCATGCCGTCCGCCTTCGGCATCCGCAGGCGCTGCGCGGACAGGGCGAGGACGACGAGGGTGACGACGTAGGGCGTGGCCGAGACGACCTGGTTGGGGACCTCGTCGGTGCCGGCGTACCAGGCGAAGACGAGGGCGCCGACGACCAGGGTGATCGCGGCCTTGACGTACTTCCTTCGGACCACCAGCCAGATCGCGCCCGCGAGCAGCAGGAGCGCGCCGAGCAGCAGCAGGGCGTGCACGTTGGCGGAGCCGCCGCGCAGGTTGAGGCTGTCGGTGTAGCCGAAGAGGCCGGCGCCGATGGCGAGGCCGCCCGGCATCCAGTTGCCGAAGATCATCGCCGCGAGGCCGATGTAGCCGCGGCCGCTGGTCTGGCCCTCCAGGTAGAAGGGGTTGGCGACCAGGGAGAGGAAGACACCGCCGAGGCCGGCCAGACCGCCGGAGATGATCACGGCGAGGTACTTGTACTTGTAGACGTTGACGCCGAGGGACTCGGCGGCGACCGGGTTCTCGCCGCAGGAGCGCAGGCGCAGGCCGAAGGGCGTGCGCCACAGGATCCACCAGGTGGCGGGGATCAGGGCGACGGCGATCAGGGTCAGCCAGGAGACGTCGGTGACCAGGCCGCCGAGCAGGCCGGCGAGGTCCGAGACCAGGAACCAGCCGTGCTCGTTGAGCGACTTCAGCCCGTCCGAGAGGCCGGGGATGGTGAAGTGGCCGAGGGAGTCGACCGGCGGGGACTGCTTGGCGGAGCCGCCCGGGTGGCCCTCGAAGGCGAGCGGGGCGAGGTAGCGGGTGGCGCCGAGGGCGAGGATGTTGATGGCCACACCGGAGACGATGTGGTTGACGTTGAAGGTGATCGTGACGATCGCGTGCAGCAGGCCGCCGAGGGCGCCGCCGATGATGCCGACCAGGACGCCGGTCCAGGGGCCCCACTGGAAGCCGGCCCAGGCGCCGAACCAGGTGCCGAGGATCATCATGCCTTCGAGGCCGATGTTGACGACGCCCGCCCGCTCGGCCCACAGTCCGCCGAGGCCCGCGAGGCCGATGGGCACGGCGAGCTGGAGGGCGGTGGACATCTGGCTGACGTTGGTGATGCCGTCGGCGCCGGTGATGATGCGGACCAGCGAGGTCAGCGCCAGGGCGCCGGCGATGACCAGCAGGAGCACGGGCAGCGAGAGGCGGCGGCCGGTGGGCGCGGCGGGCTGCAGCGTGGGCTGGTTGAGGTCGGTCACGGTGGTCATCGGCCGGCCACCTCCTTCGTGGAGTTGTCGGTGGCGCCCAGGACGTGACCGGCGGCCAGCTCCGCGCCGACCCGGCGCTGCTGGCGGCGCAGGCCCCATTCGCGGACGGCCTCGTAGGAGACGACGACCGAGAGCACGATCAGGCCCTGCATGATGACGGCGATCTCCTTGTCGTAGCCGTGGAAGTCCAGCTCGGGGCTGGCCTTGTCGAGCCACGCCCAGAGCAGGGCGGCGAAGGCGATGCCGACCGGGCTGTTACGGCCGAGGAGGGCGATGCCGATGCCGAGGAAGCCGATGCCGGTGGGGAAGTTGAGGCTGTAGGTGTGGGTGTCGCCGAGCAGGATCGGCAGGCCCGCGAGGCCGGCCAGGCCGCCGGAGATCAGCATGGCGGTGAGGACCATGCGCTTGGGGTTGACGCCGCTGGCCGCGGCGGCCGACTCGGAGGCGCCGGAGGCGCGCAGGTCGAAGCCGAAGCGGGTGCGGTTGAGGACGACCCAGTAGCCGATGCCGAGCAGGACGGCGAGGAAGACCAGGCCGTAGACCTCGCCGGCCGCGCCCATGTCGAGGCCGGGGATCAGGCCGGAGTCGTGCATCTCGCCGGTGGTGTTGTTGTTGCCGATCTTGACGCCGAAGACGTCGGGCAGCCACAGGTAGCCGATGACGGAGGTGGCGATGGCGTTGAGCATGATCGTCGCGACCACCTCGCTGACGCCCCGGGTGACCTTGAGGACACCGGCGATGCCGGACCAGAAGGCGCCGGTGCAGACGGCGGTGAGCAGGAGCAGCGGGACCTGGAGGACGGCCGGCAGGTTCGCGTGGGCGCCGACGATCGCGGTCATCATGGCGGCGAGCTGGTACTGGCCGTCGACGCCGATGTTGAACAGGTTCATCCGGAAGCCGATGGCGACCGCGAGGGCGGCGATGTAGTACATCGACGCCTGGTTGACGATCAGGACCTGGATGTCGGAGAACCCGGCCTGCTCGAACATCAGGGCGAACGGCTCGACGGGGTTCTTGCCCGAGGCGATCAGGACGATCGCGCTGAGCACGAAGGCCACGGCGAGCGCGATGACCGGCCCGGCCACCGCGAGGAGCACGCGCTCCTTGTCGAACTTCTTCATCAGCGGGCCTCGTCTTCCGTACCCGGGCCGTCAGCGGGGGTCTCTTCGTGCTCCAGGTGGCCGGTGGCGGCGCCGGTCATCGCGGTGCCCAGCTCCTCGGGGGTGACGGCGGCCGGGTCGGCGTCCGCGACCAGCTTTCCGTCGTAGATCACGCGCAGGGTGTCGGAGAGGCCGATCAGCTCGTCCAGGTCGGCGGAGATCAGCAGCACCGCCAGGCCCTCGCGGCGGGCCTCGCGGATGTGGTCCCAGATGGCGGCCTGCGCGCCGACGTCCACACCGCGGGTGGGGTGGGCGGCGATCAGGAAGCGCGGCCGGTGGCTCATCTCGCGGCCGACGATCAGCTTCTGCTGGTTGCCGCCGGACAGGGAGGCGGCGGTGACGTCGATGCCGGGGGTGCGGACGTCGTACTTCGCCACGATCCGGCGGGTGTCCTCCTGGGCGGCCTTGGGGGCCAGCCAGACGCCCTTGGCGTTGGGCTGCTCGGTGACGTGGCCGAGGATGCGGTTCTCCCAGAGGGGTGCCTCCAGGAGCAGGCCGTGGCGGTGGCGGTCCTCGGGGATGTGGCCGACGCCCCGCTCGCGGCGCCTGCGGGTGGTCCAGCCGGTGATCTCCTCCTCGGCGAGGCGGATCGTGCCGGAGTCGGGGGCGCGCAGGCCGATGAGCGCGTCGACCAGTTCGGTCTGGCCGTTGCCCTCCACGCCCGCGATGCCGAGGATCTCGCCCGCGTGGATGGTGAACGTGACGTCGTCCAGGAGGGCCTTGCCGCCGGGGGCCGCCAGGCGCAGCTTCTCCACCGTGACGACCGGGCGGTCGGTGACCGTGGACTCGGCCGTCTCCGGGGTGGGCAGTTCGCTGCCGACCATCATCTCGGCGAGCTGGCGCGGGCTCGTCTCGGACGGGACGGCCGTGCCCACCGTCGTCCCGCGCCGGATGACGGTGATGTCGTCCGCGACGGAGAGGACCTCGCCGAGCTTGTGGGAGATGAAGATGACGGAGAGGCCCTCGGACTTCAGCTCGCGCAGGTTGTCGAAGAGCGCGTCGACCTCCTGCGGGACCAGGACGGCCGTCGGCTCGTCCAGGATGAGGGTGCGGGCGCCGCGGTAGAGGACCTTGAGGATCTCCACGCGCTGACGGGCGGCGACGCCGAGTTCCTCGACCAGCAGGTCGGGGCGGACGTCGAGGCCGTAGCGCTCGGAGATCTCCTTGATCCGGCGGCGGGCCCGGCCGCCGATGCCGTACAGCTTCTCGCTGCCGAGGACCACGTTCTCCAGGACCGTGAGGTTGTCGGCGAGCATGAAGTGCTGGTGGACCATGCCGATGCCGCGGCCGATGGCGTCGGCCGGCGAGGAGAAGGCCACCTGCTCGCCGTCGACCGCGATGGTGCCCTCGTCCGGCTTCTGCATGCCGTAGAGGATCTTCATCAGCGTCGACTTGCCGGCGCCGTTCTCCCCGACCAGGGCGTGCACGGTGCCCCGGCGGACGGTGAGGTGGATGTCGTGGTTGGCGACGACTCCGGGGAAACGCTTGGTGATGCCGGCGAGTTCGACGGCGGTCGCCTGACCACCCGCCGCTCCGGCCGGAGGGCTGCTGGACGCGTTGATGGCGCACGCTCCTGGGGACGGGGGTCGTCTACGCGCGTAGCGCCCCTACGGCATGGGAAGCGGTGGCGTACCTGCTCCGGCGGGGTACGGGGAGGCGTCCTCCCCGTACCCCGCCGAACGGTGGCGCGACCGCGTTGGCACGCGGATCGGCTGGTGCTGCTCGGTCAGTCGCTCTTGACCTTGATGTCGCCGCTGACGATCTTCTCCTTGGCCGTCTTGATGGCTTCCTGGAGGGCTGCGTCGTCCGCGAACTTCGGGTTCGAGTCCGACAGGCTGACCTCGCCGCTCTTCAGATCGCCCCGAACGATACCGGTCTCGGGCTTGCCGTCCTCGACCGACTTCGCGAGCGTGTAGACCGACTTGGCCACACCCTTCATCGCCGAGGTGAGGATCGAGTCCTTGTACTTGGCGAGGGCGGCCTGCTGGTACTGGTCGGAGTCGACGCCGATCGCCCACACCTTGTTGGCGGCGGCGGCCTCGATGACGCCCTGACCGGAGAGACCGGCGGCCGCGTAGACGACGTCGGCCTTCTTCTCGATCTGGCCCTCGGCGGCCGTCTTGCCCTTGTCGGGGCTGGCGAAGCCGCCTTCCTCGGCGGTCTGCGTCAGGTACTGGGAGAGGACCTTGACCTTGGGGTTCGTGTCCTTGGCGCCCTGCTCGAAACCGGCCTGGAACTTGTGGATCAGCGGGACGTCCACGCCGCCCACGAAGCCGATCACGTCGGTCTTGGTGCTCTTGGCGGCGGCGACACCGGCCAGGTAGGACGCCTCCTCCTCGGAGAAGACCAGGTCGGCGACGTTCTTCGCCTCGATCGTGGAGTCGTCCACGATGCCGAAGGTGGTGTCGGGGTACTTCGCCGCGGCGCCCTTGATGGCGGCGGCGTACGCGTAGCCGATGCCGATCACGGGGTTGTGGCCCTGCTTGGCCAGGGACTCCAGGCGCTGCTGCTTGTCGGCGTCGGTCTCGCCCTCGGTCGGCTCGACGTCGGCCGTCTCGTAGCCGAACTCCTTCTTCGCCTGCTCCAGGCCGGCGAAGGCGGCGTCGTTGAAGGACTGGTCGCCCTTGCCACCGACGTCGTAGGCGATGGCGAGGCCCTTGGCGTCCTTGGACTCCGAGGAGCCGGAGGAGGTCGAGGTACCACCGCAGGCGGCGAGGGCGAGGGCCAGGGACGCGGTCGCTGCGCCTGCGACCGTGATCCGGGAAATCCGGCGCATGTGTGGTGCTCCTGTCGTACAAGCGCCGGACGGGGGTTCGGCTACGGCGCTGGCTTCGCCGCAGATTAACGCGCGTAGACCTGCCTGAAAACCCCTTCTGTCCTTCTTGTTATCCGCCCGTGCCCAACGTGGCGCCGCAGGTGTGCGCAACCCTTGCCGGTTGCGAACGGAGGGTGGCGGTGAGTGACGCGCGTACGGCGTTTCGAGGGTACGCCGCGGCGGGCGGGAGCCGGTGGCGCCCGCCCGCCGCGGTGAGTCGTTACGGCTACTCCGTCCGGACCTTGATGGAGCCGGAGACGATGCCCTCCTTGGCCTTGGCCACGGCGTCGGTCACGCCCGGGACCTCGGCGAACTTCGGGTTGCTGGCCGCCAGGCCGACCCCGTCCGACTTCAGGTCGAAGGTCTTGGTGCCGGTCAGCGGCTTGCCGCTCTCGACCGACTCGGCCAGCGCGAACACCGCGCCGTCGATGTCCTTCAGCGCCGAGGTGAGAATGGAGTCCTTGTACTTGGCGAGGGCTTCCTGCTCGTACTGGTCGGAGTCGACGCCGATCGCCCAGACCCCGGCCTCGGCGGCGGCCTCGATCACGCCCTGCCCGGAGAGGCCGGCCGCCTGGTAGACGACGTCGGCCTTCTTCTCGATCTGCCCTTCGGCGGCGGCCTTGCCCTTGTCCGGGCTGGAGAAGCCGCCCTCCTCGGCGGTCTGGGTCAGGTACTGCCCGATCACCTCGACGTCCGGGTCGGTGTCCTTGACGCCCTGCTCGTAACCCGCCTCGAACTTGTGGATCAGCGGGACGTCGACGCCGCCGACGAAGCCGACCGTCCTGGTCTTGGTGGCCTTGGCGGCGGCGACGCCGGCGAGGTAGGACGCCTCGTTCTCGGCGAAGACCAGGGAGGCGACGTTGTCGCCCTCGACCACGGAGTCCACGATGCCGAAGGTGGTCTTCGGGTACTTCGCGGCCACCGCCTCCATCGCGGGGCCGTAGGCGAAACCGACGCCGATCACCGGGTTGTAGCCCTGCTTGGCCAGCGAGGCGAGCCGCTGCTCCTTGTCGGCGTCGGTCTCGCCCTCGGTGGGCTCGATGTCGGCCGTCTCGTAGCCGTACTCCTTCTTCGCCTGCTCCAGGCCGGCGAAGGCGGCGTCGTTGAAGGACTGGTCGCCCCTGCCGCCGATGTCGTAGGCGAGGGCCAGACCCTTGGCGTCCTTGCTCCCGCCCCCGCCGCCGTCGCTGCCGCCACCGTCCTCGCTGCTGGTGCCGCCGCAGGCGGTGGCGGCGAGGGCGAGCGACGCGACCCCCACCGCGGCGCGGGTCAGTCTCGAAATCCGACGCATCCGAAGTTCCCCATTCTCCAACACCCCGCAGCGGGCGCTCGGTTCGGCGCACATTAACGCGCGTAGACACTCCTGGGAACGGGGTTCCTCGGCGCCGTTACCCATTCGTGCCGGGGGTTGGTTACGTGCTGGTGAACCAGTGGTTCGAAGGGGTGGAAAGGGGTGCGCGGGCCGGGGCGCGGACGTGCTCCGTTCACCTGGGCGTCCGGACGTCCGGGCCTGCCATCGAAGTACCCCGAGCCGGAAGCGAGCGCGGCCCCGCGTTCCCGCTCGGAGGTGTAGGCGCGCACGTAGGCCCACTCGCGGGCCAGTGTCCCGTTGCACCTCTCCACCTTCCCGTTTGTCCGTGGCGTGTACGGCCTGGTGCGCTTGTGCTTCGTTCCCGTCGCGACCGGGGCAGCGGCCCAGGCGCGAGAGCGGTAGCAGGAGCCGTTGTCGGTGTGGACGCGGCGGATCGGCGTGATGTCGTGGGCGGCGAAGAACGCGACGGAACGATGCCGGAACGCGGCTGCGGAAGAACCAATGTCATGAGACGGCACACCCAGGCCGCGAAGGCGCAACGGTTCCGCTGCCCGGGGAGGACCGGCTGAGGGCCATGGTCGGGGCGTGTCGGGCGTGGACCGGGCACAGGGGGCTGCGGCCGGTCGAGTGACCGCTGTCGGCAGAACAGCGGTCAGTGGTCCGGGCCGGCGGCTCGGGCTCTCGCCGGCGTCAGTGGGTGCCGGCGAGGGGCGCGTCGTCCAGGAGGGCTGCCGCGGTGAACATCTCCACGCCGACGGCGATGGCGTACTCGTCCACGTCGAAGTCGCCCTGGTGCAGGTCACGCACCGCGCGCTCGCCGGGTGGGCGGACGCCGAGGCGGGCCATCGCGCCGGGGACGCGCTCCAGGTACCAGGAGAAGTCCTCGCCGCCCAGGCTCTGCTCGGTGGCCTCCACCGAGTCCGTGCCGCGCCGCGCGATCATCGCGGTCTGGAGCAGTTCGACGCTGGTCACCTCGTTGACGACCGGCGGGACGCCCCGGACGTAGGTGATCTCGGACTTGGCGCGGTACAGGTTGGCGACCTCGTCGATGGCGGCGACCACCAGGTCGGGCGCCTGCCGCCAGGTGTCCAGGTTCAGGCAGCGCACGGTCCCGGACAGCTCGGCGTGCTGCGGGATGACGTTCGGGGCGTGCCCGGACTCGATGCGGCCCCAGGTCAGGGAGAGCCCGCTGCGACTGTCGACACGCCGGGCGAGGAGCGCGGGGGCGTCGGTGGCGACCCGGGCGGCGGCGGTGACCAGGTCGGTGGTCAGGTGGGGGCGGGCGGTGTGGCCGCCGGGGCCGTCCAGGGCGATCTCCAGCCGGTCGCAGGCGGAGGTGATGGGGCCCACCCGCAGTCCGATCCGCCCGGCGTCCACCCGGGGGTCGCAGTGCACGGCGAGGATGCGCCGCACCCCGTCCAGCGCCCCGCCCTCGATGGCGTCCTTGGCGCCGCCGGGCAGCACCTCCTCGGCGGGCTGGAAGACCAGCCGGACCGGGTGCGGCAGCAGCCCGCGCTCGTGCAGCGCGGCGAGGACCAGGCCGGCGCCGAGCACGACGGTGGTGTGCACGTCGTGGCCGCAGGCGTGGGCGCGGTCCGGCACGGTCGAGCGGTAGGCGCAGTCGTTCTTGGTGTCGGGGATGGGCAGGGCGTCGATGTCGGCCCGCAGGGCCAGCACGCCCTCGGCGGGCGGGCCCCCGGGGCCCACGCCGATGTCACAGAGGAGTCCGGTGCCCACGGGCAGTACGCGCGGGCGCAGCCCCGCCCGCTCCAGCCGCTCCTTGATCGCGGCCGTGGTGCGGAACTCCTGGTTGCCCAGTTCCGGGTGCATGTGCAGGTCGCGACGGAACGCGACGAGTTCGGCGTGCAGCGCCTCCGGCAGGGTGCCGGGCAGCGTCGCTTCCCCGGGGGCGGCGGCTTCGGACTCCAATGACATCAGTTGCTTCACCCTCTGAAGGGTAGGACGCCCGGGCGGTCAACTGCCCCGAGATCAACAAAACTTCAACCTCTCAGGGGACGAAAAACCGGCCGCCGGACGCATACGGGTCGTAACGGGTGGGTAGACTGCCCGATTCCGCATCGGGCGTGTCGGGCCCTCGTTCCGACCCGGCGCCCACCCGTCCCCACGCCTACCACGCCTCACGCCGCCTACGCGTTCACGCCCAGCAGACGGACACCGGACAGCGGCCGGGTACCGCCGGGCGGGCACCGGGCGGGCACCGGGCGGGCACCGGGCGGCCCGGGGTGCAGAGGTCAGCCCACCGTCCCCGCCACCGCCTCCCGTCGCGTCACGTCGATCAACGACCGGTCGGTGATCTTCAGCGCGGGCGACACCGCGAGGGTCAGGGTCGAGACGCTCATGAACGGGTTGAGGTGGTCCCAGCCCCACTCCTCCAGCGCGGCGCGGACGGTCCGGGCCTCGTGGGCGACCCGCTCGGCGGGGCCGGCCGACAGGACGCCGCCGACCGGCAGCGGCATCCGGGCCGCGACCGTCTCCCCCGCGCCGCCGCGCACCACGGCGACCCCGCCGCCGTCGGTGACGACCGTGGCGGCCGCGGCGGCCATCGCCGCGCGCGTCGTGCCGATCGTGAGCAGGTTGTGGCTGTCGTGGGCGTACGTCGTCGCCACCGCGCCCGCGCCCAGCTCGCGGCCGAGCAGGGGGGCGAAGACCACGCCGTCGCGGCCGTACCGGTTGCGGACGCGGACCAGGGTGGTCCGGCCCTCCCAGTCCACCTCGCCCCCGGAGACGGGGAGTGCGATCTCGGCGGCCTCGGTGTAGGTGTCACGCGGGTTGACCCGCATGGCGCGGAAGCGGTGGGTGCCGTCCGGCAGCTCCACCCGCCAGCGGAAACCGTCGGCGTCCTGCGGTTCGACGTCGACGCGGCCGGCCAGCCGGGAGCCGGTGTCCGGGTCCGTACCGGCGGCCCGCGGCGGTGCGACGGGGGCCCCGTCCCGGCCCACGACCCTGCCGCCGGCCAGCACCAGCGCCGGCTCGAAGGCGGCGAGCGGGCCGCGCAGCAGTACCAGGTCGGCGCGCTTGCCCGGCGAGACGACGCCCCGGTCGGGCAGCCGCAGCCGCTGGGCCGGGGTCCAGGTCAGTGCCCGCAGCACGACGTGCGGCGGGAAACCGGCCGCGACCGCGACGCGGGCGATGTGGTCCAGGTGGCCCTTGGCGACGATGTGGTCGGCGGCGAGGTCGTCCGTCACCAGGCAGAGCGGCGGGAGCTGCGGCAGGGCGAGCAGGGCGGCGGCCACCTCCGCGTCGAGGCACTTCTCCTGGAGCATCATCGTCATGCCCAGGCGGGCCTTCTCCAGGACCACCTCGGTGCGGTTCTTGGTGTGGTCGGAGTCGACGCCGGTGGCGAGGTAGGCGCTGAGTTCCGCGCCGGTCAGGTTGGGGCAGTGGCCGTCCAGGATCGTCCCGCGGGCGCGCGCCACGGCGGTGACCGCGGCCATCCGGGCGTCCCCGGCGACGACCGCCCGGTAGTCCATCACCTCGCCCAGCGCCACCACGCCCGGCCAGCCCAGCATCTCGTCGATGTCCTCGGCGGACAGGGCGGCGCCCGCGTGCTCCAGCCCCTCCAGCGCGGGCACACAGGACGGCACGCCCCAGAGCTGGGTCTGCGCGGTGCCGCGGCCGGCCTCGATCATCCAGCGCATGGCGTCCCGCCCGGCCACGTTGACGATCTCGTGCGGATCGGCGAGGACCGTGGTGGTGCCCCGGGCCAGCGTCACCTCGGCGAACTCCCGCGGGGTCAGGAACGCGCTCTCGATGTGCATGTGGGCGTCGACGAACCCGGGCACCACGAGGAGGCCGGTGGCGTCGTACTCCTCGCGCGCCTCGGCGGGGGTGCCGGGCGGCAGCACGGCGCTGATCGTCTCCCCCGTCACCAGCACGTCGGCGGCGAACTCCTCGCCGGTGAAGGTGGACACCACACGCCCCCCGCTGATCCGCAGGTCGTGCTGCTGCTCGCTCATCTGGTCGCGCTCCTTGGCGGCGGCGTACGTCACGGTACGAGGGTGTAGAAGTAGTAGCCGAGCGGGACCATCACGATCCACAGTGGCCAGGCCACCTCGCGGATCCGGCCGCTGACCGTCTTGACCAGCACATGGGCCGCGAGGCCGACCGCGATGCCGGTGCCGAAGTTGCCGAAGAACAGCGTGGTCGCCACGGTCAGGGCCGCGGGCACCGCGTCGGTCGGGTCCTTGAAGTCGACGTTCTTCAGCGCGCCGAGCATGTTGAGGCCGATGTAGATCAGCACCGGCGCGGTGGCCGCCGAGGGGATCAGCGTCGCGAACGGGGTGACCAGCAGGAGCAGGGCGAAGCCGCAGGCCGCCCAGACCGACGCCAGGCCGGTGCGGCCGCCGCTGTCCGCGCCCGCCGAGGACTCCAGGTAGGCCGTCATCGAGGGGGCGCCGACCGCCGCGCCGCCCATCACGGAGACGGAGTCGACGAGGAAGGGGCGGCGGGCGCCGGGGATGTTGCCGTCCTTGTCCAGCAGTCCGGCCCGGCCGGTGACGGCGAGCAGGGTGCCGGTCATGGAGAAGAACTCGGAGACGAAGAACGCGAAGATGTACGGGAAGTACTCGGGCTTGAGCGCGCCGAGGACGTCGATGTGGAAGAAGAGCGGGCCGGGTGAGTCGGGGGCCGCGAAGAGGCTGTCCGGGATCTCGGTGACGCCGAGCGGGATGCCGGCCAGCGTGACCGCCGCGATGGTGATCAGGAAGGCGCCGGGCACCTTGCGCGAGGCGAGCGCGGTGAGCACCAGGACGCCGCCCAGCGCGAGCAGCGCGGCGGGCTGCGAGAGGTCGCCGACGCCGAGCGCCGCCTTGTCCGCGTTGCCGACGACGAGGTCGGCGTCGCGGAAGCCGATCAGGGCGATGTAGAGGCCGAGGCCGCCGCTGACGGCGTACTTGAGGTTCATCGGCATCAGCCGGGTGACCAGGTCCCGGATACCGAACAGGGTGAGCAGCAGGAAGGCCACGCCGGACCAGAAGACCATGCCGAGCGCGGTGTCCCAGGGCACGTGGTCCTGGCCGACGATGGTGAAGGCGACGAGGGCGACGCCGCCGAGGCCGGGGGCGACGACGAACGGCAGGTTGGCGATCAGGCCCATGGCGAGGGTGGCCAGGGCGATCGCGATGATCACGGCGGTGGTGGCCGCGCCGTGCGGCACTCCGGCGTCGGCGAGCTGGCCGGGGACGACGACGACCGCGTAGGCGGCGGCCATGAACATCGAGGCGCCGGCCATCAGCTCGGTGCGGTGGGTGCTGCCGCGGCCACGGAGGCCGAACAGCCGCTCGATCGGTGACGAGGGCTGCGGCGGCGCCGGGGCGTCGGCCTGCTCGCCGGTCGGCGGGGCGGTACGGGACATGACGGTGACCTCGGCGGGGAGTTCGAGGGACGGGCAGGGCAGCCTGCGGCGTCGTCGGCGCGGGGCGGGCACGGGCTCGGGCGCGGTGGGGGCGGGGGTGCGCCTGGCCTGGAGACCGTCTCTGCAACCGGGTACTGAAACCGGTTGCAGAAACGGGTTGCAGGTATCATGACATGCCGTAATGCGAAAGTGAACAGAACCCGGTGATTTTCTCGGCGGGCAGGCCAGGCAGGGGACGGGGCGATGGCGACGCTGATGGACGTGGCACGGGCGGCGGGGGTGTCCAAGGCCACGGCCTCACGGGCGCTGCAACGCCCCGAGCTGGTCGCGGAGGCGACGCGGGAGCGGGTGCGGGACGCCGCCGAGCGCCTGGGCTTCCGGCCCAACGCCGCCGCCCGCGCCCTGACCACCGGCCGCACCGGCCTGATCGGTCTGATCGTGCCGACGCTCTCCAACCCGTTCTTCGCGCCGCTGGTGATGGGGGCGCAGCGGGCGGCGGAGGAGACCCACAGCCATCTGCTGCTGGCCGTCTCGGAGTACGACCCCGCGCGCGAGGCCGCGCTCGCCGACCGGCTCTCCGAGCAGGCCGACGGGCTGATCATGGTGACGCCGGTGGGGTCCGACACGGCGCTGCGCGAGCGGTTCCGCGCCCGTCCCCTGGTGCTCGTGGACCGCCAGGTGGGCCGGCTGCCCGCCGTGGTGGCCGACACCGCCTCCGGACTGGCCGAGCTGCTCGGCCATCTGCTGGAGCTGGGGCACCGCGAGATCGCCTACGTCTCCGGTCCGGCGGGCTCGTGGGCGGACCGGCAGCGGTGCGCGGTGCTGACCGAGCAGGCCGCGGCGGCCGGGGCCCGGCTGCGGGTGCGGGGTCCGCTGCCGCCGACCTTCGACGCGGGCATCGCGGTGGCCGGATCGATCCCGGCGCAGGCCACCGCCGTCCTCGCCTACAACAGCTACCTGGCGCTGGGCCTGCTGCACGGGCTGGGCGTGGCCGGCCGCCGGGTGCCCGAGGACGTCAGCCTGGCCGCCGCCGACGACCTGAGCACGCTCAGCGCGACGACCCCGCCGGTCACCGCGCTCGACGTACCGCTGGAGGAGGCCGGGGCGCTCGCCGTGACCCGGCTGCTCGACCTCCTGGCCGGCCGCCGTCGCACGGTCGCGACGCATCTGCCGGCCCGGCCGGTGCTGCGCGCGTCGACCGCGCCGCCGCGGGGCGGTGCCGCCGGGATACGTGCCTGAGGGCTCGGCGCGTGGCGGTGACGGTGGCGGTGACGGTGACGGCCCGGCCGAGGAACGGCGTGGGGGACGCGGGAGGCGCAGGGCGGCTACGACACCCGCTGCCGGGCGCCTCCCCCATCGGCGGCACGGATGCCGTATTCACCGGCTGCGGCCCGGCGGTGAACCCGCGGCCGTCTTAGGCTGATGGGTTCAGGGATGTTCCGTTCAGGGATCATCCCTGGCACCTCGGGGGAGACAGTTGAGCACTGTGCCGCAGCAGCCGTCGTGGGCCCCTTCGGGCCCACCGCCGGCCGTACCACCGACGCCCGATCCGTCCATGCCGCCCTACGCCAGTGAGGCCACCCGGCTGCTGTGCGCGGGCACCTACCTCGATCCCGTGTACCGGGACCGGGTCATCGAGGAACTCCACCTCAACAAGGAGCGCCTGGTGGCGCCCTCGCTCGGCTTCGACGCGGCCCGCGTGCTCGCGCACGCGCTGCGGGCCCGGCGCCTGGAGGTGGCCTGGGCCGCGGCGATCGTCGTGCTGTGCGTGGTCGGGCTGCCGCTGACCGACCGGGTGCTGGCCGGCTATCTGCTGCCGAGCCTGCTGCTCGCGGGGGGTGTCGCCGTCCGCGGGACGGAGGAACGTCCGCCGTTCGCCAGGCGGTTCGCGGCACTGCTGTTCCGCTGGTCCGGACGGGTCGTGTTCGCCGTCTTCTTCGCCGCCACGCTGCTCGTCGCGTTCTCCGGCACCGACGACGTGCGGACCACCTCGGACGGCGGGCCGGACGTCGAGGGTTTGATCCGGACCGCGCTGCCGGCCGCGTCGGCGCTGGCGGGCGGCGACGGCACCGTCACCGCGGGGCAGGCGTGGCTCGCGCTCGTGCTGTTCCTCGCCGTCGCGCTGTGCGCGGGCGCCCAGCGCAGCCAGTTCGCGCGGGCGCTGGCCGGCGAACTGTCGCCGCGGCGGTTCCCGGACGCCCTGAACGACGAGGCGGAACACGCGGCCGGCGAGCGCTTCCAGTACGTGCGGGACCGTATCCGGCGCGAACAGCACGAGCCGCTGATCATGTACCACGCGGCCCGGCCGTTCTGCGGGGCCGGCCGCGCCTACGACACCTGGGTCCTCGCCGTGGAGATGCGTCCCGCCGACGGGAGCCCCACCCGGCCGCTGAGCAACCGGACGGTCCTGGACACCGTACGACCGCTGCTCGAAGGGCTGCGGCTGTCCTCGGAGTACGCGGGCCACCCGGTGCGCGACCGGTTGCGCCGGCTGGAGATCGACGAGTGCGTGTTCCTCCCCGCCGAGGGGCTGAGCCGGCGCGCGGACGCCCCCTACGACCGGGACGCCTTCGAGACGCACCGGACCCACGCGGTGGAGGAGGGCGCCGAGAAGCGCCGCCACTTCCTGCGGGTGCGCGTCGGCGGCTGGGAGGAGGAACTGGTCGTCACCGTCTTCGTGCGCGTCCACACGCAGGGCCGCATGCTCATGCTGGAGATCGCGCCGCATGTGCTGATGCCGTTGCGGACGGAGTTCCAGGACGCCGACCGCACGGCCCACCGGTTCCGCACCAGCAACGTCCTGGGGAAGTTCACCTGGGCCGCCGCCCAGGTGCCGGTCTCCGCGGTGCGCTCCTTCGTCACCGTCTGCCAGGCGGTGGCGTACGCGTGGCAGTTGCTCACCGGTGGTTACGGCGACGCGCTGCCCGACGGGCCCGCGGTGTCGGTGCGTGAGCTGGGCGCGGCCGCGACCGGGTCGCTCTTCCAGCAGATGGACGTCGACCGCTATCTCCGCGGGGTGCAGGACCGCGTCACCCACGGGGTGCGCACCGCGCTGGCCGAACACGGCTATCAGACGGGCGAGTTCGTGCAGAAGGTCATCAACAACAGTCATATCGGCACCCAGATCGGCACGGTGACCGACAGCACCTTCGCGGTCGGCGCGCACGCGCGTGCCTCGTCGGCCGCGGCGGACGGCGGCGCCAAGTCGCCAGGAGGGACCTCGCGCTCATGAACTCGACGGACTCGGCGGACCAGGCGGACCCGGCGGGCGAGCCCGGCGTCCGGATCGGCGATGTCGCGCACAGCACGTTCGCCGTCGGCAGCCACGCCCGCGCCGAGAGCCACCACGGTACGGCCCCGGGAGGTGACGGGGCCGACGAGGAGCTGCTCGCGGCCGTCCGCGCCCTGCGCGCCGATCTCGTACGGGTCCGGCAGGACGAGGGGACGCGGCGGCTGGACGAGGCGCTGGCCGACACGGAGGAAGAGATCACCCGCACCGGCACCGCCGGTGGTCGGGGACGGCAGCGGCTGCGGGACCTGCTCACCGACTCGCAGGCGGTGCTGACCCTGTTCACGTCGGCCGCGGCGGTGGGCGGGCTGCTCGGAATGTGAACGCGGGACGGGGGCCGGGACGATGGACGAAGGACAGCACTACTGGAACGAGGAGACGCAGCGGTGGGAGAGCGGCGCCGAGGGCCCCCGGCCCGCGGTCCCGCCTCCGCCGCCCCGGCCGGAAGCGGAGTGGCCGACGCTCCCGGCGGGCCTCGCGCCGCCACCGGACGCGCCCCGGATCATGCCGCCGCCCGGCACCGAGCCCGGCTGGTCCGGCACGGAGCCCGGCTGGTCCGACCCGGCGTCCGGCACGGAGCCCGGCTGGTCCGACCCGCCGCCCGGCCGGGGCCGCCGTAAGCGGACGACGTGGGTCTCCCTGCTGATCGGGGCCGCCACGGCCGGGCTCCTGGCGAGCCTCACCGTGGCTCTGGTGGCCGACGACGGGGACGGTGACGGTGACGAGAGCGGTGGGCGGGGCCCCGGGGCGAGTGCCCCCGCGGCGACCTCGACCGGACCGTCCGCCGCCGGCCCCTCGCCCGCCCCCAGCGGTTACCCCGGCGTCTCCCCCGCCCCCGGCACGCCCTCGCCGGCCGGCACCGGGCCGGCCGCCGGTTACCTGTCCTTCGACGACCCGGAGGGGTTCCGGATCGCCGTGCCGCCGTACTGGGACCGGACCGCGCAGGACTCCGAGTACGGCATCGACGTGGTCGACTTCCGCAGTCCGGGGGGCGACCGGAAACTACAGGTGTTCGAGGTGGCGGAGTCCTCGCCGGACGAGTCGTTCCGGCTGCTGCTGTCCGACTCGGTTCCCAAGCCCGACGGCTTCGTCCAGCGGTCGCTGGAGAACCTGGACGACGGCCTCGGGTTCACCGGGACCATGCTGGAGTACACCGCCGACTCCCTCGCCGGCGAGGCGGAGATCGGCCGGTGGCACGTCTACGACCTGCGGTTCGTCGCCGCGGACGGCAACATCTACGCGCTGGCCGCGTACGGCCCCGACGCCGGCGGGGCGGACGGCTCGGACGACGAGCTGGCGCTGCTCGACGCGGCGTTCTCGTGGTTCTGTCCGCCCGGCACGACCTGTTCCGCGTAGGCCGGCGTCCGCCTCAGACCGCCGGCACCGCCAGCAGCCGTTCCACCCCTCGGGGCGCCGTGCCCGTCACGCCGTCCAGGAAGCCCTGGGCGCGGGGGGAGGCGCTCCGGGTGAGCCAGGCGGGGTCGATGTCGCAGACGGCGACGGTGACCCCGGTGCCGGCCAGGGCGAGCGGCAGGGTGTGGACGACCGTGGAGGGGAAGCTGAGGATGGTCCGGCCGACCGGGCCGCGGCGGGCGATCAGTTCCAGGGGGAGGTCGGGGCGGACGATCTCCAGGCCGGACTCGACGGCCAGCCGGTGGAGTTTCTCGGTGCTCTCGCGCCGGTGGGCGAAGTAGCGGGTGGCGCCGTGCGCCGCCGCCAGCCCGCGGACGGCCGCCACGTAGCGGTCGGCGTCCACGACGCCGGTCTCCACCAGGGAGGTGCCGACCATGTCGGCGCCCCTGGTGATGCGCGGCGGGCCGAACCGGGCGCGGGTCCAGGCGAAGTCGTGCGGTGTGACGGTGACGCCGTCCGGGACCTCGTCGAGCGGCATGACGGAGAAGATCTCCACCTGGCGGTCGGCGGCCGGGGTGAGCCGGCGCCGGGCCGAGGAGGAGACCGGGGCGAACACCAGGTCGCGCGGGCCGGGACGGCTGCCCTTGCGGTGCCAGCGCACCAGGCGCTCACCGCGGGCCAGTTGGGTGACGAACTCCATCGTGGCCGTGCCGTCGTCCACGACGACCAGCTCGCGGGCCCGGGTGATGGTGAGCAGCAGTTGCACGTAGCGGGAGAAGGGGTCGCCCATGACGATCCGCTCCGCCCGGCGCAGCAGGGCCGTCAGGCCCCCGACCGTGCGGAACGGGGCCATGGCCCCGCCCCGCGCCTCTTCCCAGCGGACCTCGTGACCGTCCTCGCGGGCCAGTTCCGCCATGCGGCGCAACTGGCCCCGGGTCATCGGGTCCAGGGGTGACAGCACGACGAGGGTGAGCCCCGTCCAGGGGGCGCGGGTGTGCGCCCACTCCAGCACGTTCAGGAGCTGTACCGGACTCTCGACGAAGGCGAGAGTGTGGGGGCCGGCATTCCCGGCACGGGGGCTCATCGGCGTACGACCGTCCCGTCGTAAGGGCATGGGTGTGAGGTGCGGGCGGGGTCGGGCGGGCGGGCGGTCAGACGGTGACGGGCTCGCCGGCCGCGGCGGCGATGTCCGCCTCGGCGACGACGCCGGTGACGCGGCGCAGCTTCTTCATCGGGCCCAGCTCCGACTCGTAGACCTTCTTGACGCCGTCACCGAGGGAGGCCTCGATGGTGCGGATGTCGCGGACCAGGCGGACCAGGCCCTGCGGCTCGACGGAGGCGGCCTGGTCGGAGCCCCACATGGCGCGGTCGAGGGTGATGTGGCGCTCGACGAAGGTGGCGCCGAGGGCGACGGCGGCCAGCGTGGTCTGCAGGCCCGTCTCGTGGCCGGAGTAGCCGATCGGGACGTTCGGGAACTCCTGCTGGAGGGTGTTGATGACGCGCAGGTTCAGCTCCTCGGCCTTGGCCGGGTAGGTGGACGTCGCGTGGCAGAGCAGGATGTTGTCCGAGCCGAGGACCTCGACCGCGTGGCGGATCTGCTTCGGGGTCGACATGCCGGTGGAGAGGATGACGGTGCGGCCGGTGGCGCGCAGGGCGCGCAGCAGCTCGTCGTCGGTGAGGGAGGCGGAGGCCACCTTGTGGGCGGGGACGTCGAACTTCTCCAGGAAGGCGACGGCCTCGGTGTCCCACGGGGAGGCGAACCAGTCGATGTTCTTGGTCTTGCAGTACTCGTCGATCTGGCGGTACTCGTCCTCGCCGAACTCCACGCGGTGGCGGTAGTCGATGTACGTCATCCGGCCCCAGGGGGTGTCGCGCTCGATGTCCCACTGGTCGCGGGGGGTGCAGATCTCGGGCGTGCGCTTCTGGAACTTGACGGCGTCACAGCCGGCCTCGGCGGCGGCGTCGATCAGCTTGAAGGCGTTGTCCAGCTCACCGTTGTGGTTGATGCCGATCTCGCCGGTGATGTAGACGGGGCGGCCGGGGCCGGCCTCGCGGTCGCCGAAGGAGCGGATGCGGGAGTTGCTGCTCATGGCTGGGGGTTCCTTACTTGGACTGGGTGAGCCGGGTGGGGGTCGCGGAGGAGTCGAGGGAGGGGCCGAGGAGCCAGCCGGCGATCTCGCGGATCGCGCCGTCGCCGCCGGGGACGGTGGTGACCGCGCGGGCGGCGCCGCGCACCACGTCGTGGGCGGAGGCGACCGCCACCGGCCAGCCGACGAGGGCGAAGCAGGGCAGGTCGTTGACGTCGTTGCCGACGTAGAGCACCCGCTCGGGGGCGATGCCCTGCTCCTCGCACCACTGTTTGAGGGCGAGGTCCTTGCGGTCGATGCCGTGCAGCACCGGGATCTGGAGCTTGCGGGCGCGGGCGGCGACGACCGGGTTGACCTCGGTGGAGAGGATCAGCAGCGGCAGGCCCGACCTGCGCAGGGCGCCGATGCCGAGTCCGTCGCCGCGGTGGACGGAGACGAACTCCCGTCCGTCCGTGTCGATCAGCACCCGGTCGTCGGTCTGGGTGCCGTCGAAGTCGAGGACGACCGCGTCGACGTCGGCGGCGGTCGGCAGCGCGCCGGGGCGGGCCGCGTCGAAGAGCGGGGCGAGCGCGCGGGCGCGGGCCAGGTCGTGCGGGTCGTCGATCTCCAGGACGCGTGCCGGGTCGGTGCGGACCAGTTCGGTGCGGCCGAAGAAGCGGTGCTGGTGGGTGCGGAAGCCGGGGGCGGCCATGGCGTAGGCGGCGCCGGTCTCCAGCAGGTCCTGGGGGCGGTCCTGGCGGCGCGGCCGGTAGGACTTGTCGTGGTTGACGCCGTGGCCGCCGGCCGCGCCGGCCGGGTCCTCGGCGTCGCGCCAGACGAAGCCGTGGAAGGGCGCCACGGTCACGGCGGTGTCGGCGCCGTCCTCGGCGACCGCGCCGGCCACCGCGTCGATGTCCTCGCGGACGATGAACGGGCTGGTGCACTGCACCAGCAGCACCACGTCCACGGGGGCGGCGTGCAGCGTCTCGTGGGCGTCCATGGCGTGCAGCACCGCGGCCTCGGAGGTGGCCGTGTCCCCGGCGATGGCGGCGGGCCGCAGCACGACCTCGGCGCCGGCCTGGCGGGCGGCGGTGGCGATGGCCTGGTCGTCGGTGGAGACGACGACGTCGGTCACCAGCCGGGTGGCGAGGCACTCGCGCACCGCGCGGACGACCAGCGGCACACCGCCCACCGGGGCGAGGTTCTTCGCGGGTACGCCCTTGGAGCCGCCGCGCGCGGGGATGACCGCGAGCACCCGGCGCGCGCCGGCGCCCTGTCCCGTCTTCGGGTCGGTCATGGGGAGGGCCTCTCCGTCGAGGTCGGTGAGCGAGGTGGTCGGGCGGGTCACGGTGGCCGGGCCGGCCGAGGTGACCGGGCTGGTCGGGTCGGCCGGGCTGGCCAGGTCGGCCGGACCGGCCGGGGGCGGCGTCACAGCTCCCCCATGCGCCGGATGACGGGCGCGACCCGCTGTACGCCGTGCCGGTAGGCGCCGCGCGCCGCGCGGCGCACGATCTGCCGGACCGCGCCGGGGTCCTTGTCGGCGGCGGGCGCGCCGGGCAGCGGGTGGCCGTCCGGGGCGAGGTGGTGCCGGGCGAGGATGCCGGGCAGGTAGCCGGGGGCGGTGACGGGCGTGTAGTACGGGGTCAGCGGGAGCCGTCCGCCGGGCCGGGCGAGCAGCTTGGCGACCCGCTCCCGGGCGGCGTCGAACGCGGTGGCGTACGCGCCTCCCCCGGCGGCGACGCCCTGCCGGGCCACCCAGTCCTCGTCGGGGACCGGCCGGTGGCCCTCGTCCAACTGGTCCCAGGAGGCGAGGCAGCCGGAGCCCACGAAGTGGTGGTTGCCGAGCGCCTCGCGGACCCCGAGGTCGGTGAGGACCACGGTCGGGATGCGGCGGTGCAGGGACTCCAGGGCGGCCGTCGAACTGATGGTGACCAGCAGGTCGGTGCGGTCCAGGACCTCGCCCATATGGCCGTAGACCAGGCGGAAGTTGGCCGGCGGGTCGGCCCGCTGGACCAGCTTCTGGTACGGCAGTTCCTCGATGTGCGTGGTGTGCTCGCCGGGCTTGGAGCGCAGCTTGAGCAGCACCTCGCGCTCGGGGTGTTTGCGGGCGTGCCGGATCAGCCGGTCCAGCAGGTACGTACGGTCCCGGCGGCTGTCCGGCACGGAGGGCTGGGCGGCGAAGACGACCGTGTAGGGGTCGTGCTCGCCGGTGTAGGGCGCGCCGCCGAGGAAGGGCAGCGCGACCTCGGTGACCGAGGCGGAGTCGGCGCCGACACCGTCGTACACGGCCCGGAAACGGTCCGCGTCCTGACGGGAGTTGGCGAGGACCAGGTCGGCGCCGTGGCGCAGCAGCAGGCCGTCGGCGAGCTTCTCGTAGACGACGCCGACGTAGCCGGTGACGACCACGGGGCGGTCGGCGCGGTCGGACCAGACCCGGCCCAGGCCGTGCAGCATCGCCTGGACTCCCCCGCCGACCAGGGCGAGGACCAGGATGTCGTACTCCTCGTCGCCCATGGCGCGCAGGAACTCGACGGCGGTCACCTCGTTCAGCGAGTCGGCGTGCACGCCGACCTCGCTCAACTGGCGGGCGGTCGGGGTGGCGCGTCCGCGCAGGAGGTAGCCGTCGAGGCGGATGTCCTGGTCACCGGTGTTTCGCGGCGCGATGCGCTGCGCGGTGAGCGCGCCCCATTTCCACCGGGTGTCGGAGTCCGCGAGAACCGCGACCCGCAGGGCTTTCGTTGCACTTGCTGGCACACCGAAGACGCTAGGAAGGCTTTCCTAGGAGCGGCCCAACCCCAACACAACAGATGGTTAACAGCACACCTCCGGACGGGGTGTTCGGCCACCTGTCGTTCGGAAACGCGTTCGCTTCACCGCTTCGCCACGCGTCGTTCACCCCGTATCAAGGTGCGGGTAAAGCCGAGGGCCGGGCCGCCGCCTAACGTCCCTCACGTGCTCAAGCTCTCCGTCATCGTGCCGTTCTACAACGTGCGGCAATACGTCCCCGACGCCCTGCGGAGTCTGCGCGCCAACGCGCGCGAGGACTTCGAATTCATTCTCGTCGACGACCGCTCCACCGACGGGACCGCGGACCTGCTGGCCCGCGCGGAACACGGCCTGCCGGGGGCGAGGCTGGTCAGACACGAGGAGAACGGCGGACTGGCGACCGCCCGGAACACCGGTATCGACGCGGCCCGCGGGCAGTACCTGACCTTCCTGGACGGCGACGACTGGCTGGCGCCCGGCTACTACGACCGGCTGGTCGCCACGATCGAGGAGCTGGGCTGCGACTTCGTCCGCACCGACCATGTGCAGTGCACGGCGCGGGCCCGCTCGGTGCACCGGGTGCCGCACGGCCGCCGGGGTGTGGTCATGAACCCGCGCGACGCGATCCTGCCCGCCCACCGCACCACCTCCGTCGACTACGCCTACGCCTGGGCCGGTGTCTACCACCGCCGGCTGATCGACCGCGGCCTGCTGCACTTCACCCACGGCCTGCGCACCGCCGAGGACCGGCCGTGGATCTGGAAGCTGCACCGGGAGGCGGAGTCCTTCGCGGTGACCAGCGCGCTCGGTGTCTTCTACCGGCGCGGGGTGGCCTCCTCGCTCACCCAGATCGGTGACGACCGGCAGCTCGACTTCATCCGCGCCTTCGACCAGGTGATCGAGGAGACCGCCGGTGACACCGACGCGGCCCTGCTGCTGCCGAAGGCGGTGCGCACCTACTGCGCGATCATCTCCCACCATCTCGGTTCCATCGAAAGGTTCGAGGCACCCGTGGCCAGGAAACTGAAGGCGATGAGCACCGCCGCGCTGCGGCGGATGCCGCAGGACGTGCTCGACGACGCGCTCGCGTCGATGGACGCCGAGCGCGCGGGCAAGCTGCGCCGGCTGCGCCGCCGTTCCGCCCCGGCCGCGGAGGTGGCGGCGTGACCACGCAGATCTTCATGGCGTCGACGCTGTACGGCACGGCGACGCTGGCCGCCGCCCTGGACGCGGGCTGCTTCGCCGCCGCCGACCGGCGCATCCTGCTGGTCTCCAACAACGCGACGACGCCGGAGACGACGCCGTCGGTGGATCAGATGCCGGGCTTCGAGAAGCTGCGCGCGCGCTTCGACGAGGTCGTCTCCTGGAACGAGGCGATCTTCCCGTTCCACCCGGGTGCCTGGGCGCCCCGCCCGGACGACATCCCGCTGTTCGAGCGGTATCTGCGGCTGGCCTGGAACCTGGGCGACGACGAGGTGCGGCTCGCCGTGGAGTCGATCCAGGTCAACCCGGCGCTCGGGGTGGCGCAGATCCTCACCGACGCGCCGGTCACCGTCTACGCGGACGGCCTGATGAGCTACGGCCCCACCCGCAACAAGATCGACCCGCTGGTCGGCACGCGCGTGGAGCGGCTGCTCCACCTGGACCTGGTGCCGGGGCTGCGGCCGATGCTGCTCACCGAGTTCGGCGTCCCCCCGGAGGTGGTGCCGACCGGCGCGTTCACCGAGGTGCTGGCCGAACTGGTCGGCACCGGCGCCGACCTGCCCCGGATCGAGGCGCCCGCGCTCCTGCTGGGCCAGTACCTCTCGGCGCTGAACATCCTCAGCGCCGAGCAGGAGGAGGCGCTGCACGTGCGGATGCTGAAGGGCGCGGTCGACCTCGGTCACACCCGCGTGGTCTTCAAGCCGCACCCCACCGCCCCCGCCCGCTTCACCCGCACCCTGGAGGAGGAGGCCGAGCGGCTCGGCGTGGACCTCACGGTCGTGGACACCCCCGTCCTCGCCGAGGTGCTGTACCAGCGGATGCGCCCGGCGCTGGTCGTCGGCTGCTTCTCCACCGCCCTGCTGACCGCCTCCGCGCTGTACGGCCTCCCGGTCGCCCGCGTCGGCACCGACACCCTCCTGGACCGGCTGACGCCGTTCGAGAACAGCAACCGCGTCCCCGTCACCATCGTCGACGCGGCCCTGCCGGACCTCGCCGACCGCGCGGCCGTCACCGAGGGGCGGCCGGGCATGAGCACCGGCGACCTCGCCGACCTGGTGCGCGCGGTGGGCTTCACGATGCAGCCGAAGATACTGCCGGAGCTGCGGCCGGAGGCGGAGACGTACCTGTCGACGCGGCTGGACGAGACCACCTGGCGCTACTTCAAGAAGAAGCGGCTGACCTCCCTGGGGCTGCCGGGCGGGGTCCCGGCCCAGCTCGGCTTCCTGCCGCGCAACGCCACCGTCCGGCGGGTCGCGCGCAAGGCGCGCAACCTGCAACGACGGGTGTCGGGCCGCTGACGCCGGCCGGGGGGGGCCGGCCGCGGGCGCGCCCCGGCCGGTGAACGTCGGCCGAAGCCCACGGAAACACCGACCAAAACTCGCATTACTCCATGGATTCCATGGGAGAACAACAGTTCGTCGCTCTAGGATCACGGTGCCGCCCCGCGCAACCCCACCGATCCCGCCCTCAGCGTCACCGATCCCGTGAGGCATCCCATGACGAACCTCGGCCGGCTCTACCCCCTCCTCGACGACGTCCAGCTTCCGGACACGATCCCCTACTCCCAGGTCAGCTCCTGGGAGCTGCGGTTCCTGTACCTGCTGGGACGCCATCACCTGACGGGGCGGGACCGGCTGGTCGAACTGGGCTCCGGCGGGGGCGGCTCCACGTACGCCCTCGCCCTCGGGCTGCGCGAGAGTCCCGTCTTCGACGAGCGCACCGGCAGGCTGCACGCCTACGACTTCTTCCGGGTCGGCAAGGGCACCTTCGCCTCCGAGAAGTTCTTCACCTCCGGGGCCAAGCCGGAGGACGACAACTCCTTCCTGAACGACTTCCGCGGCCGCCTCGAACCCTTCCTGCCGTTCCTGGAGATACACGCCGGGGACCTCTGGCAGACCTCCGACGCGCACGACACCACCCCGGTGGAGTTCCTGCACATCGACATCGCCAAGACCGCCCGGGTCTTCCGCTGTGTCTCCGAGCGGTTCCTGACCCGGCTGCGGCCGGGCTCGGTCGTGCTGCACCAGGACTTCGCCGGGCCCCGGCTGCCCTGGCTGCACCACAGCACCGGCGCGCTGCTGCCGTACATCGAGATCGCGGGTCCGCCGATCCGCTCCACGCTCGCCTTCGAGGTGGTCCGGCCGATCCCCGGGGACGTGCTGGAGCGGATCTCGCGGGACGCCTACACCGTCGACGAGAAGCTGGAGCTGATCGCGGCCGTGCAGGAGCGGATCGACCGCGACCACACCGGCGGCATCCCCTTCAAGCCGGTCCTGGAGTTCGCCAAGGCGTACGTCGCCCACTACGCCGGCGACCACCGGCGGGCCTGGTCGCTCGCGAAGCCGCTGACGGGCGACGAGTACCTGAGCCGGACCCGCGCCGACCACTTCGACCAGCTCCGCAAGGCGTACGAGCGGGACCGGGCGGAGAACGGCGGCGGCTCGCGCCTGGGCCGCCTGGTGAAGAGGGCCGTCGGCCGCTGAACCCCGGCGGCGCGAAGCCCCCGCGGCCGAGACCGGCCGCGGGGGCTTCGCGCGTGGCTCAGGCGCCCAGGATCTTCTTCAGGTCGCGGCCGTTGGCCTCGGTGACCTTCCACAGCTCCTGCTGGCGGTCGTGCACGTCGGCGACCGTCCTGGCGTGGTTGTCCAGGATGCCGATCGCCCGCTCGGTGAGGACGGCGCCCAGGTTCTTGTCGTGCACCGAGACACCCCACTCCGGGCGCTCGATGTCGGCCAGGAAGTACGCCATCTTCGGGTGCGAGATGAGGCTGATGATCGGCGTGCCGACCCCGAACGGGATCATGCCGGCGTGCCCGCGCATGCCGATGACCAGGCGGGTCCTGGCGTACAGGTCCCGGATCTCGTCGTTGTCGAAGTCGTACATCGGGATGACCGGGAGCGAGATGCCGTGCTCGCGGCGCAGGTCGAAGGCGAGCTTCTCGTCGTCCAGGGAGTGCGCGGCGCACTGGACCTCGGTGTGCGCGCCGATGCTCCGCACGGCCTTGGCCATCTCGGCGAGGAAGTGCGCGTAGTCGTGGCCGAAGCGCAGGCCCGCCCGGTCGTAGGCGGCGTTGAGCAGGACCGTCTCCTCGCGGTACGAGGGGTCGGTCCAGCCCGGGACCAACTGGCGGCTGACCGTGGTCGGGCAGGGCTGGAAGCGGACCTTGTCGTGCAGCCGGGCCGGGAGCATCGCCCGCACCTTGTCGATGGAGCCGTGGTTGCGCAGCCCGAAGAAGGAGGACTTCTCCACCAGCAGCTCCAGGCTCTCCCGGAACCGCCCGGCCCGGTAGGACTGGCCGTCGAAGGCGTTGAACCCGACCGCGTAGATCATGATCGGCACGTCGATGGCGCGCAGGTGCTCGTCGGGGACGTTCCACTGCCAGGCGCTGTTGCCGTTGGGCATGGTGTCCGGGATGAACAGGCCGCCGCCGCCGATGACCAGGCCGCGCCGGGCGTTGACCCGCTCCAGCGCCGCCCGGTCGAAGTAGCGGTGGGCGTGCACGGAGTGCCAGCGCCGGGTGGTGGTGTCCGCGCCGAAGCCCAGCCGGACGGTCTCCGGCAGCAGCTTGTCGCCCGCGTTGCCCTGCCGGTCCATGTAGAACGCGACGTGCGCGAGCTGGTCCTCGGGGGCGCCCAGCTCCTGCGCGGGCACGGTGGTCGCGCGCTGCGCCCACAGCCGGCTGGAGCGGTGGGTGATGTCCACGGAGAGGCCGGCCGTGGCGTGCCCCAGCGCCTCCGCGTTGTCGCCCCGCACCCAGGCCATCTGGGCGAGGCGGGCGTACGCGGTGGCGGCCCGGTTGGGCGCGGCGGTGGCCAGCAGGAGCTGCGCCTTGGCCTCGTCGTAGCGGGAGACGCTCATCAGGGCGTGGCCGAGGACCTCGTGCGGCCAGGCCTCGTCGAGCGGTATGCGCACACCGGAGAGGATGTCGACGGCGTCCTGGTAGTCGCCGGCGGCTATGTGCGCGGCGGCCACCTTGCGGGCGTACTCGACGTTCCCGGTGCGCTTGACGTGCGGGGTGCCGAAGTGCACCAGCAGGTCGTGGTGGAGGCCGCCGGAGGAGTTCAGGTAGGCCGCGTGGAACTCCGCGTCGGACAGCTCGTACTCGCGCCAGCGGTCCTCCGCCTGGGCGTACCCGGACTCGCCGCCCTGCCAGGGCTTGTGGCGCCCGGTGAAGTGCAGGATCGCGGTGTCGTCGGGGACCGGCAGGTCGCCGGAGAGGCGCCGCTTGACGAAGTTGTAGCGCGCGTCAAGGCGGACGAAGTCGCCGTTCAGGACGGCGTTGAGGATGCCCTGGTCGTGCTTGTCCAGCTCGTAGTCGCCGCTGCGGCCGGTGGCGTCGAGCTTGGCGCAGAACGCGTCCGAGAGGTACTCGCGCTGGATCACCAGCAGACCGGAGTTGAGCTTGTGCTGCCCGTAGAAGAACTGCGGGACGGCCGCCAGGCCCTCGCGCAGCTTCAGCAGCTCGCCCAGGTCGCCGAGGACGACCATGTCGGTGTCGAGCGTGATGACGGTGTCGTACTCGCGCAGCCGGAAGACGTCGAGGATGAAGTACGCCTTGCGGACCAGGTAGTTGTCCTGGTCGCCCTTCTTGTACGAGTCGTAGTGCTCGGTGTCGACGCGGCGCAGCACGATCCGCGGGTGCAGGGCGCGGATCTTGGCGATGGAGCCGGGCCGCAGGTCGTCGTGGAGGACGACGAAGTCCTCGCACACGCCCGGGTTGGTCAGGGCGAGGCTGCGCAGCAGGACGAGGAAGCCGGGGAGGTAGTTCTCGTCGACGTAGGAGGCGAAGGCCATCCGGCGCTTGCCGGTGAGGTGGGGTGTCGCGGTCACCGGGGCCCGGCCGGCGGCGGCCGGCGGAAAGGTCGTGGTCATCGCAGGGATATCCTCATGTCGGTCACGCTCTGGGCCCGCTGCGCGACCCATTCCTTCTCGCTGGTGTATTCGTGCACGGACGTGATGGCCAGCTTCATCGCCTCGGGCACGCGGTAGGCGCCGCTCTCGTAGAAGTCGAACCCGATCAGGTCGAGCTTCGGGCTGACGTCCAGGAAGTCCAGCAGGTACAGCATGTTGAAGCCGGTGGTCGGGATGCCCGACCAGGCGTCCGTGCCGAGCCTGCCGATGTTGCGCACCGGCCAGCGCAGCGACTCGTCGCCGAGACACTTCTGGGCGCCGGGCACGAGGCGGTTGCGCAGCGACCACTTCCAGTCGCCGGAGATGCCGCCGAAGACGAGCCGGGTGTCGACCGGCTTGTCCCAGTTGAACCCGTGCTTGTGGATGGTGGCGTGGATGTCGGTACGGCTGCCGGTGTGCTTCGGGTCGATCCGGTACGAGTTGAAGCGCACCACCAGGTCGTAGCCGTCGATCTCGGCGCCCATGCCGCTGGCGCCGACCCGGCCGGAGTTGGCGATCAGGCAGACCGACTTGCCGGCGATCCGGTTGCGGAACTCCCCGAGGGTGATCCACTGCACGCCGCCGACGGTCGGCTCGGCGACCGGGCCGCGCATCCGGGAGCGGCGCTGCTCGGCGTAGAGCGCGAGGACCTCGGTGAGCGCGGGGAGGTCGGTGTCGACGCCGGTGCGCAGGTCGAGGTACTGGCTGAGGACGGCCTGCCGGTCCGCGACCGGGGCCTCCTCCTCGGCGAGCGCCAGGAGCGCGCCGACCAGTCGCGGCTCGGCGGCCGCCCAGTCACCGGCGGCGTGCGCGGCCAGGCCCTCGGCCCACACGTCGGTGGCGGGGCCGCGGGTGAAGTCGCGGGCGGCGGGGCACTGCCGGGCGAGGACGGCGAGCAGCTCGCGCTCCTTCTCGGCGCCGCCGCGCAGTCCGGCGATGCGGGCGCGGACGCCGAAGCCGTCGTCGTCGGTGAGGGAGAGGTACTTCTCGTACGCCTCGACGGCCTCGGTCTCGGCGCCGATCGCCTCCAGGAGGCGGGCGCGCAGGCGCCATCCGGCGCGGGAGTTCTTCCGCTGGGCCAGGACGGTGTCGCTGATGACGAGGGCGAGGTCCAGCTCGTCGCCGTAGCCGGCCTGGAGGGCCTTGTTGGCGACGGCCAGCAGGGCGTCGAACAGCGCGCCAGGGACGGTGCCGGCGGCGGGGGCCGACGCGCCCTTCACCGCCCGCTTGAGCAGGGCGGTGGCACCGGACGGGGCCGGGGCGGCGGGGCCGTCGACGCGGTGTGTCCCCCACACGACGAGCAGCTTGCGCAGCTCCTCGGCGAGTTCGATCCGGCGGCGGTCGAGGCTGCCCACGAGTTTGCCGCTGTGCACCGCGCACGCCCGCAGACAGTCGTCCAGCTCACCTCCGTGTGCGCGTGGCCGTCTGTTCTGGACCCTCGTCATGGCACTCCTGGTCTTTTTTTGCCAAAGCGGTTCATCATCCGCGACCACTCGTGACGCGATTACTGCGAGCGGGGGGGATGTTGAGCGAATTTAGAAAGCCAAAACGACGCCCGGGTGAACGTGCCGGTACTACAGGGCGAATGGTTGGCCTGTCGATCAGACTTTCGCCGGATTCGGACTAACGTGCTGGGACGTCCGCAGCCGTCACCCAGCGAGGGGAACCCCGTGACCAGCACGACCGTCGACCCGGCGGCTGATCCGACCCGGCGGCCGGAACGGCCGGCGACGCCCCGGCGGGAGAACCGGCTGCGCGCCCTCGACGGACTGCGGCTGGTGGCCGCGCTGATGGTGGCGGCGTACCACTACGGCGGACGCGGCGGTGAGGTGACGGCGGCCTGGGGCGACTCGGCCAGGCACCTGTTCCCCACGCTGCACTCCCTCTTCGCCTACGGGTGCCTGGGCGTCCAGGTCTTCTTCGTGATCAGCGGCTTCGTGATCTGCATGAGCGGCTGGGGACGGCCGCTGCGGTCGTTCTTCGCCTCCCGCGCCTCCCGGCTGCTGCCCGCCTACTGGGTGGCGGTGCTCCTGGTGACGGCGGTCTTCGCGCTGCCGGTGGTCGTCTACGAGGCCGTCTCGCCGAGCGACGCACTGGTGAACCTGACTCTGCTTCAGCAGCCGCTGGGCGTGGACCGGGTGCTGGGCGTGTGCTGGACGCTGTGGGCGGAGATCCGGTTCTACGCCCTGTTCGCGCTCTGCGTGGTGCTGCCGGGCGCCGACCGGCAGCGCGTCATCCTGTTCTGCGCCGGCTGGACGCTGGCGGCGGCGCTCGCCCAGGCCGCGCACGAGCCGCTGCTCGACGTGGTGCTGATGCCGGAGTACGCGCCGTTCTTCATCGGGGGCGTCGGCCTGTATCTGCTGCACAAGCACCGGCGGGACGCCTACGGGTGGGGCATCGTGCTGGTGAGCTGGCTGACCGGCCAGCACCAGGTGGTGGCGTCACTGTGGCACGCGCCCAGCCCGGACGCCTTCTCGCAGCGCTCCTCGCTGGGGATCGTCGCCGTGGTCACGTTCGGTTTCGTGGCGGTCGCCGTGATCGCGCTCGGATACCTGAACTGGGTGAACTGGCGCTGGCTGACCGTCGCCGGGGCGCTGACGTACCCGTTCTACCTGGTCCACGAACACCTGGGCTGGGTGGTGATCCGCACCCTGCACCGGGAGCTGGGCGTGCCGGCGGCCGGGACGTTCGCGCTGACGGTGGCGGCGATGCTGCTGCTGGCGTGGCTGATGCACCGGCTGGTCGAGAAGCCGCTGACCCCGCGGCTGCGGGCGGCCCTGTCCCGGCCCCGGACGACCCCGGCCCCGTCCACGCGGGAGGCGGCGACGCCGCAGTCGCTGCCGTAGCCGGCTTTCGGCGGCCCTCGGTGGCCGCCGCGATCGCCGCGGACGTCCTCGGTCTCTCCGCCGGCGTCCACCGCGGCGAGGCGCGCCGGGGCATGGCGACCTCACAACTGGGCCTCGGCCACCGGGAGTCGTCCCTCACCCACGAGACCCGTCCGGCCGCCGGCCCGCTGCGCGCGGGCGACCGCGCCTCCGGCGCGACGGTGGCGGACGTACGCCTCTTCGACGCCTTCCGGGGCCCGCACTGGACGCTGCTCGCCCTGGCCGCGGAGGCACCGGTGACACCGGAGCCGGTGCGGGTGGTAGGGGTGATACGGGTGGTACGGGGTCCGGCCCCCGCCGCGTACGGGCCGGGTCTCTTCCTGGTCCGGCCGGACGGATACGTCGGGTGGGCCGGCGGCCCGGAGACGGCCGGCCTCCCGGCCTACCTGGCACGCGTCGGCCTGGGCCCCGCCCCGGCCAGGACACGGGCGGCCCAAGGGCTGTATTGATCACTACCTAGGTGCTCGCCAGCGTCAGCTTCGCGGCGAAGCCCAGGAAGAGGGCGCCGGCGGCGGTCGTGGCCCCCGCGGAGAGGCGTTTACGGCGGCGGAAGGCGGCGGCCAGCTTGGTGCCGCTGAATATCAGGGCGCTCAGGTAGACGACGCTGAAGAGCTGCGCGAAGACGCCGAGGACCACGAAGGACAGGGCGGGGTAGGCGTAACCGGGGTCGACGAACTGCACGAAGAAGGCGACGAAGAAGAGGATCGCCTTCGGGTTGAAGAGGCTGACCACCAGGGCCCGGCGGAACGGCCGCTCCTCGGTGTCCCGGGCGGCGTCCGGTGCCTCGGCGGCGGTCTGCTCCCGCCGTGTCCGCCACAGCCCCAGGGCGGCCCGCATCATCCCGATCGCCAGCCAGGTCAGATAACCGGCGCCGGCGTACTTCACGATTCCGAACAGCACGGCGTTGGCCTGGAGCAGGGAGGCGACGCCGGCCGCGGAGAGCGTCATCAGCACGGCGTCCCCGCACCAGACGCCGGCGGCGCCCCGGTACCCGGCACGCACCCCGCGCCGGGCGGCGACGGAGAGGACGTACAGCGAGTTGGGACCAGGGAGAAGGATGATGAGCAGCAGGCCCGCGAGGTAGGTGGGGAGGTCGATGACGCCGAACATGAAAGGAGTGTCGCACGGGCGTACGACACGTCGCTTCCGTGTTTTCCGCCGTGGTCTCCGGCGCCGCGCCGCACCGCGGTGGCCCGCGCGCCGTTCACGAGCCGTCGTTCGGGGGAAACGTCTGGGGGTGACGTCGGGGGCGTCTGGGGCGGCCGAGAAGCGTTCGAGGAGAGGACCCGGGGCGCGATGCGTGGCAGGGGAACGGGCACAGGCAGAGGCACAGGCACAGGCACAGATCGGCGTACGGGTACGGGCAGGCGTACGGGTACGGGTGCGGTCGGGGCGTTGGTCGCCGTGCTGGCGCTGGCCGCCGTGGCGGGCTGCAAGGTGGAGACCACCGGCGGCGGACCGGGGCAGGTGCCGCCGGTGCGCGTCGAGCGTCCGGGCGAGGCCGCCGCGACGCGCACCCCGGCGGCCGACGACAGCCCCCGCCCCTCGGACGACAGACCGCGCGCCGCACCCCCCGCACCGGCGCCCGCCGTCCTGATGGGCCCCGGCGCCACCGGCGAGAACGTCCGGGAACTCCAGGCCCGGCTGCGTCAGATCGAGTGGCTCTTCGACGGGCCCACCGGGACGTACGACGAACTGACCGAGCGTGCGGTCCGCGGCTTCCAGGGCAAGCGCGGCCTGCCCCGCACCGGCCGCACCGACACGGTCACCTGGGAGCGGCTGCGTGGGATGACGCGCGAGCCCGGCCAGTGGGACCTCTACCTGATGGGCGGTCAGCCGGCCGCCGCGCCCGACCCGCGGTGCCTGACCGGCCGGGTCCTGTGCGTCAGCAAGACGAGCCGGACCCTGCGCTGGATGATCGACGGACGGACGGTGTCGACGATGGCGGTCCGCTTCGGCTCGCAGCCCACCCCCACCAGGGAGGGCGTGTTCGAGGTCTACTGGAAGTCCCGCCACCATGTGTCGACGCTCTACGACTCGGCGATGCCGTACGCGATGTTCTTCAGCGGCGGGCAGGCCGTGCACTTCTCGTCGGACTTCGCGGCCCGCGGCTACGCCGGCGGCTCGCACGGCTGCGTGAACGTGCGGGACGAGGCGGCGATCGCCCAGCTCTACGCCGAGGTGCGCGACGGCGACAAGGTGGTCGTCTACCGGTGAGGGGCGCGGACGGGACCGGGGGAACGTGTCCCGCCCGCGCCGAGGTGCACGAGCCGTGAGTACGGGGGGAACCCCGGCTCGGTGCGAAGCCGATGACCAGTCGGCTCACTTATCACTGCGCCGCGGCGGCCGAGAGTGTCACACCCACCCGGAAAGGCGCCGGAAAGCGCTGGTCAGAGCCTTGTCGCTGAGGGCGAGGAGGAGGCGTACGGACGGGCGGTGCGGTGGGTCCGGGACGTGCCGCCGGTGCGGGGGTGGGCCGCGGCGCCGGAGTCGTGAGCGTGATCGGGGCCGCGTCCGTGGCGCGGGCGGTCCCCATGGGAGTCACGCCCCCGCTCCGGCCCGTGCCCGCCCCCACCGTCCCGACCGTCCCGACCGCCTCCACCATCCCCGCCGCCTCCACGGCCTCCACCGCCCCTGCCGTACCGGCCCTCGTCCTCCGCACCGCCGGCGTCGTCACCGGCGCTCTTGAGCGTCGCCTTCCGGGTCGGTCCTCTGTCGCCGTCGTCGCCCTTGCCGCCGCCGTCCCGGTCCTCGTCCCCGCCCCGGCCCGGGGAGCCGGAGCCCCTCGGGCCGCCCTCGCGGGAGTCGGCGCTCTTCCCGGCGTCGGCGAGGAGGTGCGCGCAGTACGCCCGGACCCGTGCGGAACCGCCGGCCGCGTCCCTGAGGGCGCGCCTGCGGGCGCCGTCGAGTTCCTGGCCCGCGCGCACGTCCCGGCAGTCCGGGGCGAAGTCGTGGCCCCGGTCCCCGGTGCCGGCCGCGGGCTCCTCGGCGTCCGCGCCGGGCTCGCGGCCCACGTTCCCGGACTCGCGGCCCACGTCCCCGGACTCGCCGGTGCCGTCCCCGGCCGAGCCCCGGCCGGCCGGGGCTCGGCCGGCCGGGGCGGACGCGGTGCCACCGGCCGGGGACCGGTCCGTGGGGACCACCCGCGGCGGGACCGACGGCCGGGGCCGGCCAGGGGTCGCGGCGGCCGAGACGGAGGAGGTGGGGTCGGGCGCACCGCCGTCGAACGGCGCCGGCAGCACTCCGTTTCCGGTCGCGACCGCGACGCCGCCGACCATGCCGACGGCCAGCGCGGCGGCCAGGCCCAGGCGCAGCGGACCCCGGCGGCGCGGCCGGCCGGCCTCGTCGCCGCGCCCGTCACGTCCGCCGATGAGGACCAGTACGGCGTCGCAGGCCCGGCCCGGGGCCTCCCGGCCAGAGGCCGCCCACGTGTCGGCCGGGGCGTCGGCGCGCTCGGCGCGGGCCGTGCGGAAAGCGGCCAGCGCGGCGGCCTCGCCCGGCAGTTCCCCGCTGGTCGGCGGCGGTGGCGCGGCCGACGCGGTCAGCGCCGCGAGCGAGGCGGCGAGCCGTTCGGCGCGGGCTGCGGCCGCGGGGTCGACCGCCTCCAGCGGCTCTCCCCGCAGCAGACGTTCCGCCGTCTCGCGGTCCAGCCACCTGCCCTGCTCGTCGGCCATCACATGTCTTTCTGCGTTCGCGGGCGCGTATGCGTCACAGTCGCGGACGTCACCGGAGCGTCGTTCGGTTCTCGCTGGGCCGGCAGCGCGCGGACGCCGTCGGCCGATTCCGGATCGGCGCCGAGCAGTTCGGCCAGGCGCTTCAGGCCCCGGTGCGCCGCGGTGCGGACGGCGCCGGGCCGCTTGCCCAGTGTCTCGGCGGCGGTCTTGGCGTCGAGGCCCACCACCACCCGCAGGACGACGGCCTCGGCCTGGTCCTGCGGAAGACGGGCGATCAGGGAGAGGGTGGTGCTGGTGGCGAGCGCCTCCATGGCCTCGACCGCGGTGTCGGAGGCCGCGGGCCGGGCGGCGAGTTCCGTCTCGTCGCCGCCTGTCGCGGGCCGGCGCCCGCGCATCCGGAGGTGGTCCAGGGCGCGGTTGCGGGCTATGCGGGCGGCCCAGCCGCGGAAGCGGTCCGCGTCGCCGTCGAAGCGCGCCAGATCCCGGGCTATCTGCAGCCACGCCTCGGAGGCCACGTCCTCGGCGTCGGACTCGCCGACCAGCGTCCGCACATACCCGAGCAGCCGCGGGTGCACCGCGCGGTACACAGTCCGGAACGCGGTCTCGTCCCCGTCCTGCGCCGCGCGCACCGCGGCGGTCAGCTCCGCGTCGTCCCCCAGCACCGCGCGCGCCTCTCTTTGCGCCTGACTCTCTTCGATCGGCTGCGGTGTTCCACCGCAAGGTCGGTGCGGGGGCAGCACCCGCCGCACTCCGGCGCGAAAGGCACGTTACGTCGTGAAACCTCGCGCCGTCCATGGCCGCACGACTGGCCGTACAAGATGCAACTAACCCGTGACGCGGGCAGGTGTGACACAAAACGCGGGCCCGGCGCTGAAGGAGATACGGGCCGCCACGCGACCCGTGCCGCGCGACGGCCGGGGCCACTCCTGTGGGGGGTGGCGGCCCCGGCCGTCGCCTCGGCTCCACCTGCTGTGACCTGATGCTTCACGGGGCCCCGCGACGACCGTTCAGCCGTCGACGGAGGTGTGGAGCCGCGCTTGTCAGTCGCCGTAGAGGGTGGGCAGATCGACCAGGAGGACGTCGTCCCGTCGGTCGGCGAGGTCCACCAGGTCGGGGTAGAAGCCGTGCAGGGAGTACAGGGCCAACGTGGTGGCCGCGGTGTCGTACCCCTGATCCGCGAGCAGGGCACGGATGTGTTCCAGGCGCTCCAGGTCACCGGTCCCACGGCGGGCGGCGGTCGCCTTGGCCTCGCCCAGTAGTGCGATCCTCGCGCGGGGACCTTGCGGGCGCTCGCCGGCGGCCAGGGCGATGACATCGACCTCGTGCTTGGTCCGGGCGGCCTGATCGGCGACCTCGGTGGTGCCGACCGGCCCGGGCAGCCCGCCCGGGAGCAGGGCGTGCGCGTAACGGCGGGTGAAGTCGCGGGCCAAATCCTCGAAGTGCGGCCCGAGGATCTTTGAGTTGAAGGTCGGAGCGGCCTGCCGCCACACCTGTTCGGCGAAACCCTGCTCCACGGCGGCGGCCTGCGGGAGGGTGATGAGCTGGTTGAAGCGGATGACGGGGTCGGCGAGGGTGATGACGGGGTGCCTGGAGCGGAGGATGTCCTGTTCCCGTCGGATGTAGCCAGTGGATTCCAGGACTCCGAGAGGGTGGGCGACGGCGTTGCGCGGACGTTCGAGAGCGGCACCGATCTTGCTGGGCGTGGTGGCGCCGTTCGCGATCGCGGTGAGCGTGTCGTAGTACAGCGTGTGTTGCGTGATCCTCGGGTCCTCGCGCAGCAGGTACTCGGTCTCGGTACGCGAGTACACCGCCCGCCCCGGGTCGAGCAGCGTCCGGCTGAGCCAGGTGTCGAAGCCGTCGTCAGGATGCGGCCGGGCAGCCACCGGCCGGTAGCCGGGGGCTCCGCCCAGGACCGCGTGCACCTTCAGCGCGGTCAGCGGGTCGGCGATCTGCCATAAGGCCCGGCTCTCCCGGTAGTCGAACGCACCGAGCCGCAGATCGACCACGGCACGCCCCCTCAGCGGCTTGGTGCCGGAGAGCGGCTCATGCATGACGCTCATCGCCGAGCCGCACAGGATCAGCCGCGGTCCCGGCCCGGCACCGGGCCGGGCACCTCGCTGACGCTCGTCGTAGAGCTGTTGCAACAGCCCTGGGATCTCGGGCGAGTGCTGGAGCAGGTACGGCAATTCGTCGATCACCAGAAGCGGGCGCGACGAACGGGCGGTCACATCAAGGGCGTTGGACAACACGTCACGCCAGTCGGTCAGACGCAGACTGCCCGGCCTGAGACCGGCGTGCGTGGCGACCGCGTCGCTGAACCGTTGGATCGCGGGCAGCCGCCCCTCTTCCCGGACCGCGGTGACGTACAGACCGCCGACCTGCTCGGACAGAGCCCGCAGAAGGTACGACTTCCCGTGTCGCCGTCGCCCCGACACGATGCCGAGCCGCATCGCCGGGTCCGGATCGGTGAGGAACTCCGCGAGGAGATCCCACTCCCGGTCCCGGTCGATCACGTCGTCCGGCTTGGTCGGCAGACTCTTCCTCACACACTCTCCAGCATGTCGACTACGACGGAATGCGTCTAAGTCCACTTAGACACATCGCGACCTATTCGATTTCCCCCTCCGTGCCGGTCATTCTGACGCCCGACAGCCCCGGTCGTCGCCCATGTGTACCGGGTCAGCAGCGTCCGGGCTTCACAGACGTGTCACCGGCGTGATGTTTTGGGGGAGACGCGCGCTGTACGGAGTGACACCTGCGCGTCAAGTGTCGGACGAGAAGGACGAGAAGACCGAGTTGCCCGCTTCGCGGCGGGCTCTCTTCACAGGGGTGGGACATCGGGATGGGTAAGTCGAGATCGCGCGGGAGCCGTGCGTACAGACCGCTGAGTCTGCGAAAACGCGTCTGGCTGACGACCGGGGCGGTCGCGCTGAGCGCCGCGGGCGTCGTCACGTACGCCACGGCGGAACCGTCGGCGCCGGCCGGCGCACAGGGCGCGGAGCGCGAGCCGTCCGTGCGCACGGTGAAGCTGCGGAGCGCCGGCGGCGGCCGCAAGGGGCTGGAGCGCCGGGACACCAGCCGTTTCAGCGCGGTCCTGCTGACCTGGAACGACCCCGACGCCAAGGCCAAGGGGACGCCCGAGGTGCGTACCCGGGACCTGGAGAGCGGCGAGTGGTCGGGGTGGCGGGAGCTGGACACCGAGCCGAACCAGGCCGACGGCGCCGAGGGCGAGCGGGCCGCCGCGCGCGGGGGGACGGGCTCGCTGTGGACGGGTGACGCCGACGGCATCGAGGTGCGCGTCGTCACCGCGGCCGGCACCGAGGCCGGCGGCCAGCCGGCCGGCATGGACATCAGGCTGCTGGACCCGGGCACGGACCCCGAGGACGCCGCCGAACCGGCCGCCCACGCGGAGCAGACCACGGCACCGGCGGGCGAGACGCCGGTCACCGAGTCACCGGCGACGGAGTCCGCCGCGGCGACGGACTCGCCGGCCGCCACCGAATCCAGTACCGGATCGGCCACCCCGACCGCCACCGGGACCGCCACCGAGACGGCCACCGGCACACCCACCGATACCCCGACCGGCACGGCCTCCCCCACCCCCACCCCCACCGTCCCCGCGCCCCGGCCGTCCACGGTCGTCCGGCCGCCGGTCATCACCCAGGCCGAGTGGGGCGCCTCCACCGACTACGACGGCACCCCGGCCTACGGCACCGCGATCAAGGCCGCCGTCGTCCACCACACCGGCATGGACAGCGACAACAAGCTCTCCTGCGCGCAGTCCCGGGCCCGGATGCGTTCCATCCAGCAGGAGCACTTCGCCCGCGGCTACTACGACCTCGGCTACAACTTCGTCGTCGACCGGTGCGGCCAGATCTTCGAGGGCCGCAGCGGCGGCATGGACCTCCCGGTGACCGGCGCCCACGACGTCGGCTTCAACACCGACACCCTCGGCATCTCCTACCTCGGCAACTTCGAGTCGGCCAAGCCGAGCCGGGCCGCGCTGGACTCGATCGCGCGGGTCGTGGCGTGGAAGTTCGGGATGTACGGCATCGACCCGACCGGCAAGGTCACGCTGACCTCCGGCAGCGCCAAGGGCCAGGACGGCAACCTGGTCGAGAAGGGCGCCTCGGTCACCCTGCCGCGGGTCTTCGGCCACCGCGACACCAACGCCACCCTCTGCCCGGGCAAGAACCTCTACCCCAAGCTCTCCCGGATCGCGGCGCTCGCGAAGACCCCGGGCATCTCGCACGCCCTGCCCACCTCGGACCGCGACCGTGACGGCGTCTCCGACCTGGTCGTGGGCGTTCCCAAGGCCAACGGTGTGCGGGTGGTCCCGGGCGGTGTCGACGGCCCGCGGACCTCGGCGAAGCTGACCCTCACCCAGAACAGCGAGGGCGTCCCCGGCACCTCCGAGGCCGGTGACGCCTTCGGTACCGCCACCGCCTGGGGCGACGTCAACGGCGACGGGTACGCCGACCTCGCGATCGGCAGTCCCGGCGAGGACGACACCAGTGGCAACGCCGACCGCGGCCAGGTGGCGGTCATGTACGGCCCGGCGCTCACCACCGGTTTCTCCTACACCACGGCCGGGGTGACCGCGGCCGGCGCGAAGCTCGGCTCCGCCGTGGCCGTCGGCGACTTCGACGGCAACGGCAAGGCCGACGTCTTCTCGGCCGGCACCGGCCGGGGCGGCAACTGGAACGTCCGCCACACCGGTGGCACCCCGAAGTACGGCACCCTCACCGCCGCCACGGGCGCGGTCGCCCACCTGGACGCGGCCACCGGCGACTTCAACCGGGACGGCTACGCGGACGTCGCCCTCAACTACCGCGACACCGCCGGCACCGGCCGCGTGGTCCGCTTCGCGGGCTCGGCCGCCGGCCTGACCAAGGCCGGCGTCCTCTCCGTCAAGGGCGGCCGGTCCGTCGCGGCCGGCGACATCAACGGCAACGGGTACGACGACCTCGTCATCGGCCAGCCGGTGGCCAAGGAGTCCGGCGGCAAGTCGGGCGGCCAGGTCACCATGGTGCTCGGCACCTCGGCCGGGTTCACCACGACCGGGATGAAGGTCATCCACCAGGACACGGCCTCCGTCCCCGGCGGCAACGAGTCCGGCGACGCCCTCGGCACCTCGGTCGCGGTCGGCGACTACAACGCCGACGGCTACGCGGACGCCCTCGCCGGCGCCCCCGGCGAGGACCTCACCCGGTCCTCGGCGGGCCGCGCCGACGCCGGTGACGCGCTGCTGTTCAAGGGCGCCTCCACCGGTCTCACCGGCACCGGGTCGGTCGCCGTCTCGCAGGACACCGCCGCCGTCCCCGGCTCCACCGAGTCCGGCGACCGGCTCGGCGCCGCGGTCTCCCTGTCCGACCTGTCCGGGTACGGACGGGCCGACCTGACCTTCGGCGCCGACGGCGAGGACGGCACGGACGGGGTCCTGCTGCACCTGCCGAGCAACAGCACCGGCCTCGGTTACGCCGACTCCGTGCTGTACAGCAGGTCCGTGCTGGGCACGCCGGTCGACGGCCGGCTCGGCCAGACGCTGACGCCGTAGCCGCGTCGCTACACCTCCGGCCGGGTCCCGCCGCACGCGCGGTGCCCGGCCGGACGTCTCCGGTCAGTCCAGCCGGTTCGCCAGGGTGCGGAACTCCGTCCAGGACAGTCCGGGTTCACCGGAGTCCCACAGTTTCTGGACGGTCGCCGCGAGCGGCAGCCGGATGCCGGTCGCCACCTGCGCCTCGGTCTGGGCGCCCGGGATGTCGCCCCAGACGGCGAAGACGCCGCCGAGTATCTGGTCGTCGTACTCGGCGTCGACGGGTTCGGTGCCGCGCACCACGCGTGGCGTCCACTGCTCGTAGATCCGCTCGCCGGTCGGGTAGACGAAGGTCTGCGGCTGCCCGAGCACGTAGTAGAGGAACTCGTCGTTGTAGTTGATGACGTCGCGGCCCTCGGCGAGGTACTCGGCCGGCGGCCGGGCGCCGATCTCCTTGCCGGTCCAGTAGGCGACCTCGATGCTGTCCGCGGGCTCGACCGAGGTGTCCCGGAAGAAGCCGTCGTTCCAGGCGCGCGGGGTGCGGTCGTTTTGCTGGACGGTGGCGGCCCGGTCGTTGGTCCAGCCGGTGGTGAGGTCCTCGACGGTGGCGCCGGAGCCGTACTTGTCGCGGGCGGCGGCGGCGAGCTGCGGGTAGGAGGCGGCCGGGTCGGACACGGTCAGCGCCTGGTACTCGTCGCCGCCCAGGTGCCACTGGCCGCCGGGGAAGACGTCCGCGTACTCGTCGATCAGGTCGTCGACGATCTCGCCGGCGGCCGGCTTGGAGATGTCGACGGCGCCCTTGGTCGCGGTGCCCTGCGCGTTGCGGAGCTGGAGGTCGGGGTGGGCCGCGATCACGGCGCCGAGGTGGCCGGGCGAGTCGATCTCCGGGACGACGGTGAGGTGCCGCTCGTTCGCCAGCGCGACGATCTTCTTGACCTGCGCCTTGGTGAGGTGGTCGGCGGAGACGATCTCCGGGTGCGAGGAGGACTCGATCCGGAAACCCTGGTCGTCGGAGAAGTGCAGACCGAGTTCGTTGTACTTCAGGTCGCCGATCTCGCGTATGCGGTCCTCGATCCAGCCGGCCGAGTAGTGCTTGCGCGCGATGTCCAGCATGAACCCGCGCCGCTCCTTGGCCGGCGCGTCCCGCACGACCCCCTCCGGTGCCGCGCCGTCCGCCCGCACCGCCTGTTTGAGCGTGCGGGTGCCGTAGAAGACACCCGTCTGGGACGGTCCACTGACGGTGACCCGCCCGTCGCGCACGGTCATGGTGTACGACTCGGCGTCCGCGCCCTCGGAGGCCGTGGTCTCCAGCCGGACGTCCCCGGCCCGCTGGTCGTCCTTGCGGCCGGCGTAGGTCAGCCCCAGCTCCCGGGCGGTCAGCCTGCCCTCGTCGGCGAGGGCGGCGTCGGAGACGACGAGGCGGTGGCCGCTCGCGGGTTTCCAGCCCGGTCCGCGTGCGGGGGTGTGGTCCCGCACCGCGGGTATGGTGCGCGGCCCGCTGGAAAGCGGGTAGCTGCGGCTGGGCGAGGGACTCGTCGCCGCGGGGGCCGCGGAGACCCCGTCGGAGGACCCGGCGGCTCCGCCCCGGTCCCCGCCGTCGCCGGTGGAGGCCCATACGCCCACTCCCGCGCCGAGCGCGACGACCGCCACGCCGACGACCACCGCCCGCTGTCTGGTCCTGTGCGCCGGCTTGCGGCGCCTGTGCTGGCTCACCACGCCAACCTAGGGCCGGTGGCGACGACCTCTCTCCACCACATGTTCTGAAACTCTCTCGTTCGGGTGAAATTCAGACATCGCTCAGACATGTCATGGCCTCACTCGATAACGTGACGTCACAGCTCTCACAGAATCCCCTGCCGACGTACCTGTGACGCCCACGAGGACCCACGCTGTCTGCGCACCGCCTTCCCGATCTCTCCGGCCGAGTCGCCATACCCGTGCCGGCGCAAACCCGTGCCACCCCGACCACACTGGATTATTTCCACGCCCAGTCCACCGAGGAGGCCGTCCGCACCCTCCTCACCTGCCTGCACAGCACCCGCTGGGCCCACCGCCTGGCCGCCCACCGGCCCTATCCGGACCTCGCCACCCTGCTCGCGGCCGCGGACGAGGCGTCGTACGACCTGACGCCCGAGGATCTGACGGAGGCGTTGCGGGCGGAGGCGCTGCCCGCCCTCCCCGAGGACACGTACTCGGCCGCCCACACGGCGCTGCGGGCGGCCCACGCCGCCTACGAGTCCCGGTTCGGACACGTGTTCGTCATCTGTCTCGACCAGGTACCCGCGGCCGAAGCCCTGGACCACGTCCTCTCCGAGATCCGGTCACGGTTGACCAACGATCCCGAGGAGGAGCGCGTGGTGGCGGCCGACGAACTCCGGCGCCTGGCGAGCGGGCGGCTGAGCCGCCTGCGGGGCGCGGGGCTGTGACATGCGCGACTCCGCCGCGCGGGCGCGACCGGTCTCCGGCGGCCCGCAGCCGACATAAGAGACAAGCCCCCCGCTGTCGGGGCCACCGGATACTCCGTTGCGTGCCACTTCGTTCACACCGGTAGGCCCGACGTAAGCCCTGCGCCGCCGCATCGCTACGATGCTGGGGGCCGGTGGACCGTACCCGGCCGGGCCCGACCGACAGAGAAGCCGGCGCGGCCCCAATCCCCGCTTTCGGAGGAAACTTCCGTGCCGGCTGGAACGCTGTACCGCGGCCGGGAAGGAATGTGGTCCTGGGTGGCTCATCGAGTCACCGGCGTCCTCATCTTCTTCTTCCTGTTCGTACACGTGCTGGACACCGCCCTCGTGCGTGTCTCCCCCGAGGCCTACGACACCGTCGTGGCCACCTACAAGTCGCCGATCGTCGCGCTGCTGGAGTACGGCCTCGTCGCCGCCATCCTGTTCCACGCGCTGAACGGTCTGCGCGTCATCGCCGTCGACTTCTGGATCAAGGGCGCTCGCTACCAGAAGCAGATGCTCTGGTCCGTCGTCGTCGTGTGGGTCGTGCTGATGATCGGGGCGCTCTACCCCGTTCTCGGCCACGCCGCCCGTGAACTGTTCGGGAGCTGACGCGCAGCATGTCGAAAAACACCGCCACCGCTGAATCCGCCTCCGCCGGCATCGGCCCCGTCGAGGGCGCGTCCGTCTACTCGGCCGACCACCCGGCGCCGCTGATCGAGGCCCCGCGCCGGCGCACCAGGAAGACCCCCCGGTCCACCCGGGGCAACTTCGAGATGTACGGCTGGCTCTTCATGCGCCTGTCCGGCGTGGTGCTGGTCGTCCTGGTCCTCGGCCACCTGCTCATCCAGCTCGTCCTGGACGGCGGCGTCTCCAAGATCGGCTTCGCCTTCGTGGCGGGCCGCTGGGCCTCGCCGTTCTGGCAGGTCTGGGACCTGCTGATGCTGTGGCTCGCGATGCTGCACGGCGCCAACGGTCTGCGCACGGTCATCAACGACTACGCGGAGCGCCCGAACACGCGCCTGTGGCTCAAGGGCCTGCTGTACACCGCCACGGTGTTCACCATTCTGCTGGGCACGCTGGTGATCTTCACCTTCGACCCGAACATCCGCTAGGCACGGGGCTGCGAATTTCATGAAGGTACACAAGTACGACACCGTCATCGTCGGCGCCGGTGGCGCCGGTATGCGGGCCGCCATCGAGGCGACCAAGCGCAGCCGCACGGCCGTCCTGACGAAGCTCTACCCCACCCGCTCCCACACGGGCGCCGCGCAGGGCGGCATGGCCGCCGCGCTCGCCAACGTGGAGGAGGACAACTGGGAGTGGCACACCTTCGACACGGTCAAGGGCGGTGACTACCTGGTCGACCAGGACGCCGCCGAGATCCTGGCGAAGGAGGCCATCGACTCGGTCCTCGACCTGGAGAAGATGGGCCTGCCGTTCAACCGGACGCCGGACGGCACCATCGACCAGCGCCGCTTCGGCGGTCACAGCCGCAACCACGGCGAGGCCCCGGTCCGCCGGTCCTGTTACGCGGCCGACCGCACCGGCCACATGATCCTCCAGACGCTGTACCAGAACTGCGTCAAGGAGGGCGTGGAGTTCTTCAACGAGTTCTACGTCCTGGACCAGCTCATCACCGAGGTCGACGGCGTGAAGCGGTCGTCCGGCGTGGTGGCGTACGAGCTGGCCACCGGCGAGATCCACGTCTTCCAGGCGAAGTCCGTGATCTACGCCTCCGGCGGCACCGGCAAGTTCTTCAAGGTGACGTCGAACGCGCACACGCTGACCGGCGACGGCCAGGCGGCCGTCTACCGGCGCGGGCTGCCGCTGGAGGACATGGAGTTCTTCCAGTTCCACCCGACCGGCATCTGGCGCATGGGCATCCTGCTGACGGAGGGCGCCCGCGGTGAGGGCGGCATCCTGCGCAACAAGGACGGCGAGCGCTTCATGGAGAAGTACGCGCCGGTCATGAAGGACCTCGCCTCCCGCGACGTCGTCTCGCGCTCCATCTACACGGAGATCCGGGAGGGCCGCGGCTGCGGCCCCGAGGGCGACCACGTCTACCTCGACCTCACCCACCTCCCGCCGGAGCAGCTCGACGCCAAGCTCCCGGACATCACGGAGTTCGCGCGGACCTACCTCGGCATCGAGCCCTACACGGACCCGATCCCGATCCAGCCCACCGCGCACTACGCGATGGGCGGCATCCCGACCAACGTCGAGGGTGAGGTCCTCATCGACAACACCACCGTCGTCCCGGGCCTGTACGCGGCCGGCGAGGTCGCCTGCGTCTCGGTGCACGGCGCCAACCGCCTGGGCACCAACTCGCTGCTGGACATCAACGTCTTCGGCCGCCGGGCCGGCATCGCCGCCGCCCGGTACGCGCACACGACGGACTACGTCGAGCTGCCCGAGGCCCCGGAGGCCCAGGTCGTCGCGCAGATCGAGCGGCTGCGCACCTCCACCGGCAACGAGCGGGTGGCGGAGCTGCGAAGCGAGCTGCAGGAGACCATGGACGCCAACGTCATGGTGTTCCGCACCGAGCAGACGATCAAGACGGCGGTCGAGAAGATCGGCGAGCTGCGCGCGCGGTACCGGAACGTGGCGATCCAGGACAAGGGCAAGCGGTTCAACACCGACCTGCTGGAGGCCGTGGAGCTGGGCAACCTGCTCGACCTGGCCGAGGTCATGGCGGTCTCCGCGCTCGCCCGCAAGGAGTCGCGCGGCGGTCACTACCGCGAGGACTACCCCCACCGCGACGACATCAACTTCATGCGTCACACCATGGCGTACCGCGAGGTCGGCGACGACGGCACCGAGTCCATCCGTCTCGACTACAAGCCGGTCGTCCAGACCCGCTACCAGCCGATGGAGCGTAAGTACTGATGGCTACCCCAGTTCTGGACAAGGCGGACGCGGCCCCCGAGCCCGGGTTCGCCGACTCCCCCTACATCACCGTCACCTTCCGGGTGCGCCGCTTCAACCCGGAGGTGTCGGCCGAGGCGACCTGGGAGGACTTCCAGCTCGACCTCGACCCCAAGGAGCGCGTCCTCGACGGGCTGCACAAGATCAAGTGGGAGCAGGACGGCACGCTGACCTTCCGCCGTTCCTGCGCGCACGGCATCTGCGGCTCGGACGCCATGCGGATCAACGGCAAGAACCGGCTGGCCTGCAAGACGCTGATCAAGGACATCAACCCCGAGAAGCCGATCACGGTCGAGGCCATAAAGGGCCTGACGGTCCTGAAGGACCTGGTCGTCGACATGGACCCGTTCTTCCAGGCGTACCGGGACGTGATGCCCTTCCTGATCACGAAGGACACCAACGAGCCGACGCGTGAGCGGCTGCAGACGGCCGAGGACCGCGAGCGGTTCGACGACACGACGAAGTGCATCCTCTGCGCGGCCTGCACGTCCTCGTGCCCGGTGTTCTGGAACGACGGGCAGTACTTCGGCCCGGCGGCCATCGTCAACGCCCACCGCTTCATCTTCGACTCCCGCGACGAGGCCGGTGAGCAGCGGCTGGAGATCCTGAACGACCGCGACGGCGTCTGGCGCTGCCGTACGACCTTCAACTGCACGGACGCCTGCCCGCGCGGTATCGAGGTCACCAAGGCGATCGCCGAGGTGAAGCGGGCGCTGATCACGCGCCGCTTCTGACCCGCCCGGAACGCGAAGGGCGTACGCCGAAGGGCCCCGATCATCCGATCGGGGCCCTTCGGCGTGCGGAGGGCCGGGGCCCGCCACGGGTCAGCCGCGCAGCACGCGGCCCTGCTTGTCGGTGCGGTCGCTGCTGGTGAGGAAGAGGATGCCGTCGATCAGCGCCCAGACGCCCACGCCACCGCAGGTCAGGAGCTGGGCGACGCCCACGCCCACCGAGCCGACGTAGAAGCGGCCGATGCCGAGCGTGCCGAGGAAGATCTGCAGCAGGCCGGCGACGATCTTCGACTTGTCCGAGTACGGACGGCCCTTGGGGTCGTGGCCGAAGGGTGCGGCGGAGTCGACGGGGACGGTCATGGAGGTGCTCCTGGAATGAGATGAACGGGCCGGGCGAAGCGCCCGGCCGGCCCAGGGAGGCGTCTCTCTCGTCGCACACCGCTCGCGCGCAAACGATCCGCGTCGGTGCCGCGGACGTCCCCCCTGCGCGTACGGAGAATACGGAGACGGACGGGACCAGCGGGAGTAGGCACGAACTAACGTTCCCATTCCGTGATCAACTCACGGGTTTTACGCACCTGATGGGAGGTTTAGCCGCACCTCAGACGAGGTTGCGCAGCACCGCCCAGGCCACCGCCGTCAGCAGGATGAGCACCTGGGACGCGGGAGCGAGCCGCGGCCGCCAGACACGCCCACGCAGCCCCTCGACCGTCCAGCGGGCCCACAGCGCCAGCGCGAACGGCGCGGCGAGCAGCAGCGCGCGGTTGTCCAGCCAGGCCGCGCCGAGGTGACCGTGCATCAGGTCGTGGACCATGCGGGTGCCGCCGCAGGCCGGGCAGAGCAGCCCCGTGACGAACCGGAACGGGCACGCGGGCAGGAGATGGCCGCTCTCGTGCGGGTCGGTGCCCCACAGGTACCCGGCACCCGCCGCGCCCGCGGCGAGCACCGCCAGGGGTGCCGCCGCGGGGTGCCGCCACGGGCGGCCTCCCGGGGGCGCGGCGGACACCGGGGTCGGGACCGGGGCCGGGGCCGGGTCAGCCACGCAGGATCCGCCCCTGGGCGTCCGTGCGGTCGTTGCTGACCAGGTACATGATGCCGTCGATCAGCGCCCAGAAGCCCAGGCCGCCGCAGGTGAGGAGCTGGGCGACGCCGATGCCGACCGAGCCGGTGTAGAAGCGGCCGATGCCGAGGGAGCCGAGGAAGAGCTGGAGTATCCCGGCGACTATCTTCGACTTGTCGGAGTACGGGCGCCCGAAGGGGTCGTACCCGTAGGGCGCGCCCGGGTCGGGCGGGAAGCCGGGCGCCTGCTGGTAGCCGGGGGGCGGGTAACCAGGGGCCTGGTAGCCGGGAGCCTGGTAGCCGGGGGCTTGGTAACCGGGGGCCTGGTAGCCGCCGGGGGCCTGGTAGCCGCCGGGGGGCTGCTGCTGGCCGGGCTGCTGCGGGTCGCCCTGCGGGTAGCCGTAGGGGCCCGCCTGGCCCGCCGCGACGGCATCCTGGGGCGGGTAGCCGTAACCCGGCGGCTGGGACGGCTTCTGCGGCTGCTCACTCACGGTGGTGTCACTCCTGGGGATGGGGAACTGCCGGTCATATTGCAGGACTCGGCGGACAAAGAGAAGTCGGTTCCCGGGGGCGGCCGTCCGGCGCGGTCCGCCCCAACGGGTGACCGCGTCGCCGCCATGCCGCCGGCCTGAGCGAAACAGCACCCTTGCACACCTAATCTGACGTTATGTCAGACAACGAGTCGTACGAACTGCTCGGATTCGACAACGTGCTGCTGCCGGTCGGGGATCTCGCCGAGGCGGTGGAGTTCTACGAACGGGCCGGCTTCACCGTGGGCCTCCGGTTCGACGAGGCCGGGATCGCGCTGCTGCGGGTCGGCGGGGAGACGCCGGGCCTGCTGCTGCGGTACGAGGACGGGCTCGGGCACCGGACGCCGCCGTGGCCCTCGCCGCGGGTATGGCTGGAGGTGCCGGACGCGCGGGCCGCCGCCGGGGTGCTGACGGAGGCCGGGATCGCGACGCTGGACGGTCCCTTCAAGGCGGTCACCGGCTGGACGGTGGAGTTCGCCGACCCCTGGGGCAACGTCACCGGCCTCACCGACTACACCAAGCGTCCGCAGCTCGGGCGCCGCCCGTGACGCGCCCCACACCCCGTCCGCGCCCCCTCGGGACCACTTCTGGTTGAACACGTTCAAAAACGGGTCTAGAGTCTGTCCCGTCAGCGTTTTGAACGCGTTCAAGAAGGGGTGGGGCATGGATCGCACCGTCATCGCCTACGTCATCTACCTGGCCGTCAGCATCGGGCTGACCGTCTGGGTGGCCCGCACGCTCAGCCGCAACGGCCGGGTCTTCCTCGCCGATGTGCTGCACGGCGACGAGAAGCTCGCCGACGCCGTCAACCACCTGCTGGTGGTCGGCTTCTACCTGGTCAACCTCGGCTTCGTCGCCCTCTACCTGAGCGGCGACGAGACCATCACCGACGCCCGCGGGATCTTCGAGGCGCTGTCGACCAAGCTGGGCGTCGTGCTGCTGGTGCTCGGCGTGATGCACCTGGGCAACGTGTACGTCCTCAGCAAGATCCGGCGGCGCGGCCTGATGGAGCGCGAGCAACTGCCGCCGGTCGGGCCGCAGGGCTGGACCGCCCCGGCGGCCGGGGCCTGAACCGATGGCTCCCGCCCGGACGGAGCCGGCCGCCGCCCCGGTGCGCCGGCTCACCGTCCTCTACGACGCCGAGTGCGGCCTGTGCGCCCACGTACGGGACTGGCTGCTGCGCCAGCGCCAACTGGTACCGCTGGACCTGGTCCCGGCCGGGTCGGACGAGGCCCGGCGGCGCCACCCGGACCTCGACCACGGCGCCACCCTCGACGAGGTCACCGCCGTCGGCGACGCCGGGCAGGTCTACCGGGGCGCCGCCGCCTGGATCGTCGTCCTGTGGGCGCTGCGCGAGCACCGCCCGCTCGCCCACCGGCTCGCCACGCCCGCCGGGGCCGCACTGGCCCGGGGCGCCGTCCTGGCCGCCGCCAAGTGGCGCCAGGACCGCCGGTGGGGCGGCGACGGCCACCGCCTTCGCGACGGGTGGGTGTACGAGCCGGGTCCCGGGTGGCGGTACACCGGCCGCCCCGGCTGTGCCGACGGCACCTGCGCCACTGGTTAGGCTCTGCCACTGTGCCCGCGAAGAACGACGGCCCCGGCGACGGAGCCCCCCTCAGCAAGTCCGAGCAGACCCGCGCCCTGATCCTGGAGACCGCCATGCGGCTCTTCCAGGAACGCGGCTACGACCGGACCACCATGCGGGCCATCGCCCAGGAGGCCGGGGTCTCCGTCGGCAACGCCTACTACTACTTCGCCGGCAAGGAACACCTGATCCAGGGGTTCTACGACCGGATCGCCACCGAGCACCAGGTGGCGGTCCGCGAGGTCCTGGCCCGGGAGAGCGACCTGGAGGCCCGGCTGGCGGGCGTGCTGAAGGTGTGGCTGGACATCGCGACGCCGTACCACGAGTTCGCGGTGCAGTTCTTCAAGAACGCCGCCGACCCGGACAGCCCGCTCAGCCCGTTCTCCCCGGAGTCGGAGCACGCGCGCGTGGAGGCCATCAGCGTCCACCGCGCGGTGCTCGCGGGTGCGAGGACCAAGGTGCCCGAGGAACTGCGGGACATCCTCCCGGAGCTGATGTGGCTCTCCCAGATGGGACTCGTCCTGTACTGGGTCTTCGACCGGACGCCGGGGCGCGCGCGCAGCTACCGGCTCGCCGAGCGGGGCGCCCGGCTCACCGCGCGGGGTGTCTCCCTCGCCCGGTTCCGGGTGCTGCGCCCGCTGGTGCGCGAGGTGCACGAGCTGTTCACGGACTTCCTGCCGGGGATGACGCACGCGCTGCCGGACCCGGCGAAGGCGAAACGGACGGCGGCCGCGGTCCCCGACGCCGGGGGCCAGGGTTCCGGGGGCCAGGGTTCCGGGGGCCAGGGTGCCGGGGGCCAGGGTGCCGGGGGCCCGGAGGAGCCCGGNCGGAGGAGCCCGGGGAAGGCCGCTGACGGCCGCCGGGGGCCCGCCGTACGCCTCCCTGCGGCCCCGTACACCTCCTTGCGGCCCCGCACGCCCCCCTGCGGCCCCCTCACGCCTCCCGTGAGGCCAGTTCGATCACCGTGACGTCCGAGGGCGCCCCCACGCGGGTGGGCGGCCCCCAGGCGCCCGCGCCCCGGCTCACGTAGAGCTGGGTGTCGCCGTAGCGCTCCAGGCCCGCGAGGGTGGGGTTGGCGGCGCCGGCGATGAAGTTGCCGGGCCAGAGCTGGCCGCCGTGGGTGTGACCGGAGAGCTGGAGGTCGACGCCGTGCTCGACGGCGTCGTGGATCTGCACCGGCTGGTGGGCGAGGAGCACGCACGCGCGGGCGCGGTCCCGGTCACCGAGGGCGCGCGCGTAGTCGGGGCCCTGGCCCTCGTCCTCGCCCGAGATGTCGTTGACGCCGGCGAGGTCGAAGTGGGGCAGTTCGGTGCGGGCGTTCTCCAGGGGGCGCAGGCCGAGGCGGCGCACCTCGGCGACCCACTGCTCGGCGCCGGAGAAGTACTCGTGGTTGCCGGTGACGAAGTACGCGCCGTGCCGGGCCCGGAGCTGGGCGAGCGGGGCCGCCGCCGGGCCCAGGTCCTTCACACTGCCGTCCACGAGGTCGCCGACGACCGCGATCAGGTCGGGCTGGGTGCCGTTGACGGTGTCGACGACCCGCTGCGCGAAACCCCGGCCGAGGACCGGGCCGAGGTGGATGTCGCTGACCACGGCGATACGGAAGCCGTGCGCCGCGCGGGGCAGCTTGGCCAGCGGCACGGTCACCCGCTTCACCTTCGGGCCGCTCAGCACGCCGTACGTGCCGTAGCCGACCGTGCCGGCCGCGGCCGCCGCGGCGGCGCCGGCGACCACCCGGGAGACGAAGAGACGGCGGGAGGGCGTGGCGGGCGGGCCCGGCGGCGGCGTGGGGCCGGACGGGGCGCCCGACCCGGGCTCGGCGGGCTCGGGCTCGGCGGGCTCGGGCTCGG
>NZ_BAABIG010000039.1:0-147329 GCF_039542605.1 Streptomyces ziwulingensis
GGCGCGGGCCGCGCTGCCGGGCGGTGGCGACGACTGGCGGGCGGGCCGCCGCGTCCACCTCGTGCTGCGGCCGGCCGCGCCGGAGCGGGTGCGCCGGGCGGGCGGCGTCGAGCAGGTGGCCCGGCGGGTGGCCCTGGCGCTGGTCGAGCACCCGGACGTGGCGCTCGCCTACTGGGACACCGGACTGGCCCGGCTGGTGGTCACCGCGACCGAGGACGCGCTCACCGACCGCGTGGTGGACCGGGCCACCGCCCTGGCCGAGCGGCACGGGCTGACCCGCGGGGCCGCCGAGGACGACGCCGACGACCTCGTGGAGGAGTTGTCCCACCCCGGCGACCCGACCTCCGTGCGGGTCGCCGCACTCGCGCTCGCGGCCGACGCGCTGGGTGTCGCCGCCGCGCTCACCGCCTCCGCGCGGCGGCTGCCGCCCGCGCCCCGCCTGATCACCGCCGTGGCGACGCTGCTGCGCGAGAATCCCGGCTTCCGGGCCTGGCTGCGCGAGCGGCTCGGCACCGCCCGGATGGACGTGACGCTGGCGGTCGCCAACGCCGCTGTGCACGGCGCCGGACAGAGCCCGGCCTCGCTGGTCCTCGACGGGGCGCTGCGCGCCTGCCAGTTGACGGAGGCGGTGGCCCGGGGGACCGCGTTCGAGGTGGTCCACGACCGGCTCTGCGCCCCGGACCGGGAGAGCCTGCCCGCCGGCGGTGCGCAGCGCCCGCCGCCGCGCCCCACCCCGGCCCAGGAGTACGCCGCCCACGCCTCCGCCGGCAGCGTCGCGGGCGCGGTGGCCGCCCTTCTCGTCAAACACGACCTGGGGGAGGCCGCCGAGGCGGTGCTCGCGGGCTCGCCCAAGGCCGCCCGTTACGGTCCCGCCGCCTTCCACGCCGTCCTCAGCGCCGCGCTGTCGCGCGAGGGCGTGCTGGTGCGCGACCCCGAGCGGCTGCGGCAACTGGAGCCGGCCGCCGCGGTCGTACTGCATCCCAGCGCGCTGCGGCGGCCCGGTGAGGGCGCCGACCCGTGGACCGAGCACGTGCTGGACGCGGCGCGCCGCGCCGGGCTGCGGGTGGTCATGGTGGAGGACCCGGCGCTGGCCGACTTCACCGGCCTCGCGGACCAGGTCGTCGACGCCGGGCGGCCGTTGCGGGCGGTGGTGGAGGCGCTGCGCGAGGAGGGCGGCGTCATCACCGTCGTACGGCCGCGTCCCGGCGGGGACGCGGAGGTGGCGGGGCTGCTCGCCGGGGACGTCGCCGTCGCGCTCGCCGACGGGGACGCCCCGGTGGCCTGGGGCGCGGACGTCCTCGCCCCGCACGGCCTGGCCGATGTGTGGCGGCTGCTGCGGGCGGTGCCCGCGGCCCGCGGGGTCGGCCGCCGCTCCCAGGTGCTCGCCCGTTCCGGGGCCGCGCTGTCCGGGCTGCTGGTGGCCGTGGGCGAGGCCCGCAGCCGGCGGGGTGCGCCGCTGCTGCCCGGTCTGCGGCACGCCCCGGTCGACGCGGGCGCGGCGGCGGCCCTGTTCTCCGGCGCCCGCGCCGCCCTCACCGTGGCCGCGGCCCGCGCGCCCCGCCCCCGGCCCCGGGTGGCCTGGCACACACTGGAGCCGGCCGACGTACGGGAGCGGCTGGAGCGGCAGCGGGAGCCGGCACCGTCGGCGGTGGAACGGCTGACCGGGCGGGTGCGGGCGGCGGCCGGGCAGGCGGCGCGGACGCCCGCGCTGGCGCCCCTGACCTGGACGGTGCGGCTCGCCGGGGCCGTACGGCACGAGCTGGACGACCCGCTGACCCCGGTGCTCGCCGTCGGTTCGGCCGCCGAGGCGATCCTCGGCTCGGTCGTGGACGCCCTGCTGGTCGTCGGCGCGCTGGACCTGAACGCGCTGGTCGGCGGGTTGCAGCGGCTGCGGGCGGAACGGGCGCTGGAGGGCCTGCTCGCCCAGCAGAAGCAGAAGGCCCGGCTCAGCGACGAGGAGGAGCCCGGCGGGTCGGACGCGGCCCGGGTGGTGGACGCCACCCGGCTGCACCCGGGCGACGTCATCGCGCTCGACACCGACGACGTGGTGCCCGCCGACGCCCGGCTGCTCTGGGAGGACGGCCTGGAGGTCGACGAGTCGGCGCTGACCGGCGAGTCGCTGCCGGTCGGCAAGGCGGTCGCGGCGACCCCGCACGCCCCCATGGCCGAGCGGCACTGCATGGTCTTCGAGGGCACCACCGTGGTCGCCGGACGGGCCCGGGCCGTCGTCGTGGACACCGGGGAGCGTACGGAGGCGGCCCGCGCGGTGTCGCTGGCCGCGCGCACCCCGTCGGCCGCCGGAGTGCAGGCCCGCCTCCAGGACCTCACCCGCAAGGCGCTGCCGCTGACCCTGGCCGGCGGGGCCGCGGTGACCGGCCTGTCGCTGCTGCGCGGGACGCCGATCCGGCAGGCGGTCAGCGGCGGGGTGTCGGTGGCGGTGGCCGCCGTGCCCGAGGGGCTGCCGCTGGTGGCGACGGTCGCGCAGCTCGCGGCGGCCCGGCGGCTCGGCCGGCGCGGGGTCCTGGTGCGCACCCCGCGCACCCTGGAGGCGCTGGGCCGCATGGACACCATCTGCTTCGACAAGACCGGCACGCTCACCGAGAACCGGCTGCGGCTGGTGCGGGTGGCGGGACCCGACGGCACCGTGCACCGCGCGGACGCGCCGGAGGCCGCCGAGGCGGTACGGGTCGCGGCCCGCGCCTGCCCCCGGCCCGACGGCGACACCACCCGGCCCCGGCACGCCACCGACGAGGCGGTCCTGGCCGCCGCCGGGGACGACCCGGGCTGGCGGCAGACCGAGGGGCTGCCCTTCGAGACCTCGCGCGGCTACGCGGCCGCGGTCGGGTCGGCCGTCCCCGGGTCGGCCGTCCCCGGGTCGGCCTCCGCTGGACCGGCCGCGCGGTCCGGTGCGGCAGGGGGCCCGCTCGTCCTCGTGGTCAAGGGCGCCCCGGAGACCGTGCTCCCCGCCTGCCACGGGATGCCGGCCCACGCGCTGGACACCGCCCACGACCTGGCCGCCGCCGGACTGCGCATCCTCGCGGTCGCGCACCGCCCGCTGGCCGCCGGCGAGGACCCGACGGCCCTCCTCGAACGCCCCCTGGACCGACTGGACCTGCGCTTCTCCGGGCTGCTCGGCCTCTCCGACGTGGCCCGCGAGACGTCCCCGGCGCTGGTACGGGGGCTGCGCGAGGCGGGTGTACGGCCGGTGGTGCTGACCGGTGACCATCCGGGGACCGCCCGCGCCATCGCCGCCGAACTGGGCTGGCCCGAGGAGACGGTCGTGGTCACCGGCGACGAACTGGCCGCCGTGGACCGCTCCGCCCGGTCCCGGATGCTGCGCGACGCCGACGTGGTCGCCCGGGTCGCGCCCGAGCAGAAACTCCAGGTCATCGAGTCGCTCCGGGACGCCGGACGGGTCGTCGGGATGGTGGGCGACGGCGCCAACGACGCCGCCGCGATCCGCGCCGCCGACATCGGCGTGGGCATCAACGCCCGCGGCTCGGCCGCCGCCCGCAACGCCGCCGACCTGGTGGTGACCGGCGACGACCTGCTGGTCCTGGTGGAGGCGGTGCGCGAGGGCCGGGCCCTGTGGCACAGCGTCGCGGACGCCATCGCCATCCTGATCGGCGGCAACGCGGGCGAGGTCGGCTTCGGCATCCTCGGTACCGTCCTCGGCGGCGCGGCACCCCTGTCGACCCGGCAGATGCTGCTGGTGAACCTGTTCACCGACCTGTTCCCGGCGATGGCGGTCGCGGTCACGCCGACGGGCGACGCCGAGGCGGCGGAACGCGACGCGAGCGCGCCCCTCGGTACGGCGATCCTGGGCGAGCCGCTGCTGCGGCAGATCCGGCACCGGGCCCTGACCACCGCGCTGGGCGCCACCGCCGCCTGGCTCCTCGGCCGCTTCACGCCCGGCACCGGCCGCCGCTCCACCACGATGGCCCTGTGCGCGGTGGTCGGCACCCAGCTCGCCCAGACCCTCGCCGACCGGCGCGGCAGCCGCCTGGTGCAGCTCACGTCACTGGGCTCCGCCGCCGCGCTGGTCGCCCTGGTCCAGACGCCGGTCGCCAGCACCCTCTTCGGCTGCACACCCCTCGGCCCCCTCGCCTGGGCCGGGGTGGCCGCGGCCATCGTCGCCGCCCTGCTCGGCCAGCGCGCGCTGCCCAGGATCGAGGAGACGGTCGCCGGCCACTGGCCGAAGGCGGCGGCCCGACTGCCGGCCCTGCCGTACTGAGATCCCCACGTACTGGCGTAAGGCCGAGGTCGCCGTACCGGCGTAAGGCCGACGTCACCACGTACAGACGGAAGGCCGACGTCACCCCGTACCGACGGAAGGCCGACATCGCCACGTACCGACGTGAGCCCGCACCGGTCTCCCCGGCCGCCCGCCCGGAGGGCTACGTGATGACCCGCGCCGCCTCCCGCACCTCCCGCGACTCCAGTCGCCGCGCCGCGCGTTCCGCCGACCGGCGGGCCCACGCGCCCGTGGTCAGGGCGCCCAGGACGAGGACCGTCAGCCCGCACCCGGCCAGGATCCACCAGCCGGGACGCGCGGCGGAGACGAACGTGCCGCGGTACGAGGAGGCGCCCACGCCCGCGGCCAGCACCGCGCCGATCACCGCGACGCCGAGGGTCTGGCCGAGCTGGCGGCTGGTGGAGGCGACGGCGGCGGCCACCCCGGCCTGAGCGCGGGGCATGCCGGAGACCGCGGTGTTGGTGATGGGCGCGTTGACGAAGCCGAAGCCGATGCCGAAGAGCACGTACCCGAGGAACAGGGTGACGTTCGACGTCTCCGCCTCGAAGGCGGCGAACAGCACCCCGCTCACCGTCATCGCGCCGCCCGCGATCAGCAGCGGGAGCCGCGGCCCCCGGCTGCCGACCAGCCGGCCGGAGAGCGGCGCGCACAGGAAGGTGGGTATCGCCATCGGCAGCATCCACAGACCCGCGTGCAGCGCGCTGAGCCCGCGCACGTTCTGCAGGTACAGGGTCGACAGGAAGAGGAAACCGCCCAGCGAGGCGAACGCGGCGATCGCGATCAGGGTGGCCCCGCTGAACGGCGCCGAGCGGAAGAACCGCAGATCGATGAGGGGCTCGGCGCGGCGCGGCTCGTAGATCAGCAGGCCGGTCAGCGCGACCAGCGCGAGCGCGGCGTACGGGAGCACGCTCAGCAGCCCGGCGGCGGGCGCCTCGATGATCGCGTACGTCAGGGAGCCGAAGAGCGCGATCACCAGCACCTGGCCCAGCGGGTCCGGGCGGCGCGCCTTGGGCGCGCGGGACTCGGGGACGAACCGGAGGGTGAGCAGCAGGGCGGCCAGGCCGACCGGCAGGTTGACCCAGAAGATCGCGCGCCAGCCGACCGAGTCCACCAGTACGCCGCCGACCAGCGGACCGGCGGCCATGGAGATGCCGACGACGGCCCCCCAGACGCCGATCGCGCGGGCCCGTTCGCGCGGGTCGGTAAAGGTGTTGGTGATGATCGACATGGCGACCGGGTTGAGCATCGAACCGCCCACCGCCTGCACCATCCGGAAGGCGATCAGCGAGGACAGATCCGGCGCGAGGGAGCACAGCACCGACCCGAGGGTGAAGATCACCAGGCCCGCCATGAAGACCCGCTTGCGGCCGATCCGGTCGGCGGTGGACCCCGCCAGCATCAGCAGCGCGGCCAGTACCAGGGTGTAGGCGTCGACCGCCCACTGGAGACCGGCGGTGTCGGCGTGCAGGTCCCGCTGCATGGCGGGCAGGGCGACGTTGAGGACGGTGTTGTCGATGCTCACGATCAGCAGGCTCATGCAGCAGATCGCGAGCACGAGCAGCCGTCGGCGGTGGCTCAGCTCGGGCATGGCCGCCATCGTACGCCCATTTCGATAGTGCGACTAACTAATGACTTATGCACGTTCATGATCCGGGGCGCGGCCGGGCACTCGCCGCGGTGCGGGACAATGGAGCAATGTCCACGCCCACGATGACCCCGACGACGCTGCGCGTCGGACCGCACACGGTGCAGCCGCCCGTCGTCCTCGCCCCCATGGCGGGGATCACCAACGCGCCCTTCCGGACCCTGTGCCGTGAGTTCAGCGGCGGCAAGGGCCTCTTCGTCAGCGAGATGATCACCACTCGGGCGCTGGTCGAGCGCAACGAGAAGACCATGCAGCTCATCCACTTCGACGCGACCGAGAAGCCGCGCTCGATCCAGCTCTACGGCGTGGACCCGGCCACCGTCGGCAAGGCCGTCCGCATGATCGTGGACGAGGATCTCGCCGACCACATCGACCTGAACTTCGGCTGCCCGGTGCCGAAGGTGACCCGCAAGGGCGGCGGCTCCGCGCTGCCGTTCAAGCGGAACCTGCTCCGCGCGATCCTGCGGGAGGCCGTCAGCGGCGCCGGTGACCTGCCCGTCACCATCAAGATGCGCAAGGGCATCGACGACGACCACCTCACCTACCTCGACGCCGGCCGGATCGCCGTCGAGGAGGGTGTGACGGCGGTCGCCCTGCACGGCCGGACGACCGCCCAGCACTACGGCGGCACCGCCGACTGGGAGGCCATCGCCCGCCTGAAGGAGCACGTCCCGGAGATCCCGGTGCTCGGCAACGGCGACATCTGGTCGGCCGAGGACGCGCTGCGGATGGTCCGCGAGACCGGCTGCGACGGCGTGGTCGTGGGCCGCGGCTGCCTGGGCCGGCCCTGGCTCTTCGCGGACCTGGTGGCCGCCTTCGAGGGCCGACCGGAGGACCGCGTACAGCCCACGCTCCGTGAGGTCGCCGACGCCATGGTCCGGCACGCCACCCTGCTCGGCGAGTGGATCGGTGACGAGGCCCGCGGCGTCATCGACTTCCGCAAGCACGTCGCCTGGTACCTGAAGGGCTTCGCGGTCGGCTCCGAACTGCGCAAGCGCCTCGCCGTCACCTCGTCGCTGGCCGACCTCCGCACCGGCCTGGACGAGCTGAACCTCGACCAGCCCTGGCCCACCGGCGCCGACGGCCCCCGCGGCCGCACCTCCGGCAACAACCGCGTGGTCCTCCCGGACGGCTGGCTGAAGGACCCGTACGACTGCGCGGGCATCGGCGAGGAAGCGGAACTGGACACGTCCGGCGGCTGACCGCGGGCCCGCGGCCTCAGTTCTTCTCCGAGGGGTGCGGGGTCGATCCGTAGGCCGTCAGGAAGCGGTCGCGGAAGTCGCTCATCGGCCACACCGGGGCGTCGTGCGCGGGCCGCAGGCCGTCCGTCCACCCCCAGCCGGCGATCTTCTCCAGCACCGCGGGGTCCTTCGCCACGACCGACACCGGCACGTCCCGGCCGGCGTCGTCGCCGCTGACCCGGGCGATGGGCTGGTGGTCGCCGAGGAAGACCAGGACGGTGTCCTCGGTGCCGTAGCGCTCCAGCCACTGGGTGAGGCTGGTCACCGAGTACTGGACGGACCTCCCGTACGCCCGCCGGGACCTGGTGGAGTCGGCGATGACGTCGGCCGCCCTCTCGCCCGCCTCCTCGACCGGGCCGAAGATCCGGCCGTCGCCCAGCTCGTCCCAGTCGACCAGCTCCGGCACCGGTGCCCAGGGCTGGTGACTGGAGGTCAGGATGATCTCCGCGACCAGCGGCCGGTCCCGCTTCCGGCCGTGCGCCAGACGCTGGAACGCCTCCAGGGCGTACTGGTCCGGCATCGTCGACCAACTGAACTTCGGCCCCCGGTAGCCGAGTTCGGACGCGTCGTAGACCCTGTCCAGGCCGTGGAACTCCGCCTCCGGCCACCGCTTCCGCACCCCCGGCATGATGCCGACCGTGTCCCACTCGCCGGTCCTGCCGAACGCCTTGGTGAGGGTGAGGTGGTCGCCGGAGGTCACCGTGCGGTAGCGCTGCTGGTTGTCGACCCACAGTCCGGACAGGAACGTGGAGTGCCCGAGCCAACTGCTGCCGCCGTACGTCGCCGAGGTCAGCCAGCCGCTCTTCGCCCGGAACCCGGCCTTCGCCAGCGCCGCGGTGTTCCCGGCCAGCATCCGCTCGACGCCGGGCGCGGTCACCGGGTCCTCCACGGCGCTGCGGCCGTAGCTCTCGACGAAGGTGAAGAGCACGTCCTTGCCGCGCAGGTCCGGCACCAGCTCGGCGCCGGGGGTGGCGCCGAAGGTGTCGGCCTTCGCCTCCTTCTCGAACGCGGCCTCGTCCCGCAGGGTGTCCGCCACCCGGCGGACCTGGCTCCGCACCGCCCCGGTGGCCCGGTCGGAGGCGACGGGCAGACCGGACGTCTGCAGGCCCAGCGCCGAGCAGGTGATCCAGACGGCGGCGGCGAGCAGCGTTCCCCGGTGCGCGCGGGCCGGGTGCGCGGCCAGCACCTCACCGAGCCGGACCGCCGCGAGCGCGGTGAGCACGGGTACGCCGAGGGCCAGCAGCGACGCCGCCACCAGCGCCCCGGCGGCGGCGGCCCCGCCCAGCGAGTCCGCGACGTACGCCCGCGCGTCGTCGAGCAGTTCCCAGTCGAGGACGAGGTCGAAACCCCGGCCGAGGTAGTCGCGGAACCCCATGTCCAGGAGGTTCAGGAGGGTCAGCACGCCGAGGCCCGCACCGGCCGCCGCGGCCACCGCGCGCCGCGCCCGGCCCGGCAGGGCGAGCAGCAGCACGGCCCCGACGATCGCCTCCGCCGGCAGCCGGGCGAAACGGTCCGGGTGCAGCGCGGCGAGGCTGTTGGGCAGCAGCAGCGACCCGAGGACGAGACCGGCGGCCAGACCGGTGCCCGTCCACCGCAGCGCGAGGGCCGCACGGGGACGCCGGTCCCGCCAGCCACGCCGGCCACGCCGGCCACGCCAACGGCCGAGGCGGGCGGCGATGCGGGAGCGGGCGGAGGCGGGGACGGGAGCGGGGGCGGGGGCGGGGGGTTCTTCCGCGTGGTCCGGCCGATCCGTTTCCGCCTGCGCCGGCCGCGGCGCGCGCGAGAAGACAAGCACCCGAGGGTCCCTCCGTACGAAGCCCGTTCGTGCGGCGGATCCGGAGTGGGGGCCCGGATCCGCCACCCTCCCCTACGGACGGACACCGGCATGCGTTCAACCGGCCCCCAGGGCCGTTCCGGGACGCGGGGCGGTACCGGTGCGCGGTCCCCCCCCGAAGCCCTACGCCAGACCCACCGCGGTCAGCAACGCCAGCGGCGCGGCCGCGGACCGGGACTCCCGCACACACCCGTGCGGGCACGGCACCGGCTCCGGATGGCTCTCCCGCCCGTATCCCGCCCACACCTCCGGCAACCGGTGCCCCACCGCCGCCGCCGCGTCGACCAGCCCGTGCGCCACCGTCCGCGCCTCGTCGTGCAGCCCGTACCTGGCCAGCCCGAGCGCGATCATCGCGTTGTCGTGCGGCCACACCGATCCCCGGTGCCGCGACAGCGGGTGGTACGCCGGCTGCCCCGCGGCCAGCGTCCGCACCCCCCACCCGGAGAAGAAGTCCGGCTCCAGCAGCCGCCGCCCGACCAGTTCCCCGTACTCCTTGTCCAGCAGCCCCGACCAGAGCAGATGCCCCGCGTCGGAGGCGAGCGCGTCCACCTGCCGCCCCTCGCCGTCAAGGGCCAGCGCGGGAAAGGAGTGCTCCGGCATCCAGAAGTCCCGCTGGAACCGGTCGCGCAGATCCCCGGCGGCCTGCTCCAGCAACTGCGCGTACACCTCGTCGGCCCACACCGTCCGGGCCAGCCACGCCGTCCGGCGCAGCGCGTCGTACGCGTACCCCTGCGCCCCCGCCGCCATCACCGCACCGCTCGGCCGGGTACCGTCGGCGGAGCAGATCGCGCCGGGGGAGTCCTTCCAGTTCTGGTTGGCGAGGCCGCCCCGGTCGGCGCGGTAGACCAGGTAGCCGCGCGAGGTCAGCCCGCCGTGGTCCAGCATCCAGCCGACCGCCGCCCGCGCGTGCGGCTGGAGCCGGTGCGCGGTCACCGTGTCCCCGGTCCGCTCCACGTACGCGCCGAGCAGCACCAGGAAGAGCGGCGTGGCGTCGACCGAGCCGTAGTACCGCCCGTACGGCACCTGCCCGAAGTGGGCCAGCTCCCCGCGCCGCACCTCGTGCACGATCTTGCCGGGCTGGGCCACCGGGTCCCCGCCGAGGACGGTCCGGGAGGTGGCCTGGGTCGCCGCGAGCGCGGCGAGGGTGCCGGCGGCCGGGCCGGACCGGTAGGGCAGCGTGAACAGGGAGGTCAGCAGGGCGTCGCGGCCCAGCAGGGTGAGGAACCAGGGCGCGCCGCCCGCCGGGACGCGCAGTTCCTCGCCGTCCGGGCCGGTCGCCGGGACCTGGAGCGCCGCCAGGTCGGCGAGCCCCCGGGCGCAGGCGGTGGCCAGCTCCGGCCATCCGGTGGGGAAGGCCACGTCCCGCGCGAACGCGGCCTCCTCGGCCAGCGACCGGGCGCCGACCGCGGCGGGGGAGTGGGGCACCCGCACCGCCCGCCGGTGTCCGTGCGGCCGGGCCAGTACCCGCAGCAGCAGTTCCGCCGTGCCGTGCGGCGCGAGGTCCAGGGCCCACACCAGGCGGCGGGCCCCGGTCCCGGTCTCCTCCACGGTGTCCGGCGCCGGCTCGGACGTCACCGTCGTCAGGGAGTGCCATTCGCCGCGCCGGTAGCCGAACTCCACGCCGTGCGGCAGTACTTGACGGGTGCGGGTCGCGCCGGGTTTGGCGTAGGTGCGGTGGTCGGAGCGGAGTTCGAACTGGTCGGCGAAGTCGGCGTCGGCCGTGACCGCGAGATGGACCGTGGTCGGACCCGGCCGGTTGCTGGTGATCCGCAGCGCCTCCACGAACGAGCCGTCACCGGCGGCCTGTTCGCGGAAGAGCGTGTACGCCGGCGGATCGTGGCGCCCGCCGCGCGGCACCAGCACGCAGCGGGCGGTGTCCTCGCCCGCGACGGGCGCGAGGGTCTCCGGCACGGAGCCGTCGACGGTGAGCTGCCACCGGCTCAAGTGCCGGGCGTCGCGCACGAACAGCCCGTCCGGGGTGTCACCGTCCGCCACCCCGCTGATGTCCCCGCGGTCCCCCACGGCCGCGAACGTCGAGCCGCGCATCAGCAGATGCTGTCGTCTTGTCATGTCCCGTCCCCTCCCGTACTCGGTATCACAGTCGGTGCGACGGCCGGCCCCTCGGCCGGTGCGACGGCCGGCACCTCGGGCGGTACAACGGTCGGCACCTCGGCCGGTGTCGCGATCGGCACCCCGGTCGGTGTCACGGCCGGCGCCTCGGCCGGAATCCCGGGACGCCCCGGCCGGTGATCCGGCCGTCGTCGCGGAGCGGGCCGCGCGGGCGCGCCCCGGGCGGGAGCGGCCCGCCATACTGGTGCCGCGGGCGCGGGAGGGGGTCCAGGTGGGCGGTGGAACGGGCGTTGGCGGATCGGTTCGCGAGCTCCACTCAGGTCCCCCCGAGGACGTCCGGCCGGCCGGACGACGGACGGCTACCGTAGAGTTACGTCTACTTAACACGCATAACCCACTATGTAATGCAGGGTGGGGAAACACAAGGGGGTGCGCATGACGGAACGCCCCGGCAGAACCGGCGTGACCGGGAGAACCGCCGCCGGTGCCGGCACCGCCCGTACCGCCACCCGGACCGCGACCCGGGCCGGCGGTCAGGCGAGCGCCGGCGACCTGCTCGAACTGGTGCGCAGCGGGCGGGCCACCACGCGCGGCGCCCTGCAGCAGACCACCGGGCTGTCCCGGGCCACGGTGGGCCAGCGCCTGGACCGGCTCTTCCGGGCCGGCTGGCTGCGCGAGGGGGCCGGTGGTCCCGTCGACTCCCCGCTCGGTGGACGCCCGTCCATCACCCTGGAGTTCGACGACGCCCACGCCGTCGTCCTCGCCGTCGACCTGGACACCCGGCACGCCCGCGCCGCCGTCCTGTCCCTGACCGGCGAGATCCTCGCCGAACGCACCGGCATCCTGGTCGTCGAGGACGGCCCCGACGCCGTACTGGGCGAACTGGGCGGGTGGTTCGCCCAGTTGCTGGAGAAGGCGGGGCGCGGCGCCGACGAGGTGTGCGGCATCGGCCTGGCGGTGCCCGGGCCGGTCGACCGCGAGAGCGGCCGGGTGGTGCAGCCGCCGATCATGCCGGGCTGGGACGGCTACGACATACGGTCCAGGCTCGCCAGGTCCGTCACCGAGCACACCGGAGCCGGGCCCGTGCCGGTCCTCGTGGACAACGACGCCAACCTCATGGCCTTCGCCGAGCAGCGCGCCTCGCACCCGGACGCCTCGGCGTTCGTGCTGGTCAAGGTGTCGACCGGCATCGGTGCCGGGGTCGTGGTGGACGGCGCCATCTTCCGGGGGACGGACGGCGGCGCCGGGGACATCGGCCACATCCGCGTTCCCGAGGGCGCCCGGTCGCTGTGCCGGTGCGGCTCGTACGGCTGCCTGGCCGCGGTCGCCAGCGGCGGGGCCGTGGCGCGCCGGCTGGCCGAGGACGGCGTACCGGCCGCTTCCGGCTCGGACGTGCGCGGACTGCTCGCGGCCGGGCACCCGGAGGCGGTCGCGCTGGCCCGGGAGGCCGGGCGGCTGGTCGGCGACGTGCTGGCGACGGTCGTGACCCTGCTCAACCCCGGTGTTCTGATGATCGCCGGAGATCTGGCCGGAACCCCCTTCCTCACCGGCGTGCGGGAGTTGCTGTACCAGCGGGCCCTGCCGCGTTCCACCGCCCACCTGGAGGTGGTCACCTCGCGGCTCGGTGAGCGGGCCGGGCTGATCGGGGCGGGAGCGCTGGTGGTGGAGCACCTGTACGCGCCGGACCGGGTGGAGGAACGGCTGCACGCGATGGGCGTGTGACGGGTGCGTTTCCGTTCCGGGACGGCTGAGAGAACGTCCCGAACGGGCGTCCGCATGGTGACATTCCGGCACCCGGAGCGGCGTGATTCTCGCCACCCTTGATAGGGGCGGCGCTCAGATGAGCAGTGGAACATCGACTGCACTTCTCCAAGGGGTGGCACTCAGTGCCACCCTCTGATCGTTCATCGATCGAACTCAAGCGAGAGCAAACCGGCTCATGTGAGCGCGAGTGGCCGTGTGCCGGGAGTGCTTCCGTTCAAGAGGTGAACGCGGTGCTCGTCCGGTGCTTGCCAACCCTTGACTTTCGATCCCCTGGCGGACGAACGGTTACGGGCACATGACACGTAAGTGGACCTCCCCAGAAGCCTTTGATCTGGGTAGATTCCTCGCCGTCAGGGCAGCCACCGCGTCCTCGAGGAGTCGAGACCCGTGTCGGAAAACAAAGATCTCCAGGGAGCCGAGCCCGGCACCCGCGTTGAGGACGTGAAGTTCGTCTACGACTTCACCGAGGGCAACAAGGACCTCAAGGACCTCCTCGGGGGCAAGGGTGCCAACCTCGCCGAGATGACCAACCTCGGCCTCCCGGTCCCGCCCGGCTTCACCATCACCACCGAGGCCTGCAAGGTCTACCTGGACAGCGGCGACGAGCCGGCGGCACTGCGTGACGAGGTGAGTGCGCACCTCGACGCCCTGGAAGCACAGATGGGCAAGAAGCTCGGCCGGCCCGACAACCCCCTCCTCGTCTCGGTCCGCTCCGGCGCCAAGTTCTCCATGCCCGGCATGATGGACACGGTCCTCAACATCGGCCTCTCGGACCAGTCGGTGAAGGGCCTCGCCGACCAGGCCGGCGACGAGCGGTTCGCCTGGGACTCCTACCGCCGCCTGATCCAGATGTTCGGCAAGACCGTCCTCGGCGTCGACGGCGACCTCTTCGAGGAGGCGCTGGAGAAGGCGAAGGCGGCGAAGAAGGTCACGGTCGACACCGAACTGGAGGCCGCCGACCTCAAGAAGCTGGTCGCCACCTTCAAGAAGATCGTGCGGAAGGAGGCCGGCCGGGACTTCCCGCAGGACCCGCGCGAGCAGATGGACCTCGCCATCCACGCGGTCTTCGACTCCTGGAACACCGACCGCGCCAAGCTCTACCGCCGCCAGGAGCGCATCCCGCACGACCTGGGCACCGCCGTCAACGTCTGCACCATGGTCTTCGGCAACCTGGGCCCCGACTCCGGCACCGGCGTCGCCTTCACCCGCGACCCCGCCTCCGGCCACCAGGGCGTCTACGGCGACTACCTGCAGAACGCCCAGGGCGAGGACGTCGTCGCGGGCATCCGCAACACGGTCCCGCTCGCCGAGCTGGAGTCGATCGACAAGAAGTCGTACGACCGGCTCATGCAGATCATGGCGACGCTGGAGAACCACTACAAGGATCTCTGCGACATCGAGTTCACCATCGAGCGCGGCCGGCTCTGGATGCTCCAGACCCGTGTCGGCAAGCGCACGGCGGGCGCGGCCTTCCGGATCGCGACCCAGCTCGTGGACCAGGGTCTGATCGACGAGGCCGAGGCGCTCACCCGGGTCAACGGCGCGCAGCTCGCCCAGCTCATGTTCCCCCGCTTCGACGACGAGGCCAAGGTGGCGCAGGCCGGCCGGGGCATCGCGGCCTCGCCGGGCGCGGCGGTCGGCAAGGCGGTCTTCGACTCGTACACGGCCGTGAAGTGGTCCCGCTCCGGTGAGAAGGTCATCCTGATCCGCCGCGAGACCAACCCCGACGACCTCGACGGCATGATCGCGGCCGAGGGCATCCTGACCTCGCGCGGCGGCAAGACCTCGCACGCGGCCGTGGTCGCGCGCGGCATGGGCAAGACCTGCGTCTGCGGCGCGGAGGAGCTGGAGGTCGACACCAAACGCCGCCGGATGACCGTCCCCGGCGGACAGGTGGTGGAGGAGGGCGACATCGTCTCCATCGACGGCTCCTCCGGCAAGGTCTACCTCGGCGAGGTACCGGTCGTGCCGTCCCCGGTGGTCGAGTACTTCGAGGGCCGGATGCACCCGGGCGCCGACGACGCCGACGAACTGGTCGAGGCCGTCCACCGGATGATGGCCTTCGCCGACCGCAAACGCCGGCTGCGGGTGCGCGCCAACGCCGACAACGCCGAGGACGCGCTGCGCGCCCGCCGCTTCGGCGCGCAGGGCATCGGCCTGTGCCGCACCGAGCACATGTTCCTGGGCGACCGGCGCGGTCTGGTGGAGCGCCTGATCCTGGCCGACACCGAGACGGACCGGGAGGAGTCCCTGAAGGAACTCCTCCCCCTCCAGAAGCGGGACTTCGTCGAACTCTTCGAGGCGATGGACGGCCTCCCGGTCACCGTCCGCCTCCTCGACCCGCCGCTGCACGAGTTCCTCCCCGACATCACGGAACTCTCCGTCCGGGTGGCCCTCGCGGAGTCCCGCCAGGAGCCGCACGAGAACGAACTCCGCCTCCTCCAGGCCGTCCACCGCCTGCACGAGCAGAACCCGATGCTGGGCCTGCGCGGGGTCCGGCTCGGGCTGGTCATCCCCGGCCTGTTCACCATGCAGGTACGGGCGATCGCCCAGGCGGCGGCCGAGCGCAAGGCGGCCAAGGCCGACCCGCGCGCGGAGATCATGATCCCGCTGGTCGGCACGGTCCAGGAGCTGGAACTCGTCCGCGACGAGGCCGCCCAGGTCATCGCCGAGGTCGAGGCGGCCACCGGCACGAAGCTGAAACTGTCGATCGGCACGATGATCGAACTGCCGCGCGCCGCGCTGACCGCCGGTCAGCTCGCCGAGGCGGCGGAGTTCTTCTCCTTCGGCACCAACGACCTCACCCAGACGGTGTGGGGCTTCAGCCGCGACGACGTGGAGGCGTCCTTCTTCACCGCCTACCTGGAGAAGGGCATCTTCGGCGTCAGCCCCTTCGAGACCATCGACCGGGACGGCGTCGGCTCCCTGGTCGCCGCCGCCGCCCGGGCCGGCCGCGCCACCCGCCCCGACCTCAAACTCGGCGTCTGCGGCGAGCACGGCGGCGACCCGGAGTCCGTCCACTTCTTCCACGAGGTGGGCCTGGACTACGTCTCCTGCTCCCCGTTCCGCATCCCGGTCGCCCGCCTGGAGGCAGGCCGCGCGGCGGTCCGCGCCGAGGGCAGCGACCACCGCTGATCCCCACGGCCCCGGGGCCGTTGCCGGTCACCCGACCACCCTCACCGGTCGGCGGCGGCCCCGGACCGCGGCGAGGGGCGGCACCCGTGCGGGGGCGCCGCCCCTCGCCGCACGCCGGCGGGTCAGGACGGGCCCGCGTGCCCGGCCCGCCCCGCCCTGAGCAGCAGGAGCGCGGCCCCGGCCGCCGTGCCCACCGCGCCGGCGGCCAGCAGGCCCCCGGAGGAGCGCCAGGACAGGACCGACCACCGCGACCGGGCGGAGAACAGCGACCCCGTGCTCAGCCACGAGCCGGTCGAGATCAGCGACAGGGCGCTCCCGAGGGAGCCCACCGACAGGGCGCTGCCGATCGAGCCGACCGACAGGGCGGACCCCACCGACCCCACGGACAGCACGGACCCCACCGATCCGACCGACAGCACGGAGTCCTGGGACCACAGCGACAGCACGGAACCGGACGACCCGCACCGACGGCCCGTCCCCGCCCACGTCTTCTCCGTCATACGGCCATCCTGTTCTGCGTCATACGGCCATCCTGCCCGCCGCCCGCGTCACTCGCAGCCCACTCCGTCACCGTCCCGGTCCAAGTGCCGTCCGTACCCCGCATCGCCCGCGTGCACGGGAGCCGCGCCCGCCGCCCGGGCGGCGTCGCAGTTCTGGTAGTAGACGCTGCCGCCCTCGCCGCTGCCGCCGCCGCTCCCGGTGTCGGGCGCCGTCTCCTCGGTCACCGTCGCCGTCGCCGTCTTCGTGACCCGCACCTCCACCGTCGCCGTGGCGGTCACCGTCTCCGCGGGCCTGGGCTCCGGGGTCTCGGTCGCCGTCGCGGTCGCCGTGGCCGTGGCCGTCACGGTGACGGCCGGACGCGGGGCGGCGGCGGCCGGTTCGGCGTCGCCGGTCGCGTTCCCGCCGTCACCCCCGGCGCCGATCCCGGCACCCAGCACCAGAGCCAGCCCGAGCGCGGGCAGGACGTACCGCTTCCGCGCCCACCTGGGCCCGGGCGGGGGGCCGGGGACGTACGGCGGCGGAGGCGGGTAGTACGGGCTGGTCATGTGTCCCCCCTGGGATGGTGTGTCAGGGGGTCGACGGTAGGGCGGGGCCCGTTGCTGTGAAGGTCATGTGATGGATTCGTGATTCATTCGTCCCGGGTCGGGGGCCCGGCGCTTCGCGGCGTCGGCTTCGCGCGGCCACCCGGCCGAGCGGTTCGTCCGGTGGCACCAGGCTCGTGGCGATCAGAAGAATAGAGACCCCAGGTGCCGGCGCCCACTGCTCGTCGGACAGGCCGGTCCGGCAGGGCTTGCGCTCGCTCACGATGGCCGGCCCAGCCCGCCGCGGTATCCGAGCACGGATGGATGAGGTCGGCCGAGCGGGACCGCCGTCGGCCCCCGTTGTCCGGGCCGGAAGAACCCGGTGCATCCGTCCCGCCCCCTCACGGCGAATAGGTCACGGCCGGGTCCATGCCCGGAACGAGAGGGGGAGGTGTCGTGGCGGCGCACGAGTCACGGTCCGTCGAGGCCGGGTTGTCCGCCGAGTGCGGGCTCGCGAGGACGCCCGGGTACGAGGATCTGCACGGGGACTGCCGGCAGTTGGCGGACGTGTCGATGCCGGGGGCCGCGGCGGTGCTGTTGCTGCCGCGGTGCCGCTGTGCGTGTCATCACGCCCGTCCGGCGCCGGAGCGGGTGTCCTGAGACCCGTTCCGGCGCCGGAGCGGGTCAGGAGCGGAACGGGCCCTTCACCTCGTACGTGATCCCGCCCGACGAACTCCCGCTCGTGCCCCGCTGGCTGGAGAAGTACAGCCGGGTGCCGTCGGGGGAGAAGGCCGGGCCGGTGATCTCGGAGCCGGACTGGCCGTCGAGCCGGAGGAAGGGGGCGATGACGTCGCTCGGGGTGATGACGCAGATCTCCATGGTGCCGCCGTCCTCCGCGACGAACAGGTCGCCGGAGGCGGAGCCGGTGACGTTGTCGACGCCGGTCAGCGGGGCCGTACCGGAGGTCACCAGGGAGTCGTCGTAGGCCAGTTCGATGGTCTGGGCGGCGGCGTTGTACTGCCAGACGCGGTTGTCGCCCTTGGTGGTGAACCAGCAGGTGCCGTCGGCGTAGTGGCAGCCCTCGCCGCCGTTGAAGCGCTTGGCGCCGGAGACCTGGTTGCGGGTGGCGGTGGCGCCGGTCGGGTCGGGGACCCTGGCCCAGGTGACCGGGCCGCTGGTGGCGGTGGACGCGACCATGACCTCCAGCGTGCCGGCCGACAGATCGCCCCAGGTCGCCGGCCGGAAACGGTAGAAGCAGCCGTCGGTGACGTCCTCCGTCAGATAGACGGCCCCGCGGACCGGGTCGGCCGCCGCCGCCTCGTGCTTGAAGCGGCCCATGGCATCCCGGCGCACGGCCGCCTTCGTGCCCCAGGGGTCGGTCTCGTAGACGTAGCCGCGGTCGACCTCCTCGCAGGAGAGCCAGGTGTTCCACGGGGTCTTGCCGCCCGCGCAGTTCTGCCGGGTGCCCGAGAGCACGCGGTACGCCGACGTGACCGTCCCGGAGGACGAGAACCGCACCGCGCTCGCGCCGCCGGAAGGGTTGACCTCCGAGTTCGAGACGTAGATCCAGCCCGTGCCGTCGGCGTAACAGGCGCCGCCGTCCGGGGCGTTGTGCCAGGTGTACGAGGTGCCGGCGACCGTCTGGCCGGACCGGGCGATCACCCGGCCGGTGAAGCCCGACGGGAGCCTGAGGCCGTTCGAGTCCGGCGCGCCGAGCGCGCCGTAGGGGCCGCTGCCGGGCTGGGCCGGCGCGGCGAACGCGGCGCCGCGCCACAGGGTGCCGCCCAGGGCGGCGGAGGTGCCGCCGAGGGCGACCGCACGCAGAAGGGTACGACGTTCCACTCTCACTCCAGAGATGCCGTGACCGCCCGCCCGCCGGATGGCCGCGGGGTCGTGCGGTCACGCAATCTAGGGGAAGGGGATGGCTGAGGCATGGCCACGCCATGTCGCGTCGCCGTACAGGCCCTGGAGCGTGTTTCGCCCTAGCGCTGGGTCCGGCGCGGGCCGCGTCGTTTGTTCGCCGCCAGCAGCAGGCCGCCGCCCGCGAGGACGACCGCGCCGGCGCCCGCCGCGAGGTACGGGGTGGCGTCGCCGCCGCCGGTCGCGGCCAGGTCGGTGTCCCGTGGCGCGGAGCCGGAGTCGGAGCCGACGCCCGCTTCCTCGTCGTCCGCCGGGACGAAGTCCGCCGGGGGGTTGTCGCAGCCGACGCCGTCGCCGTCGCGGTCCAGGTGGGCGCCGTAGTGCTCGTCGCCCTTCTGGATGTTCGCGTATCCGGCCTCGTACGCCTCGGCGCAGTTCTCGAAGGGGTGGCCGCCGTCGTGGGCCAGGGCGGTGGCCGGCAGTGCGGCCAGGACCAGGGCGATGATGGCGACGGCGGCCGGTTTGCGGAGCGGGTTCATGGTCGTCCCCCCGAGTGTGGCGAATGGGATGTGAGGTGACGAACGTACGGAGGCGCCGCGGGTCCGGAGGGGATATGGGCGTCCTGTGATGCGAACGTGACGTGACCGGACGGTAACTCTCCGCTCCCTGCGGGCGCTACCGCGGTCGGCTCAGGTGCGGAGGTGGCTGCGTTCGCCGTGGTGGTCGAGAATGCACAGGATCTCGGCGGGGCCGCGGTCGCCGCGCAGGGCGTGCGGGGTCATGGTGGAGAACGAGGCGGCCTGGCCGGCCTCGACGCGGAGGACGCGGTCGCCGAGATACAGGACGACGGTGCCGGACAGCACGGTGAACCAGTCCCTGCCGGGGTGCACACCGAAGTCCTCGGGGGCGACGTCGCCCGCCTGGTCGGTGAGGCGCATTTTGGCGACGGTCAGACCCTGCGGGCCGTCGTCCTTGCTCAGCAGCCAGGTGGTCAGGCCGCGGCTGTCGTCACGGTCGGGACGGATGACGACGTCGGAGTCGTCGGGTGACTCGACGAGCTGGTCGAGTGACCTGCCCAGTGCCCCGGAGAGGGCGGTGAGCTGGTCGAGGCTGAGGCGGCGGTGACCGGTCTCGATGCGGCTGAGCTGGGAAGGGCTGATGCCCGCGCGTTCGGCGAGGTTGTCCAGCGACCAGCCGCGCGCCCTGCGCAGGGACCTGATCCGCATCCTGACGATTGCGTCCAAAGTCGTTTCTTGCTCCATCGGCAAGAGTCTATGACGAAGCGGCAATGATCCCCCTACCGTCGAGGCATGAACACACCCCACGGCATCCACGGCACCCACGGTCACCTCGGACACGGGCGGGCGAGCGGCTCCGACATCGCGATGGCGCGGATGCTGGAAGCGGACGCCGAAGTCCTGGCGCCCTACCTCACGCGGCTGACCGGCTGGCTCGCCGAGGTCGCCGACCCCGCCCCGGCCCGGATACTGGATCTGGGCAGCGGCCCCGGCACCGGCAGCCTCGCTCTCGCCCACCGGTTCGGCCCGGCCCGGGTGACGGCCGTGGACATCTCCGCGCAGATGCTGCATCGCCTGAACAAGCAGGCCGCCGCACACGGCGTTGCCGGCCGCATCCGGACGCTGGAGGCGGACCTCGACGCGCCCTGGGACGAGATCGGTGCGGGCGGGCCGTACGACCTGGTCTGGGCCGCCGCGTTCCTGCACCACGCGGCCGACCCCGCCCGCACGCTGGCCCAGGCGTTCGAGCGGGTGCGGCCGGGCGGGCTCCTCGCGGTCACCGAGATGGACTTCTTCCCCCGTTTCCTGCCCGAGGACATCGGTATCGGCCGGCCCGGCCTGGAGAGCCGCCTGCACGCCGTCACGAACACCCGGCCGCCCCGGGACTGGACCGGCGAGCTGATGAACGCCGGATTCACGGTCGAGGCGCGCCGCCCCTTCGACATCCGCCTCGACCGCACCCAGGCCGGACCGGCCCTGCCTCGCTACGCCCGGATCTGCCTGCTCAGGCTGCGTTCCCACGCCACCGACGTCCTCGACGCGGACGACCTGGCCGTCCTGGACACCCTGCTGGACGAAAGCCGGCCGCACGGCATCGCGCGCCGGAACGACCTGAGCGTGAGCACCACCCGCACCACCTGGCTCGCCCGCCGCCCCTGAGCCGCGGCAGGCGGAGGCCCGGCCGTGCTCAGCGCTCCACGGCCACCGCCGTGAACGTCGTCTGCGGTGTCTGCGGGCTGGTGAAGCGGGCGTTGACGAGGTAGAGCCGGTCGCCGAAGCGCGCGGCGGTGGCGGGGACGTCGAAGCGCGGGTCGGTGATCGTGCGGCGCAGGGTGGCCCTGGTGACGGAGGCGTTCAGCGCCCAGACGCTGACCAGGTTGAGGCGGTTCTGTACGACGTACAGCGTGCGGCCGACGCGCACCAGTCCGTCGCCGTTGATCACGTCGGCCGCGCCGGTGAGCGCGATCCGGCGGGCGACGCCCGTGCGCGTGCTGACGTGGAACAGCTCGCCCGGTGTGCTCTTGACGACGATCAGGCCGCGGCCGTCGGGGGTGCCCACGACGCCGTTGGCGTTGTTGACGTCCGGGGTCTGGGTCCAGTCGCCGGTCAGCGGCAGGGCACGGACCGGGCCGGGCCGGCCGCGCGGGACGCCGTACAGGACCGGGCCGCGCGAGTCGGTGAACCAGGCGCGGTCGCCGAGCAGGGTGACATCGTTGATGAAGTGGCCGCTCGGCTCGGTGAGTCGGTGGGTGGCCAGCAGCGTGCCCGAGCGGGCGTCGATGATCCTGGCCGTGCCGCCGCCGCCCCCGGCGACGTACAGCAGACCGTCGCGGTCCAGCTTCAGACCGATGGCGGCCAGACCCGTGCCGCCCTCGTGCAGCACCGCGCCCCGGCCGGTGCGCAGGTCGGTGCGGTGGACCGCGCCGTTCGCGCGGGAGCCCAGGTACGCGTACGGCCGGTCGCCGATGGTGATCCCCTCGGGCAGCCAGCCGTCGGGGAGCGGGAACTCGGTGGGCCAGGGTGCCTTCCCGGATGCCTCGGCCGGACCGGTCCCGGCGACGACCGCGAGGGCGGCGGCGGAACCGCCGAGCACCGCGCGCCGGGACGGCCGGGCGAGGGACGGTCGGGGGTGGGGGTCGCTCATGGTTCGCCTCCGTGACGGGGGTGGGCGTGCGCAACGCGAGCGGCCCCAGTCAAACGCGGTGCCCCGGCGAACTCGACGAGCCGGCCGAACTCGACAGGAGACCGACAGGAGACCGACCGGGGCCCGCCACCCCGCGGCCGGCCCGCCCGCTCCCGCGGCGCGACCACGGCGGCGGGCTCAGGACGCCCGCACCTCGTACGTCGTCACCCGTACCGACTCGTCGTCCAGGCACTGGCCGGAGGAGAGGTCGAAGCGCTGCTTGAGCAGGGGGGAGGCGACGAAGGGGCGGCCCTGGTGGGTGCCGGTCAGGCCGCGGGAGAGGACGCCGGCGCCGCTGAAGGGGTCGCGGTTGTCGATGGCGTACAGCTCGCCGGAGCGGTCGCGGAACAGGGCCACCTGGCGGCCGTCGGGGAGCAGGGCGGCGACGCCCCGGCCGGGGAGCAGCGCGCTCAGGTCGCAGGCGGTGAACCAGCCGTCGGTCAGGCGCAGCCGGACCTTCAGGTCGGTGGTCTCGGGTGCCAGGGTCATCGCTGGGCGCTTCCTTCCAGGGCTTCCATGGGACGGTGGCCGATGTTCAGCAGGGGCAGGTCGGGCTTCATCTGGTCGCGCTCCGGCACGAAGCCGACGACCGGGTCGGGGGTGTCGGGCGCGTTCACGAACGAGACGAACCGGGCGAGCTTCTCGGGGTCGCTGATGGTCGCGGCCCACTCGTCGCGGTAGCCGGCGATGTGCGAGCTCATCAGGGACTCCAGCTCGTCGCAGATGCCGAGCGAGTCGTGCACCACCACGTCCCGGACGTGGCCGAGGCCACCGGGAATCCGCTCCAGCCAGGTGGAGGTGCGCTCCAGCCGGTCGGCGGTGCGGATGTAGAACATCAGGAACCGGTCGATCAGCCGGACCAGTTCGGCGTCCGAGAGGTCCTGCGCGAGGAGGTCGGCGTGGCGCGGGGTGGCGCCGCCGTTGCCGCCGACGTACAGGTTCCAGCCGTTCGAGGTGGCGATGACGCCGAAGTCCTTGGACTGGGCCTCGGCGCACTCGCGGGCGCACCCCGAGACGGCCGACTTCAGCTTGTGCGGGCTGCGCAGGCCCCGGTAGCGCAGCTCCAGGTCGATCGCCATGCGCACCGAGTCCTGGACGCCGTAGCGGCACCAGGTCTGGCCCACGCACGACTTCACCGTGCGCAGTGACTTGCCGTACGCGTGGCCCGATTCGAAACCCGCGTCGACCAGCCGGGCCCAGATCAGCGGGAGCTGCTCGACGCGGGCGCCGAACATGTCGATCCGCTGACCACCGGTGATCTTCGTGTAGAGGCCGAAGTCGCGGGCGATCTCGCCGATGACGATCAGCTTCTCGGGGGCGATCTCCCCGCCGGCGATGCGCGGCACCACCGAGTACGAGCCGTTCTTCTGCAGGTTGGCCAGGAAGTGGTCGTTGGTGTCCTGGAGGGCCGCCTGCTCGCCGTCGAGGACGTAACCGCTCGCGCCGATCACCGGGGCGAGCGAGGCGATGATCGAACCGACCGTCGGCTTGCAGGTCTCGCAGCCGTCGCCGCCCCGGGCCGGTGCACGGCCGTGCCCGTCCAGCAGCTCCCGGTAGGAGGTGATCCGCAGGGCGTGCACGATCTCGTACAGCTCCTCGCGGGTCTGCGCGAAGCAGCCGCACAGGCCCTTGTCGACCTCGACGCCGCCCGCCTCCAGCTCGGCGGTGACGAGCCGGCCGAGCACCTTGACGCAGGAGCCGCAGCCGGTACCGGCCTTGGTGCACTTCTTCACCTCGGGCACGGTGGTGCAGGAGTGCTCCGTCACCGCGCCGCGGATCGCGCCCTTGGAGACGTTGTGGCAGGAGCAGATGACCGCCTCGTCGGGCAGGGCGGAGGGGCCGAGCTGGACCGGGGCGCCCGCGCCGGCGGGGAGGACCAGCGACTCGGGCGCGATCGGCGGCACCGAGCCGGTGAAGGCCCGCAGCGTGCCGTACGCCTCCGCGTCGCCGACCAGGATGCCGCCGAGCAGCGTGCCGTCGCGGCCGATGACCAGCTTCTTGTACAGGCCCGCGCGGGAGTCGGAGTAGACGACGTCCAGGCAGTCCCCGGCGGTGCCGTGCGCGTCGCCGAAGGAGGCCACGTCCACCCCGAGCAGCTTCAGCTTGGTGGACAGGTCCGCGCCCGTGAAGGACGCCTCGTCCTCGGCGAGGGTCGCGGCGACCGTCACCGCCTGCTCGTAACCGGGGGCGACCAGGCCGTACACCCGGCCGTCGGCGGCCAGCGCGCACTCGCCGATCGCGAAGACGCGCGGGTCGGTGACCGTGCGGCACTGCTCGTCCACGCTGATGCCGCCGCGCTCGCCGACCGCCAGACCACAGTCGCGGGCGAGCTGGTCGCGGGGGCGGACACCGGCGCTGAAGACCACCAGGTCGGTGGCGAGTTCGGAACCGTCGGACAGCTTCATGCCGGTGACCGCGCCGTCCTCGCCGACCACGATCTCCTGCGTGCCCACGCCGGTGTGCACGCTCAGGCCCATCTCCTCGATGGTGCGCAGCAGCGCCGCGCCGCCGCCGTCGTCGACCTGGACGGGCATCAGCCGGGGCGCGAACTCCACGATGTGGGAGGTCAGGCCGAGCCCCTTCAGCGCGCCCGCCGCCTCCAGGCCGAGCAGGCCGCCGCCGACCACCGCGCCGGTCGTGGCGGTCTTCGCGTAACTCTCGATGGCGAGGAGGTCCTCGATCGTGCGGTAGACGAAACAGCCCTCGGCGTCCTTGTTCGGCACCGGCGGCACGAACGGGTAGGAGCCGGTGGCCAGCACCAGGATGTCGTAGTCGAAGACCTCGCCGGAGCGGGCGGTGACCCGGCGGGCCGTACGGTCGACGGTCTCGGCCGGGTCGCCGATCCGCAGCTCGATGCCGTGCTCCTCGATGAACGCCATGTCGGTCATCGACAGGTCCTCGGGCGTGTTGCCCGAGAAGTACGAGGTGAGCGCCACCCGGTCGTACGCCGGACGCGGCTCCTCGCAGAGCACGACCACGCGGTGGGTGCCGGTCAGACCGCGCTCGGCGAGCGCCTCCAGGAAGCGCTGGCCGACCATGCCGTGGCCGACGAGCACGAGCGTGGGGGTCGTCCCCGGGGTGGCGGTCATCAGGAGCCTCCGTCATTGGTGAGCAGGTGGAGCAGGGGGGCACCGTCGGAGGGCAGCGGCTCTGCTCCCTCCCAGGCGCGCGCCAGCGCGCCCACGGTGCCGAGTTCGCCGACAAGGACCCCGCCCACCAGGCGGTCGTCACGGACGACGACCTTGCGGTACGTGCCGCGGGTGGCGTCGGTGAGCTGCACGACGTCGTCGCCGGGGCGGGGGTCGACCTCACCGAACGCGGCGAGGTCGAACGGGGAGGGGGCGAAGGGGGAGGGGGCGAACGGGGAGGGGGGCGTGGGGTGGCCGGTGAGGGTGAGGCGGGTCAGGGAGCGGGTGCCGGTGTAGCGGGCGTCCGCGCGGCCGGCCAGCGCCTCGGCGAGGACACCGGCCTGTTCGAGGGCCGGGGCGGCGAGCCCGTACAGCGTCTCCCCGTGCTGCGCGCAGTCGCCGATCGCCCGGATCCGCGGGTCGGAGGTGCGCAGTTCGTCGTCGACGACGACGCCCTTGCGGACCTCCAGGCCCGCCGCCTGGGCGAGGCCGACGCGCGGGCGGACACCGCAGGCGAGGACCACCAGGTCGGCGTCGAGGGTGTACCCGTCGCTCAGTTCCACCGAGCGCACCGCGCCGCCGACGCAGCCCACGTCCCGCACCCGGCACTCGGTGTGCACCTCGACCCCGAGGTCGCCCAGGTGGCGCCGGACCAGTTTCGAGGCGGACGGGTCGAGCTGCCGTTCCATCAGCCGCTCGGACTGCTGGGCGAGGACGACCTGCGCGCCGCGCACGGCCAGCGCGCGGGCCGCGGAGACCCCGAGGAGTCCGCCGCCGATGACGACCGCCCGCACGCCCGGCCGCAGCGCCTTCGACAGGCCCAGGCAGTCGTCCATGGTGCGGAACGCGTGCACGCCCTCCGGCAGCGCGTGCTCCGGTGTCTCGCGCCCGGTGGCGAACAGGCCGCGCAGGGGCGGCAGTACGGGGTTGGAGCCGGTCGCCAGGACCAGCGTGTCGTATGCGATCACCGAGCCGTCGGCGCAGGTGACGGTCCGGGCCGCGCGGTCGACGCCGGTGACCCGGCCGCGGACCAGCGAGGCGGGCGCGGGCAGCGCGATGACCTCGGCGCCGTACCGTCCGGCCAGCACCTCGGCGAGCAGCACCCGGTTGTAGGGCCGGTGTTCCTCCTCGCCGACGAGCGTCACGGGCGTGCCCAGCTCGTGCAGCCGGCGGGCGAGTGTCACGCCCGCGAGGCCGGCGCCGATCACCACCACACGCGTATTCGAGGTCATGTCATCGAGCGTGCGGTGCCGGTGTTACCCGGTGGCATCACGTCTGTTTCCCGCGGGGAACGCTGCCCTCAGCGGGGGAGGGGGGTGGGTGTGAGGGGAGCGGGTCGGCCGGCCGAGGGCAAGCTCAGAAGATCCTCAGCTCCGTGGACGGTGCGTCCGCCCGCTTCGTAGGGTCGGGCGCATGACCGACCTGGCCCCGACCACCCTCGCACTGCTGTGCGCCGCCGCCCTCGCGGCCGGCTGGATCGACGCCGTGGTGGGCGGCGGCGGACTGCTGCTCCTGCCCGCGCTGCTGCTCGGCCTGCCGGCCGGTACCCCGGCGGCGCACGCCCTCGGCACCAACAAGGCGGTCGCCATCGTCGGCACCCTGGGCGCGGCCGTGACATATACGCGCAAGGCGCCGGTCGACGTGCGCACCGCCGTCCGCATCGGGCTGGCGGCGCTCGCGGGCTCCTCCGGCGGCGCCTTCCTCGCCGCCGGGATGAGCACCGAGGTGCTCAAGCCGGTGATCATGGTGGTGCTGCTCGCCGTCGCGGCCTTCGTGATCCTGCGCCCCGCCTTCGGCACGGCCCCCGCCACCGGCCCGGCCGGCCCGCGCCGCGTCCTCGCCGCGATCGGTCTGGCGGGCCTCGGCATCGGCTTCTACGACGGTCTGATCGGCCCCGGCACCGGCACCTTCCTGGTCCTGGCCCTCACCGCCGTACTCCACCTCGACCTGGTGACCGCCTCCGCCACCGCGAAGATCGTCAACTGCTGCACCAACGCCGGCGCCCTCGCCATGTTCGCCTGGCAGGGCGCCGTGCTGTGGCAACTGGCCGCCTTGATGGCCGTCTTCAACCTGGCGGGCGGCACCCTCGGCGCGCGCACCGCCCTGAAGCACGGCAGCGGCTTCGTCCGGATCGTGCTGCTGGTGGTCGTGTTCGCGATGGTGGCGAACATGGCGTACGAGCAGTGGGTGGCGTAGGGCCGCCGCGACACCTGCCTTCGGTACGACGCCTGCTTTCGGTACGCCGCGACGCGCCGTCGGTCGCCGGTCCGGGCGGTCGGGGTGCCGGTGCTGCATCCTCGGGACGGTCATGGAGAAGACCCACGCCGGTGCCCCCGGGCCAGACCGTCACCCCGACCCCGGTCAGCAACTCGACCGTGGACCCGACCGTGAACTCGTCGAGGCCGCGACCCGGGTCGCCCGTACCCGCTGCCGGGGTGAGCGCCACACCGTGGCGGCGGCGGCCCGCGCCCGGGACGGCCGGATCGTCACCGCGCTGAACGTCTACCACTTCACGGGCGGCCCCTGCGCCGAGCTGATCCTCATCGGCGCCGCCGCCGCCGAGGGCGCCTACGAACTGGACACCGTCGTCACCGTGGCCGACCGCGACCGGGGGATCGTTCCCCCGTGCGGCCGGTGCCGGCAGATCCTCCTCGATTACTTCCCCGCCCTTGAGGTCATCGTCGGCGCCGAGGGCGACCGCGTCCGGACCGTCCGCATCGCCGACCTGCTGCCCGAGAGCTATGTCTGGGCCGACCAGCAGGCTGAGACCGGGACCGGGACCGGGGCCGGGGCCGGGTGACCCTCTGCCTCCTGCCCGCGCCCTCCCGGGCCCTCACCGCGTGCCCGTCAGATGGGCGAAGACGACGACGTTCCCCCGGTAACCCGTCGCCGGGGAGTAGCCGCCGCCGCAGGTGATGACCCGCAGTTCTGGGCGGGCCGCCGCGCCGTACACCTTCGCGTCGGGGAAGGCGCGGGCCTCGTACACCTCGACCGCGTCCACCGTGAACACCGCGACCGTGCCGTCCCGCCGGGCCACCTCGACGACGCCGCCCCGCTTGAGGGCGCCGAGCCGGTAGAAGACCGCCGGTCCCTCGTCGTTGTCCACGTGCCCGGCGACGATCGCGGTGCCCTTCTCGCCGGGTGTGGTGCCGGCCTCGTACCAGCCCGCGAGGTTCTCACGTTCGGTGGGCGGTACGTCGAGGCTGCCGGTGGGGGTCAGGCCGAGCCCGGTCAGCGGGGCGTCCACGCTGATCGCCGGGACGCGGATGCGGTCGGGCGGGGAGGGCGGCAGCGCGGGCGCGGCGGGCGCCTGGCGGTCGTGGCCGGTGCGGGCCTCGGCGGCGGAGGGCTGCGGGGGCTCGGCCGAGGCGCCGTCGCGCAGCAGCCAGGCCCCGGAGCAGAGGGCGACCGCGGTCACGGCGGCTATGGCGGTGTTGCCGAACCTGCGCATGACGACCCCTCGTGGTCAGGGTCCCCTGCCCCCTCCGGGCCGCGAGGGGCGTCGGACCCGGAGGGGGTGGGGAAGTGCGGTACCGGCGGACGGGCAGCGGAGGGTGCCCGTCACATCCCGTCGCCTCTCGCCCGGCGATGCAGGAGCCAGGTACCGCCCGCGGCGGCGACGGCGAGAGCCGCCACGCCGGCCGCGGTCCGCACGGGATCGGGGCCGAGAGCGCCACCGACCCCCGTCTTCACGCTTCCTCTGGGGTACACCTGCCCGGCCTGCGCCAGCGTGACCACCAGGTCGCCCGTCACCCGCCGCGCACCCTCGGCGCAGACGGCGACGATCTCGTACGTCCCCGGCTGGGCGCCCGGCGGCACCCGGAACCCGCCGGTCGTCACGCCGCCGTCGCCCCCCGGCGCCAGCGTGAACGGGCCGGCGCCCACCGCGCCGGCGTCGCCCGAAGCCGTCCCGGCGGCGCCGCACGCCGCCGTGTCCACCGCGGCCCGGCCGCCCGGCACCACCGTGGACGGACGGATGTCCAGCCGGCCGGCGGCACCCTCCGCGCCCTCCACCCCCTCCGCGCCCTGCGAGCCCCCGGCGTACGCGGGCGCCGCGACGGCGATACCGGCGGTGGCGGTGAGCGTGACGGTGGCGCCGAGTGTGACGGTGGCGGCGAGCGCGGTACCGGTCAGCAGACGGGCGGTACGTCGCATCGGTGCTCCCTCGACCTGTCGGTGTCGTGTCTGTCCCCTGCCACTCCGAGGTAAGTGGCAGCGGGCCGCGCCCGCTTCCCGAGAGCGCGTCAGGAGTGTGCCGAACGGGTGGCGCACGATCCGGAACCGGTCCGCACCCGACTCCGTTTCGGCAGGTCACCGGCGTGCCACGACCGAGCACCCGAGAAGAACGCGAAGGGCGTACGGCACGGGTGTGAACGGGTGAGCGCCCGCACCGGAAGAACCTCGTCCGACGTGCGTTCAGCCGGTTTCCCGGCCGCCGACCGTCTCCAGCCGCACCGCGCACACCTTGAACTCCGGCATCCGCGAGGTCGGGTCCAGCGCCGGGTTGGTCAGGGTGTTGGCGCGGCCCTCGCCCGGCCAGTGGAACGGCATGAAGACGGTGTCGGGGCGGATGCCGGCCGTGATCCGGGCCGGCGCCACGGCGCGCCCCCGGCGGGAGACCACGGCCAGCGGGTCGCCCTCGGCCGCGCCGAGCCGCGCCGCCAGACGCGGGTGCAGCTCCACGAACGGGCCCGGCGCGGCGGCGTTCAGCTCCTCGACCCGCCGGGTCTGGGCACCGGACTGGTACTGCGCCACGACCCGGCCGGTGGTCAGCAGCACCGGGTACTCCTCGTCGGTCTCCTCGGCGGCCGGCCGGTGCGAGACGGCCACGAAGCGGGCCCGCCCGTCGTCGGTGGCGAACCGGTCGAGGAAGAGACGCGGAGTACCGGGGTGCACGTCGGGCAAGGCGGCGGAAACCGAAGCGGCCGGAGTAGCCGAAGCGGCCGGAGTAGCCGGAGTAGCCGGCGTGACGGGAGCGGCCGAAGCGGCCGGAGTAGCTGGAGTGACCGGAGTGCCCAGAGTGGCCGACATGACGGAAGTGGCCGACGAGACCGGCGCCGGACACGGCCAGAACACCCCGTTCTCCTCCGCCAGCCGGCGGTACGTGATGCCGGAGTAGTCCGCCGGGCCGCCCGCGCTCGCCCGGCGCAGCTCCTCGAAGACCTCCTCGGGGTCGACCGGGAAGCCCTTCTCCACGCCCAGCCGGTCGGCGAGTGCGTGCAGCACCTCCAGGTCGCTGCGGACGCCGTCCGGCGGGGGGAGCGCCCGGCGCCGCAGCAGCACCCTGCCCTCCAGGCTGGTCGTCGTGCCGCTCTCCTCCGCCCACTGCGTCACCGGCAGGACCACGTCCGCCAGTTCCGCCGTCTCCGACAGCACCACGTCGCACACGGCGAGGAAGTCGAGCGAGCGCAGCCGCTCCTCCACATGGGCCGCGCGGGGCGCCGACACCACCGGGTTGGACCCCATCAGCAGCAGCGACCGTACGTCCGTGCCGAGCGCGTCGAGCAGTTCGTACGCGCTGCGCCCCGGCCCCGGCAGGGAGTCCGGGTCGACGCCCCACACCTCGGCGACGTGCCGCCGCGCCGCCGGGTCGGTCAGCTTGCGGTAACCGGGGAGCTGGTCGGCCTTCTGCCCGTGCTCGCGCCCGCCCTGCCCGTTGCCCTGCCCGGTCAGGCAGCCGTAACCCGACAGGGGCCGCCCGGCCCGCCCGGTCGCCAGGCACAGGTTGATCCACGCGCCCACCGTGTCGGTGCCCTTGGACTGCTGCTCGGGCCCGCGCGCGGTGAGCACCATCGCCGCCTCGGGCGCGCAGAACATCCGTACCGCCTCGCGCAGGTCGGGCACGGACACGCCGGTGAGCCGCTCCACCTGCTCCGGCCAGTGCGCCATCGCCGCCGCCCGCGCCTCCTCCCAGCCGGAGGTGCGCTCGCGCACGTACTCCTCGTCCACCCGCCCCTCGGCGACCACCAGGTGCAGCAGCCCCAGCGCGAGGGCCAGGTCGGTGCCTGGCCGGGGCGCCAGGTGCAGGTCGGCCTGCTCGGCCGTCCGGGTCCGGCGCGGGTCCACGACGATCAGCGTGCCGCCGTTCTCCCGCAGCTCGCGGAAGAACCGCAGCGACGGCGGCATGGTCTCCGCGAGGTTGGAGCCGACCAGGATCACGCACCCGGTGCGGGGGATGTCCTCCAGGGGGAACGGCAGCCCCCGGTCGAGGCCGAACGCCTTCGTGCCGGCCGCCGCCGCGGACGACATGCAGAACCGCCCGTTGTAGTCGATCTGCGAGGTACCGAGCACCACGCGTGCGAACTTCCCCAGCGCGTACGCCTTCTCGTTGGTCAGCCCGCCCCCGCCGAACACCCCGAGCGCGTCCGGTCCGTACGTGTCGCGCACCCGGCTGAGGTGCGCCGCGATCCGGTCCAGCGCCTCGTCCCAGCCCGCCGCCACCAGCGTGCCGTCGGCGGAGCGCACCAGCGGCGAGGTCAGCCGCACGCGCGAGGAGAGCACCTCGGGCGCCGTACGGCCCTTGCCGCACAGCGCGCCCCGGTTCACCGGGAAGTCCGTCCGCTCGCTCACCTCGACCGTCCCGTCGGCGGCGGCCGTCAGATTCATCCCGCACTGCAGGGCGCAGTACGGGCAGTGCGTGGGCGTCGCGGCATTCGGCATGCCTTCCACGGTGCGTCGTGCGTGTTACGCGGCCTGCGGCCCCTTGTTACGCGGCCGGGACAGGGACCTCCCCGCCGCCGCCCGCCCACCGTGAGGGACCCGCGGCCCCAGGCCATCGGCCCGGGCCGGCGGCCCAGGTCACCGCGGGGCGTCCAGAGCCCGCGCCACCCCGGGCTCCCTCGGCCCGAGGAAGTGCGGGTCGGGTCGGACCGCCGCGTCCCACGCCGCCTTGCCGGCCGCGAGGACCTCCCGGGCGGCCCCGTAGTATCAGGTCGCGTCGTGCCGGTCGGCGGCCCCGACGCCGTACGAGGCCACCCCCGCCGCCCGGCACAGCGCCACCGCCCGCCGGAGGTGGAAGCCCTGGCTGATCAGGACGGCCCGGTCGACCCCGAAGATCTTCTTCGCGCGGACGCAGGAGTCCCAGGTGTCGAAGCCCGCGTAGTCGCTGACGATCCGCGCGCCGGGCACGCCGTGCCGGACCAGGTAGGCGCGCATGGCGTCCGGCTCGTCGTACTCCTCGCGGCTGTTGTCCCCGGTGACCAGGACCACCTCGATCCGCCCGGCCCGGTACAGCTCGGCCGCCGTGTCCAGCCGGTGCGCGAGATACGGCGACGGCTCGCCGTCCCACAGCCCGGCGCCGAACACCACGGCGACCTCGGTGCGCTCCACGTCGCCCGCGGTGCGCAGCCGGTCGTCCGTCACCAGCCGCAGCCACGCCCCCGGCAGCAGCACCAGTACGCACCCGGCCACCACCGCCCGCAGCAGGCGACGGCGCCCCGCGCGTGTGCGCGGCAACCACGGTACGCGCACTCCTCGACGGCCCATCGCCGCTCGCCCCCTCCCCGCTCGCCCCGACCCTGACAGACGCCCGGCCCGCCCTTCCGGTTCACTCCCGGCCGGTGACCCGCCTCCCTCCGGCGCGGTGAACCGGCAGGTCACGCCGCCTCACACCGCGCACCTCCCGCCGGTGAACCCCCGGAAAACCTCCGTGACGCCCATGCAACGGGGTGGCAACCTCCCGGCGTCACGATCGACGGCATGACGGTGACGACGATGAGCAGCAGGACGCGCGGGACGAGCCCGACGACCGGTCCGGACGGCGGGCCCGCCCTGGTCGTCGTCGCCCACGGCAGCCGCGACCCGCGCGCCCTGGCCACCGTGAGCGCCCTCCTCGACCGGGTCCGCGCCCTGCGCCCCGGCCTGTCCGTGCGCCTGGGGCACATCGAGCTGAACGAGCCGCTCCTCCCCGACACGCTCGCCGCCCTCGGTGACGGTCCGGCCGTTCTGGCACCGCTGCTGCTCAGCCGCGGCTACCACGTCAAACGGGACATCCCCGAGATGGCCGCCCGGTCCCCGGCCCGCACCCGCGTGGCCGCCCCGCTCGGCCCGCACCCCCTCCTCGTCGACGCCCTGCACGACCGGCTGGCCGAGGCCGGCTGGCACCGCCGCCGAGGGGACGCGGTCGTCCTGGCCGCCGCCGGCTCCCGGGACCCGGAGTCGGCCGTCGACACCGGCCGCACGGCCCGCCTGCTCGCCGCCCGCCTCGGCGTCCCGGTCCTCCCCGCCTACGCCACCACCGCCACCCCCACCGTGCCGGAGGCGGTCAGCGCCCTGAGGGGCCGCGGGCACCGGAACATCGCCGTGGCCTCCTGTTTCACCGCCCCCGGCCGTTTCGCCAGGGAGTGCGCCGCCGCGGCCCCCTGGATCGCCGCGGCCCCCCTCGGCACCCACCCGGCCATGGCCCACCTCCTCCTCCACCGCTACGACGAGGCCCGCACCACCCCGGCGACGACCCTCCCGGCGACGGCCCGCTGGCAACTGGCGTCCGCCTGAGGCCGTGACCCCGGTCACGACGGCCGGACGCCCGCGCGCACCCCGTACTGTCGTGACATGGAAGGCACCGCACACCCCGCACACCACCCCCCGTACGACCCCACCTCAGTGGCCCGCTGGGCCCCCGAACCGGACAAGCGCCCCGGCCGCACCGCCTTCCAGCGCGACCGCGCCCGGGTCCTGCACTCCGCCGCCCTGCGCCGCCTCGCCGGCAAGACCCAGGTCGTCACCCCCGGCCAGCGCACCCCCGGGTGGGACGCCAGCCCCCGCACCCGGCTCACCCACTCCCTGGAGTGCGCCCAGGTCGGCCGGGAACTCGGCGCGGCCCTCGGCTGCGACCCCGACCTGGTCGAGGCCGCCTGTCTCTCCCACGACCTCGGACACCCCCCTTTCGGCCACAACGGCGAAGAGGCGCTGAACGAGTTCGCGCGGGACTGCGGCGGCTTCGAGGGCAACGCCCAGTCCCTGCGGCTCCTCACCCGGATCGAGCCGAAACGGTTCACCGAGGAACGCTCGGTCGGCCTCAACCTCACCCGCGCCGCCCTCGACGCCGCCACCAAGTACCCCTGGCCGCGCGGCGCCCGCCCCGGCGACCCGGCGTCGGTGAAGTTCGGCGTCTACGAGGACGACCGGCCCGTCTTCGACTGGGTCCGCGAGGGCGCCCCCGCCACCCGTACCTGCTTCGAGGCGCAGGTCATGGACTGGTCCGACGACGTGGCGTACTCCGTGCACGACGTCGAGGACGGCCTGCACGCGGGCCACGTCGACCCGGGCTGTCTGCTCGCCGACCCCGAGCGCGAGGACATCTTCCGGGTCGCCCTCGGCCGGTACGTGCCCGCGGACACCGACCCCGCCGAACTCGCCGAGGCCCTCGACCGCCTCCTCGACATGGAGTGGTGGCCGCACAACTACGACGGCTCGGCCCGCGCCCAGGCCCGTCTGAAGGACGCCACCAGCCAGCTCATCGGCCGGTTCTGCCTGGCCGCCGAGAGCGCCACCCGCGACGCGTACGGCGGCGGGCGGCTCACCCGGTACACCGCGGAGCTGGTCGTGCCCCGCGCGGCCCGCCTGGAATGCGCCGTCCTCAAGGCGGTCGCCGACCGGTACGTGATACAGCGCGCCGAGCAGGAACAGCTCCGCGCCGACCAGCGGATCGTCGTCGCCGAACTGGCCGAGGCACTGGTCGGCCGCGCCCCCGACGGCCTGGAACCCCAGTTCCGCGCCCTGTACGACCGGGCGGCCGACGACCGGGCCCGCAAGCGGGTGATCGTCGATCAGATCGCCTGCCTCACCGACGTCTCGGCCCGGTCCCTGCACGCCTATCTGACAGCGCCGCTCGCCAAACTGAGCTGATCGGGCCACCCCCCTTTCCCGTGACCGGCCCGGTGCGGGACGCTCGCATGTGGCGTAACCCTGACGAGGAGGCAAACAAGTGGTCGACGCGGATCAGACATTCGTCATCGTCGGAGGAGGTCTGGCCGGCGCGAAGGCGGCCGAGACGCTCCGCGCGGAGGGCTTCACCGGCCGGGTGATCCTCATCTGTGACGAACGCGACCACCCCTACGAGCGCCCGCCGCTGTCCAAGGGCTACCTGCTCGGCAAGGAGGACCGCGAGAGCGTCTTCGTGCACGAGCCCGGCTGGTACGCCCGCCACGACGTCGAACTGCACCTCGGGCAGACCGTCGTCGCCGTCGACCGCGCCACCCGGACCGTCCGCTACGGCGACGACGGCACGCGCGTGCGCTACGACAAGCTGCTGCTGGCCACCGGCTCCGAGCCGCGCCGCCTGGACGTCCCCGGCACCGACCTGGCCGGCGTCCACCACCTGCGCCGCCTCGCCCACGCCGAGCGGCTCAAGGGCGTACTGGCCGCCCTGGGCCGGGACAACGGCCACCTCGTGATCGCCGGGGCCGGCTGGATCGGCCTGGAGGTCGCGGCGGCGGCCCGCGAGTACGGCGCCGAGGTCACCGTCGTCGAGCGCGCCCCGACCCCGCTGCACGGCGTCCTCGGCCCCGAGCTGGGCGGCGTCTTCGCCGAACTGCACCAGGCGCACGGCGTCCGCTTCCGCTTCGGCGTCCGGCTGACCGAGATCGTCGGCCAGGACGGGGTGGTGCTGGCCGCCCGTACCGACGACGGCGAGGAGCACCCCGCGCACGCCGTGCTCGCCGCGATCGGCGCCGCCCCGCGCGTCTCCCTCGCCCAGGCGGCCGGCCTGGAGATCGCCGACCACGCCGACGGCGGCGGCATCGTCGTCGACGCCCGGCTGCGCACCAGCGACCCGGACATCCACGCGGCCGGCGACGCCGCCTCCTTCCACCACGCCCTGTTCGACACCCGGCTGCGGGTGGAGCACTGGGCCAACGCCCTCAACGGCGGCCCGGCCGCCGCCCGCGCGATGCTCGGCCAGGACCTTTCCCAGGACCGCGTGCCCTACTTCTTCTCCGACCAGTACGACCTCGGCATGGAGTACTCCGGCTGGGCCCCGCCCGGCTCGTACGACGAGGTGGTGATCCGCGGCGACGCGGGCAAGCGGGAGTTCATCGCCTTCTGGCGCAAGGACGGCCGGGTGCTGGCCGGTATGAACGTGAACGTGTGGGATGTCACAGAGCCGATCCAGAAGCTGATCCGCGCCGGGACCAGGGTGGACACGGAGGCCCTGGCGGACCCCCGCGTGCCCCTCGACAGCCTCGCCGTCCCGTGACCGTCGCCACCGGACCCGGCCGGTCTCCGCTGGTCTCCGCCGGTCCGCGCTGACCGCCGCCGGTCTCCGCCGGTCTGCGCCGGTCGTCGCGACGGGGCTTGTCGGCGCCGCCCCGTAGAATCACCTCGTGGCAGGACGGATCAACGACGAGGACGTGAAGGCGGTACGGGACGCGGTCCCGATCGACGCCGTGGTCTCGGAGTACCTCCAGTTGCGCAACGCGGGCGGCGGCAACCTCAAGGGCCTCTGCCCCTTCCACGACGAGAAGTCCCCGTCCTTCCAGGTCAGCCCGAGCAAGGGTCTCTTCCACTGCTTCGGCTGCCAGGAAGGCGGCGACACCCTCACCTTCGTGATGAAGATCGACCACCTCACCTTCTCCGAGGCGGTCGAGCGCCTGGCCGGCCAGGCCGGCATCACCCTGCGCTACGAGGAGGGCGGGTACAACCCCACCCACCAGCGCGGCGAACGCATCCGCCTGGTCGAGGCCCACAAGATCGCCGCGCAGTGGTACGAGGAGCAGCTCGCCACCTCCGCCGAGGCCGACACCGGCCGGATCTTCCTCGCCGAGCGCGGCTTCGACCAGTCGGCCGCCGCGCACTTCGGCGTCGGCTACAGCCCGCAGGGCTGGGACCACCTCACCCGCTACCTGCGCGGCAAGGGCTTCAGCGACAAGGAACTGCTGCTCTCCGGCCTCGTCCAGGAGGGCCGCCGCGGCCCCATCGACCGCTTCCGCGGCCGGCTGATGTGGCCCATCCGCGACGTCGGCGGCGAGGTCGTCGGCTTCGGCGCCCGCAAGCTGTACGAGAGCGACAACGGCCCGAAGTACCTGAACACGCCCGAGACCCCGATCTACCGCAAGTCCCAGGTCCTCTACGGCATCGACCTCGCCAAGAAGGACATCGCCAAGGCGTCCCGCGCGGTCGTCGTCGAGGGCTACACCGACGTCATGGCCTGCCACCTCGCCGGGGTGACCACCGCCATCGCCACCTGCGGCACCGCGTTCGGCGGCGACCACATCAAGATCCTGCGCCGCCTGCTGATGGACAACGGCTCGGCGCGCGTCATCTTCACCTTCGACGGCGACGCGGCCGGCCAGAAGGCGGCCCTGCGCGCCTTCGAGGACGACCAGAAGTTCGCCGCCGAGACCTACATCGCCGTCGCCCCCGACGGCATGGACCCCTGCGACCTGCGCCTGGCCAAGGGCGACGAGGCCGTCGCCGACCTGGTCCAGCCGCGCACCCCGCTCTTCGAGTTCGCGCTGCGCCAGATCGTCGCCCGCTACGACCTGGACACCCCGGCCGGCCGCGCGGCGGCCCTGGACGAGGCCGCCCCCGTCGTCGCCCGGATCAAGAACAGCGGCGCCCAGCACGAGGTCGCGGTCCAGCTCGCCGGCATGCTCGGCATCCTCGACACGCAGTTCGTGGTCAAGCGGGTCGCCCAGCTCGCCCGCTGGGCCCGCGACCGCGGCGGCGAGCGGGCCGAGCGGGGCGACCGCGGCCCCGCCGCGCGTGGCGGCGGCCTGCAGTACGCCGCCGACCCCGCCCCCCGCTCCCCCCGCGGCCCGGCGCTCAACCTCCGCAACCCCGTCTTCGCCACCGAACGGGAACTGCTCAAGCTCGCCCTCCAGCGCCCCGAACTGGTCTCCCCGGCCTTCGACGCGTACGGCGTCGACGAGTTCACCGCCCCGCCCTACGCCGCCGTCCGCCAGACGATCATGGAGGCGGGCGGCGCCGAACTCGGCGTCGAGGACCCCCAGGACTATCTGGTCCGGGTCCGCGAGGCCGCCCCCGACGACACCGTCCGCGCCATGGTCACCGAGCTGGCGGTGGAGGCGATCATGCTGCACCGGGGTGTGAAGGGCGTCGACGAGATCTACGCGGGCGCCCAGCTCGTCACCGTGCGCCGCCGTGCCGTCGAGCGCCGCATCCGCGACATCACCGGCCGCCTCACCCGCCTCTCCGCCCACGGCGACCCCGCCGAACTCGCCGCCGTACAGAACGAGTTGTGGGTTCTCCAGCAGTACGACCAGGCCCTGCGCGGCCACGGCGCCGCCGCCCTCTGAGCGCCGGGGGCTTCGGTGACCGCCCGCTGCCTGCCGGTCTCCCGGGGATAACCGTGCGGTCACGGGCCGGACGCAAAAAGTCACCGCACGCCCCTCGTGGCGGTGATGTGTCGTACCCCACACTGGGTTGCGGTGCCTGAGTCCTCGGAGTGTGGCCTGTGCGTCCCGGCAGGGGCGGACAGCGGCGAGGCCGCCGACTCCGTCCCCGCAGTACCGCTGCCGCCCCACCTGGCAGCGATCATCCTGGAGGTCGCCCCCCGTGCAGACCCGGATCCAGACGTTGACCCAGACCGACAGCAGCACCGACAGCAGCACCGACCCCAGTACCGCCCCCAGCACCGACGGCACGGAGCCGGACGCCGAGCCGGACACCCTGGCCGCGATGCCCGCGCAGCACCGTGCCGCGCACCACCCGGAGGGCCCGCCCGCCGAGGCGCCCGACGCCCCCGGGACCGAGCCCGTGGCGGCCTCGCCCGCGCGCACCGAGTCCGGCAGCCCCTCCTCGGACCTGTTCCGCCAGTACCTGCGGGAGATCGGCCGCATCCCCCTGCTGACCGCCGCCGAGGAGGTCGACCTCGCCCGCCGCGTGGAGGCCGGCCTGTTCGCCGAGGACAAGCTCCGGCGCACCCCCGACCTGGACAGCAGCCTCGCGCACGACCTGGACCGGCTGGTCGTCCTCGGCCGGATGGCCAAACGCCGCCTGATCGAAGCCAACCTGCGCCTCGTCGTCTCCGTCGCCAAGCGGTACGTGGGACGCGGGCTGACCATGCTCGACCTCGTCCAGGAGGGCAACCTGGGGCTGATCCGGGCCGTGGAGAAGTTCGACTACGCCCGCGGCTACAAGTTCTCCACGTACGCCACCTGGTGGATCCGCCAGGCCATGTCCCGCGCCCTCGCCGACCAGGCCCGCACCATCCGCGTCCCCGTGCACGTCGTGGAGCTGATCAACCGGGTCGTCCGGGTCCAGCGCCGGATGCTCCAGGAACGCGGCTACGAGCCGACCCCGGAGGAGGTCGGCGCCCACCTCGACCTGCTGCCCGAACGGGTCCGCGAGGTCCTGCGCCTGGCCCAGGAACCGGTCTCCCTGCACGCCCCCGTCGGCGAGGAGGACGACGTCGCCCTCGGCGATCTGATCGAGGACGGCGACGCCGCCAGCCCCGTCGAGTCGGCCGCCTTCCTGCTGCTCCGCGAGCACCTGGAAGCCGTCCTCTCCACCCTCGGCGAACGCGAACGCAAGGTCGTCCAGCTCCGCTACGGGCTGGTCGACGGGCGCCCGCGCACGCTGGAGGAGATCGGCCGGATCTTCGGCGTGACCCGCGAGCGGATCCGCCAGATCGAGTCCAAGACCCTCAACAAGCTCCGCGACCACGCCTTCGCCGACCAGCTCCGCGGCTACCTGGACTGAGACCGGAACACGCCCACTAGGCGGTTTTCGAGGGGACGTCGTGGTCGAGGATCCGCACCAGGTCGTCGACGGTGGCGGGCAGGTGCAGGTGCAGCATGCCGAGGTCCAGCCCCTCGTCGCCCAGGACGGTCAGCAGCGCGCGTTCGCCGACGGCCTGGATGAGGACGTGCCGGCCGGCGCAGCGGGTCGTGACGTCGCGCAGCGCGCCGCCGTCGGCCTCGTGGGCCAGCCGCTGTCCGAGGCTGAGGGTGGCGGCGGAGAGCGCCGCGACGGATTCGGGGTGGACGGTCGCCGCGTCCGCGGCGACCAGCAGGCCGTCGCCGGTCGACAGGACGATGTCATGCACTCCCATGACCCGCTCACGCAGAGCGGTCATGATCTCGACGAGGGGATCGGGGTGCGCGGTGCCGGACATGGGACTCCTGGTGTGAGGGGAGGGCTCGTCCAGAGCCGAGGTGATGATCAGGGCCGAGGTGATGATCAGGGCCGAGGTGATGATCAGGGCCGAGGTGACGTTCAGAGCTGAGGTGACGTTCAGGGCCGAGGTGGTGATCAGGGCTCTGGGCGGTCGGTCAGGTGGGCGTGCACCCGGCGGAGCAGGTCGGTGTCGGGCCGGTGGGCGTCGAAACCGTCCGGCGGCCGGGTCACGGCGCCGGGACCGCCGGGGCGGCGGACCGGCAGCGCGGGGGGCGCGGGGGGCCGCGGCCGGTCCCGGCAGGGGAGTCGGAGACGGCGGGCCAGCGCCAGGTTGCGGCGCTTGGCCCGAATCCGTCGGCGCGCGTTCACGACCGCTCGGCCCCGCCCAGTTGATGGGCGCCGGGCGTACGCCGAGGCAGCGAGGCCGCCGGGACGGGAACCGGGGTCTCGGCACCGTGCGCCGGGGACCGGGGCGCGGTGCTCGGCCGGGCGTCCGTCCCCTGCGGGGTCTCCCGCAGGAGGCCCAGGGCGTGCATCCGGGCCAGGTCGAGCATGACCGCGTACGTGCCGCGGCCCAGGGCGAAGGCCAGGTCACGGGGCGTACGCCGCTCGTTGGCGGCCCCCAGCAGCGTCCCGTAACGAGGCGGAAGCCGGGAGGGCACCGACTCGGCGGGCCGCACGCGCAGGGCGGCGAGGGCGCTCGCCGGCATCCAGAGGTCGCCCAGGACGGCGAGGCGGCGGGTCGTCTCCGCGGCGATCCGCCGAGGAGCGAAGGCGGGCCCGCTGACCGGCACCGGGACCGGCTCCGCGACCTCCCAGCTCTCGGGGGAGGAGAGGGCGAGGGCGAAGGCGGCGTCGAACACGGCCGCCGCGCAGACGACTTCGAACTCCGTCGCCGTCAACAGGGAGCGGGCCGCCAGTTCGTCCGCGAGCCGGCCCTCCTCGTCGCGGCAGACCGCCCGGACCGCGGTCCAGGCGGCGTCCGTCACCCGCCCGGACCTGAGGAGTATCGATTCCGCGCCGGGCGCGCCGGGGGTGTCGATACTCACCACCAGACCCCGCCGTACATGGATCCGGCCGCCCGGAACACCGGAGACGATCACCGTGCCGTCGCGCTCCCGCTCGTGCAGGGCGTTGAGCACCGCCGAGACGTTGCGCGGTCCGTCGCTCCGGGTGGTCACGCCGCCTCCTGGGCCGGATAGCGGCTGAGGTGACGCAGTACCAGCGCCAGGTTGGCGCGTTCACGCTCCAGGGCGACCGTCAGCAGCAGGGGATCACCGTAGCCGGGCAGCAGGTGCATGACGAGCTGGTGCCGGGCGCCGGTGACGACCACCGTCTCCAGCTCCCCCTCGGCTCCGGCCGCGTGCAGCCGCTCGTCGATGAGCACGGCCAGCCGGCCGCAGTCGTCGGCGTCGAGCCGCTGCGCGCCCGCGGCGCCGTACGACAGCCCGGTGACCGCGTCGGCCAGGGACACGCCAGTCACTCCGGGTACCTGGAGCAGACGACCCAGGGAGTCTTCGACCGGGGACACCCTTTCCCCCTCCACCTGATGAGGCTTCACTTTCGGACAGAAATCACAGTAGTTTAAAGGTCAAGCGCCACACAGGGCTTCTGGATGTTTTTTACGACATGACGCCGATGTATGACATGACGTCCATGCGACGCGCACGTGACCGAGAGGCAACGCAATGACCGTGGAGACAGCGCTCAAGGAAGCCATGGAGATCGACGGAGCACTGGGCGTCGCCCTGGTCGACTACGAGAGCGGCATGTCCCTGGGGGCTCTCGGGGGCGGCCAGGGACTGGACCTGGAGGTGGCCGCCGCCGGCAACACCGAGGTGATTCGCGCCAAGATCCGTACGCTGGCGACGCTGGGCATGGACGACGCCATCGAGGACATCCTCATCACTCTCGGCCACCAGTACCACCTCGTCCGCCCCCTGGCGAGCAGCAGCGGCAGCCTCTTCCTCTACCTCGCGCTCGACCGCGCCCGCGGCAACCTCGCCCTGGCCCGGCACAGCCTGAAGCGGATCGAGACCTCCCTGGAGGTCTGACCGCACGGCCGGGGGCCTTCGGGGGGAACACCCCCCGAAGGCCCCAGAGGCAGCCCCGTCCGCCCGTCCGCCCGTCCGCCCGTCAGTCCACTTCCGCCACCGCCTGCGCGAACTGCGCCTGATACAGCCGCGCGTACGCCCCGCCCGCCGCGAGCAGGTCGGCGTGGGCGCCCTGTTCGACGATCGAGCCGTTCTCCATGACGAGGATGGTGTCCGCGTCCCGGATGGTGGAGAGCCGGTGCGCGATGACGAACGAGGTGCGGCCGTGCGCCAGCTTGGCCATCGCCTTCTGGATCAGCACCTCGGTACGGGTGTCGACGGAACTGGTCGCCTCGTCCAGGATCAGGATCACCGGGTCGGACAGGAACGCCCGCGCGATGGTGATGAGCTGCTTCTCACCGGCGCTCACCCCGGAGCCCTCGTCGTCGATGACGGTGTCGTAGCCGTCGGGGAGCGTACGCACGAACCGGTCGGCGTGCGCGGCCCGCGCCGCCTCCTCGATCTCCCCGCGGGTGACCTCCCGCGAGGCGCCGTACGCGATGTTCTCCGCGAGCGTGCCGCCGAACAGCCAGGTGTCCTGGAGCACCATGCCGATCCCGGCGCGCAGCTCGTCCCGGGACATCCGGGCGATGTCCACACCGTCCAGGGTGATCCGCCCGCCGGACACCTCGTAGAACCGCATCAACAGGTTGACCAGCGTCGTCTTGCCCGCGCCGGTCGGTCCGACGATGGCGACCGTGTGGCCGGGCTCGACCGCCAGCGACAGATCCTCGATCAGCGGCTTCTCCGGGTCGTACCGGAACGAGACGTGCTCCAGCGCCACCCGCCCGCGCAGCTCGGCCGGCTTCTCGGCGCGGGCCGGGTCGGCGCTCTGCTCCTCGGCGTCCAGCAGTTCGAAGACCCGCTCGGCGGAGGCGACGCCCGACTGCACCAGGTTGGCCATCGACGCGACCTGCGTCAGCGGCATCGAGAACTGCCGCGAGTACTGGATGAACGCCTGCACGTCCCCGATGGACAGCGTCCCCGAGGCGACCCGCAGCCCGCCGACCACGGCGACCAGCACGTAGTTCAGGTTCGACACGAACATCATCAGCGGCTGCATGACCCCGCTGTTGAACTGCGCCCGGAACCCGGCCTCGTACAGCGCCTCGTTCTCCTCGGCGAACCGCGCGGCCGACTCCCGCTGCCGGCCGAACACCTTCACCAGGGTGTGCCCGGTGTACATCTCCTCGATGTGCGCGTTCAGCCTGCCCGTGGTGCGCCACTGCTGCACGAAGTGCGGCTGCGACCGCTTGCCGATCCGGGTGGCGACGAGGAACGACAGCGGCACCGTCACCAGCGCGACCAGCGCCAGCAGCCAGGAGACCCAGAACATCATCGCGAGCACGCCGATGATGGTCAGCAGCGAGTTGATGAGCTGGCCCATCGACTGCTGGAGGGTCTGCCCGATGTTGTCGATGTCGTTGGTCGCCCGGCTCAGCACCTCGCCGCGCTGCCGCTTGTCGAAGTACGACAGCGGCAGCCGCGACAGCTTCGTCTGCACGTCCTCGCGCAGCCGGAACATGGTCCGGTTGACCACCCGGTTCACCAGCCGGGTCGCCACCGCCATCAGCAGCCCGGCGACGAGGAACGTGCCGAGCGCCAGCAGCAGCACATGGCCGACCGCGCCGAAGTCGATGCCCTGGCCGGGCGTGAAATCGGTGGAGCGCAGCATGTCGGCGACCTGCCCGTCGCCGCGCTCGCGCATCGCCGCCAGCGCCTGCTCCTTGGTGGTGCCGGCCGGCAGCTCCCGCCCGACGATGCCCGCGAAGACCAGGTCGGTGGCGTTGCCGAGGATCTTCGGCCCGATCACGTTCAGGCCGACGCTCACCACCACGCAGCCCAGCAGCGCGCCGATCGTGAGCCGTTCCGGCCCGAACTGCGCGACCAGCCGCCGGCCCGACACCTTGAAGTCCATGGAGCGCTGGTCGGGCCCGCCCCCGGCCATCATCCGTCCCGCCGGACCGGCCATCAGGCGGCCTCCGCTTCCGTGAGCTGGGAGAGCACGATCTCCCGGTAGGTGTCGTTGCCCGCCATCAGTTCGTGGTGCCGTCCCGTTCCGACGACCCGGCCCTCGTCCAGTACGACGATCCGGTCCGCGTCCCGGATGGTCGACACCCGCTGGGCGACGATGACGACGGTCGCCGCCGCGGTCTCCTCGGCGAGCGCCGCGCGCAGGGCGGCGTCGGTCGCGTAGTCCAGGGCGGAGAAGGAGTCGTCGAAGAGGTAGATCTCCGGGCGCTGCACCAGCGTCCGCGCGATCGCGAGGCGTTGCCGCTGCCCGCCGGAGACATTGGTCCCGCCCTGGGCGACGGGCGCGTCGAGCCCGCCCTCCAGCCCCTCCACGAACGCCTTGGCCTGCGCCACCTCCAGCGCGTGCCACAGCTCCTCGTCGCTCGCGTCCGGATTGCCGTAGCGCAGATTGGTCGCGATCGTCCCGGCGAACAGGTACGGCTTCTGCGGTACCAGTCCTACGGTCCTGGCCAGCAGCTCCGGCTCAAGCGTCGTCACGTCGGTGCCGTCGACGAGCACCTCGCCCTCGGTGGCGTCGAAGAGCCGCGGCACCAGCCCGAGCAGCGTGGACTTGCCGCTGCCGGTCGAGCCGATGACGGCGGTCGTCTCACCCGGCCGGGCCACCAGCCCGACGTTCCTGAGCACGGCCTCCTCGGCGCCCGGGTAGCGGAAGCCCGCGCCCCGGAGCTCCAGATGCCCGTGCCGGCGCAGCTCGGTGACCGGCGCCGCGGGCGGTACCACACTGCTCTCGGTCCCCAGCACCTCCTGGATGCGCTCGGCGCAGATCTCCGCGCGCGGCACCATCATGAACATGAAGGTGGCCATCATCACGGACATGACGATCTGCATCAGATAGGCGAGGAAGGCCGTCAGGTCGCCGATCTGCATCCCGCCGCTGTCGATGCGGTGCGCGCCGAACCAGACCACCGCGATCGACGACAGGTTCACCACCGTCATGACCACCGGGAACATCAGCGCGAGCAGATTGCCGGTGCCCAGCGACACCTCGGTCAGATCGGCGTTGGCCTTGCGGAACCGCTGCTCCTCGTAGGTGTCGCGGACGAAGGCGCGGATGACGCGGTTGCCGGTGATCTGCTCGCGCAGCACCCGGTTCACCGTGTCCAGGCGTCCCTGCATGGCCCGGAACAGCGGGCGCAGCCGCCGCACGATCAGCGTGAGGGAGACCGCCATCACCGGCAGCACCGCCACCAGCACCGCGGAGAGCGGCACGTCGAGCCCCAGCGCGAGGACCACGCCGCCGACGCACATGATGGGCGCGGACACCAGGAGCGTGAACGTCATCAGCGCCAGCATCTGGATCTGCTGCACGTCGTTGGTGGTCCGGGTGATCAGCGACGGCGCGCCGAAGTGGCCGAGCTCCCGGGCGGAGAAGGACTGCACCCGGTCGAAGACGGCACCGCGCAGGTCCCGGCCGAGTGCGGCGGCCGTCCGCGCGCCGAAGAAGACGGCCCCGATGTTGCAGACGACCTGCACCAGCGAGATGCCGATCATCAGGGCACCGTGGCCGAGGATGAAGCCGGTGTCCCCGCTGACCACACCCTGGTCGATGATGTCCGCGTTCAGGGTCGGCAGATAGAGCGTGGCGCAGGTCTGCAGGAACTGCAGCGCCACCAGCAGGGCGATGGGTTTCTTGTAGGGCCGGAGGAAAATACGCAGTAGTCGTATGAGCACGCTGGGTCTCTCGGAGTCGGCGGGAGGGGCGGGTGGTCGCCCCTGGCACCTATCGTCGGACACTCCACCGGTGTTACCTCAACCGATTAACCCAAGTATCCCAACAGGCCACCTCCCGGCCGCCCTCGATCCACCCCCGCAGTCTGTCCGCTTCCCTCCGCTGTCCTCCGCTGTCCTCCGCCGTCTCCCGACGCGTTCAGACCCGGAAGGCGCCGGGGTGCGTCTGCTCCCGCACGGAGACGAACTGCTGGCGCACCGCCTGCCCCACCGCCAGCTCCTCGCCCGGCTCCAGCACCTGGGCGACCGCGCCCTGCCAGGCCGGGGGAGTACGCCCGTCCAGCGCGCCCCGCGACACCCCGAGCGCCCAGGCCGCCTGCCGCGCCGCACCGAGCGCCGCGTAGTCCGCGGGCTGCGGTACGACGACCTGTGTCCCGAAGAGCGCGGGCGCCGCCGCCCGCACGGCCGGCAGCTCGGCCGCCGCGCCCAGCAGGAAGACCCGCCGCACCTCCACGCCCCGGCCGCGCAGCACGTCCAGCGCGTCGGCCAGCCCGCACAGCATGCCCTCGAACGCGGCCCGCGCCAGGTGCTCGCGCCGCATCGACTCGCGCCGCAGCCCGGCCAGGGTGCCCGCGGTGTGCGGCAGGTGCGGGGTGCGCTCGCCCTCCAGGTAGGGCAGCAGCACCAGCCCGTGCGCGCCCGGCGTCGACTTCATCGCCAGCTCGGACAGCCCCTCCAGGTCCGGCACCCCGAGCAGCTCGGCGGTCCCGCGCAGGGTCCGTACGGCGTTCAGGGTGGTGACGACCGGCAGGTGCATGCCGGTGGCGTCGGCGAGGGCGGTGATCATGCCGGAGGGGTCCACGAGCGGCTCGGAGTGCACGGCCATCACCGACCCGGAGGCTCCGAGCGAGACCACCGCGTCGCCCAGCCCGATGCCGAGCCCGAAGGCGGCGGCCATCGTCTCGCCGGTCCCCGCGGAGATCAGCAGCCCCTCCGGCGTCGTACCGGCGGCGTCGGCCGGGCCGATCACCTCCGGCAGCATCGCCTGGTGCCCGAGCGCCAGCTCCACCAGGTCGGGCCGGTAACCACCGGTCGCCGCCGACCAGTAGCCGGTCCCCGAGGCCCCGCCCCGGTCGGTGGTACGGCGGGCCGGCCGCCCGAGCAACTGCCAGACCAGCCAGTCGTGGGCCTGGAGCAGCGCGGCGGTACGGGCGGCGGCCTCGGGTTCGTTACGGGCCAGCCAGCGGAGCTTGGTCACCGGCTGGGCGGCCTGCGGCACGTTGCCCACGGCCTGCGCCCAGGCGGCCCGCCCGCCGAGGGCGTCGACCAGGTCGGCGGCGGCGACCTGGGTCCGCTTGTCGCCGCCGACCAGGGCCGGGCGCACCGTGTTGCCGTGCGCGTCCAGCGGCACGACCGCGTTCGCCTGGGCGGAGACCCCGATGGCCTGCACACCCTCCAGCAGTCCACCGCCGGCCGCCTCGCCCAGGGACAGCAGCCACGCCTGCGGATCGACGTCACAGGGGCGGCCCCCGCCCTCCGGATGCTCCACCGGGTGCGGCGCGTAGCCCTGCCGGAGCACGGCACCCGTCTCCGAGTCACAGACGACGATACGAGTGAAATCGGGCGAACTGTCCAACCCGGCGACTATCCCCATGGGCAAAATTCTGCCGCACGGGGAGGGGTGTCCGTGCCGGGTGGGGTCGCAGAGGTCCCGCTAGGTGTTACTGGTGCCCCAGTCGTCCCCGGCGGAACCGCCGCTGTTCCGCTCCCGCAAGGACTTCACGCGCTGCGCGACGGAGTCGGGCAGCCGGTCCCCGACCTTGTCGCTCACCACGTGGTACGCCTTGTCCGCGAAGCGGCGGCCCTGCTGGCCGGCGGTCTCCGCGGTGTTGCGCACCGCGGGGTTCTGCGAGACCCGCCGGGCGGACTTCTTCAACTGCTCGTAACGTTCCCGTCCGGCCTTGCTGCCCAGGACGTATCCCGCGGCCAGTCCGACGACGAACGTGAGCCGGTAACGCATGGCGTGTCCACCCTTCCCTTGCCTAGCTCTTCGGTGCCGGGGAGTACCGATTGGCGGAGCACCCCCCTGCTTGCGCTAATGTATGTGTCGCAGCGAGCGCGCGCCCCCTGGCGGTTACCCAGGGAGTTGCGTTCGATGCGACAAGCAATCCCCTGTAGCTCAATTGGCAGAGCAGCCGGCTGTTAACCGGCAGGTTACTGGTTCGAGTCCAGTCGGGGGAGCGCGGTCCCCTGTAGCTCAATTGGCAGAGCAGCCGGCTGTTAACCGGCAGGTTACTGGTTCGAGTCCAGTCGGGGGAGCACGGTGAACGAGGACCCTCCGGGGTCCTTTTTCATGTCCTCTTCCCGACCCTGGAACCGCGCGCCGCGCACCGGAGTCCTCAAGGTCAGGAAGGTGCCGTGGGAAGCCGACCATCCGAGGCAGGAGATCGTATGAGCGGCTATGCTGCGGCAGACGGCGCGCACACATGTACGTGACACGCCGTTATGGGGCGGTAGCTCAGCCGGTTAGAGCAGCGGACTCATAATCCGTCGGCCGTGGGTTCGAGTCCCACCCGCCCCACCACTGCAGAAACGTCGTGACCTGCGGAAACACCCGATTGATGCGCCGTTGGGCAGGCGCGGTACCGCACCAGTACCGCACGGGGCCCCTCGTGTGCTTGCCCCCGTGGCTATATCAAGACGAAGAAACTGAGCTCCGGGGCGACCTCGCACATCGTCTACCGGCGCGCCGGGGGCAGTCGCGCCGGCGCGTGGTGCGACGAAAGGCAGGGGCTTCAAGCCTGACGAGCCGGCAGTGCCTGATGCTGAGACGTTCGCCGTGTACGCACACGCTTACGTGGGTCTGCTCACCGATATACCGGACCACACGCGCACGAACTACACCAGATTCATTGACAACCACCTGATCCCGTGGTTCGGGGAACTCCCGGTCTCCGACCGAGGCCCGCGGTTCACCCGCGCCCACATCAGTCAGTGGATCCTCGACCTTCAAGGCGGCAAGCCTGGTCCGCTGCATCCTGCCGGAACCGAACGCCGACCGTACGCCGCGAAGACGATCGCGAACCTGCGCGGCCTGCTGTTCAGCATTCTCCAGTCGGCCGTGACCGCCGATCCGCCGCTGCGTGCGTATTGACCCGATACGGGGACGCGAGCGCGATGGAACTGCGGGACGTCCCCGAGCCCGCGCCAAGCGACGGCGAGATGCTCATCCGCATCCGGGCCGCGGGGCTGAACCCCGTCGACTGCAAGATCCGCGATGGCAAGATGCGGCTGCTGAACCGCCTCGACCTGCCCATGGTGGCGGGCAGTGAACTGTCCGGTGTTGTCGAGAGGATCGGCGCCGGTGTCACGCGTTTCGCGGTCGGCGACCGGGTGTTCGCCAGGGTGGACAAGACCAAGCTGGGTGCCTACGCCCCCTTCGTCGTCGTGGACCAGACCCTGGTGACGAAGATGCCGAAGGCGCTGGACTTCGCCGATGCGGCCGGGTTGCCGTTGGCCGGCTTGACCGCCCTGCAGGCGCTGCGCGACGAACTGGCCCTGACCGCGGGCGACCGGGTGTTCATCTCCGGCGGAGCCGGGGGCGTTGGCACCCTCGCCATCCAGCTCGCCGTCTGGATGGGGGCGAAGGTGGCCACCACAGCGTCACCCCGTGGCGAGGAACTGGTGCGGTCGCTCGGGGCCGAGACGGTCATCGACTACGAGTCAGAACTTCAAGGACCTCCTCGTCGACTATGACGGCGCCTTCGACCTGACCGGCGGGCAGGACCTGATGAGCAGCTTCGCCCTCCTCAAGCCGGGAGCCAAAACGGTCTCCATCGCAGGGGTTCCCGATGCGACAACCGCTCGCGTGGACCTGGGCGCCGGCCCCCTGGTGACCGCCGCGCTGTGGGCAGCCAGCGCCAAGATCCGCCGCGAGGCCCGGCGAAGGCGGGCCGGCTACCGGTACATGTTCATGCATCCCAGCGGAGAGGACCTCGGCCTGCTGGCCGACTTGGTCGACAAAGGGCTGCTCAAGACAGTGACCGACCGAGTCTTCCCGTTCGAGCAGATCGCCGAGGCCTTCGCCTACCTGGAACAGGGCCACGCCAAGGGGAAGGTCGTCGTCCAGATGTGAGCCTCATTCCACCGCTCGCGGTGAACCAGATCACCCGAGACGGCCAGCGAATCGGACCAGATCACTTGAGACAGGGGCCAGATCAACAGAGACGGGACATCAAGATCGGCAACTCTGTGGCCAAGAGGGATCAGCATGTGTCATCGAAGTTCGAGTGGTGCGGATCTCCTTCGCCATGAGGGGATGACGTTCCCTCGTTCTTGCTCGAATGCGCGGAACTGCCGTAGGACAACGGCGCTAGTGATCCAGGTGTCGCGGTTGCCGACGAGGTCGCGCCATGCCCGGCCAGGAGTCGCGCCCTGGTGGGAGAGGGCGGCGATCAAGGAGTAGTGCCCCATCGCTCCCAATCGAGGATCTCCAGGTCAGGCCCGGCCAAGTTGGACCACTGGATACCCCCGTGCGCGGTCGTCCAGCACGCTGCCTCCGTGGGAGCACCGTCGCCGAGGAACCTCGGCATGGCCCAGGACAGCCGTTCGGCATGGAGGCGGATGTGTAAATCCGAGTAATAGGAAAACATTCCGAGCCCCATACCTCCATGCCGCCCTCTTCCCGCTTACACCCGAAGGTGTCAACGGCGTACTCCAGGGCCGCAGTGCCGCGCGCATACGCGCAATGACCTGCACGTCATCAGGGAGCGAAGGCACTCGCGATGTCTTTCAGACGTTTGTCGGACAGTGGTACTGGTCGTGCCAGTCGTGCCAGTGGCTGGAGAACTGCTCGCCCTTGGCCCAGTGGAGTACGCCCAGGACGTTGTACCGGACGGTATTCGAGGGCAGGTGGTCGACCTGGTGCCACGACAGGCCCGCGCACTTGTGGGGCTCCATGTTCGTCGGCGTGCCATTCCAGTGGGAGGCGGTGAAGAACCAGCCGATGCGGGTCTCACCTTCGGGGGTACGGAAGTACATGACGTGCACGATGCTCAGGGCCTCGCGCTCGATCTCGACGCCGATCTCCTCGCGGGCCTCGCGGATCACGGCGTCGTACACGTCCTCACCGGATTCGACTTTCCCGGAGGGCAAGTTCGACTTTCCGTCGGCGTAGCCGGTGCCCTGCCGTTCGGCGAGACACACGGCTCCGTCGCCGCGCCTTAGGATGAGCATCACGTCGTTCACGGGAAGTGCGGGCACTGTGCTTTGTCCTCCATGCGGTGGGCGCCTTGCCGGTAGGGGACTCTAGCGAGATGCAGACGGCGGTCAGTCCCAGCTCGTCAACACGCGCGACGGTCCATCGGACACGCTCGGCGACGGTGAGGCCGAGCGGCATCTCCAGGACCGGGAGTCGGGGGACCGTACGGAGGGCTTCGTGGATCGCGTCGTCTGCCGGGTTCTGCACGGCGAGGACTTTCTCCCGCATGCGGTCGCCGCCGGCTTTCTGGTCGTAACGGTCACGGCAGTACACGACCGCGTCGTAGGCGTGGGGCATCCAGGCCCGGCTGTACATCTCGGCGGCGCCGAGGATGGAAGCCACGTCGGGCTCGCTGGGATCGAGGACCAGGCCGGCGAGGGCGAGCACATTGGCGGGGGTCTTGTCGGTGATGAGGACCTGGTGGTTGCGGGCGGCGCGCAGCGGCACGGTGAAGTGCTGTGCGAACAGGTCCATCTCGGCGGCCAGAGACCGGCCCAGGAGGAAGGCGACCCTGCGCTTGTCCTCGTCATGGGAGGTGACCAGACCAGCCGACGGAGCGGCAGCGATCACGTCATCGGTCGTCCACATCACGACCTCCCCGAGAAGGTACGGAAGAGGGCCCAGGTGGTGCGGCCGTCCGCACTGACGCCCCAGTCCCGGGAGAGACACGCGACGAGGTGCGGGCCGCGGCCCCGCTCGTCGTCGGCCGTGGGCGGGCGCAGCCGCGCGGGGGCCGGGTTGCCGTCGGTGGTCTGGACGAGAAGTTCTCCGCCGGTCTGCCGAAACCGCAGGCTGACGGTTCCGCAGCCGTGCGGGATCGCGTTGGTGACCAGCTCGGAGACGACCGTCACCACGTCCTGGACCAGGGGGGCCGGCACGTGCCAGTACCGCAGGAGCGCCACGGTGATCCGTCGTACCTGGGCGACGCGGACCGGCTCCGGAGCGACGGCCACCTCTACGGTCCGCGGCCGTGCTGCCCGGCAGGACTCATCCGTGCACACCCGGTTCCGCGCACCGTGGCATTCATGATTGCCCCGCGTGCTGCTCGGGAATCACCAGGGCGACGAACCCGAAGTGCGCCTCGAACCAGTCGAGTTCGCATCGGAACTCCTCGGCGTCGTGACTGATGGGTGAAGGGGCTGGAGCGGTACGGGAGCACTGACAAGGACGACGTCGACTTCTTGGTCGGTATCCACCGTGATGGACTGAGCCGTGGTCGGTGGTCGACGTACGCTCGCACGATGCTCTCCGGCATGGCGATGTACATCGGTCTGGAAGACGGAGCCGAGTCCATAAAGACATGGCAGCCCGACACCGTGTTCGGCTTGCTCCAGACCAAGGACTACGCGCGTGCTGTGTTCGAGGACGCGAAGCCGGTTGAGGAGCACACCACCGAGTTCATCGAGCGCGGTATCGCCCTTCGTATGGAACGCCGGTCGATCCTGACGCGTGACAACCCGGTGGAGATCCGAACCATCCTGGACGAGGCTGTTCCGCGAAGGGTGATGGGCAGCCGCGAGACCATGTGCAAACAGATCGAGCAACTGAGGTCTGGATGTTCGCCCGCAGGTTCGACGCCTTGCGGGACGGTGCTCTGCCTGTAGCGGAGACGTCAAAGTTCCTGCGACAACTATCCTGAGACATCTGCGACATGACCCTCAACGCCCACGACCTCGCCCCCGAAGACGACTGGTTCGTTTCCGCATTCAGCGGCAACGGCAACAACTGCATCAAGGTCGCCCACCCGAACGCTCACCGTGAGCACGTCGGCGTGTGCGACTCCAAGCAGGAGAATGGACCGGCGTTCACCGTCTGGCCGCAGGCACGGAAGGCGTTCATCGCCTCGGTCGCCTGACTCGCAGCACAGTGATGTCGATGCCCCGCGCGCACTCACCGCAGGAGGCATCTGCCGTATCTGCTCGAACGAGCGTACGCGTATGACACCGCTGGGCCGGGGCGAACCGCCAGTTACAGCGCCCGCGGGCGTAGAGCCGTCTGCAATTCCCGGACCCCGGTGACGCGCGGGTGGTGCTCTGCCAGTTCGGTGACAATGCCGCGGATGGCGGGCCGGTCCCGGACTTCCCCAGGGCTGGCACGGTAGGCGGACAGCAGCGCTTGGGCCGTCTGCGCGGGGCGCTGCCAGGCCCACCAGGCACGAGCCATGTCGGTTCCCAGCCGTGCTTTGCGCTCGGCCGTCGGGAACTGGTCGGGCCGCAGGTCCTTCCCGGCTTCCAGGGCGGCTCCCGCGTCGCCGAGAGCCCAGTGCACGCCCACGGCGTACAGGTCGACGGCGGCCGGAGTGAGGGGGAACAGTCGGCCGGCCGGTGCGCTCGATGGCAGTCGGCGGGCGGCGCGGCGCGCTTCCTCAGCCATCGCCAGAGCCTCCGCACGGCGTCCGCCGCGGGCAGCGGTGTAGGCGAGGGTGCACAGCATCTGCGCGTACGCCGATGCCGACGCGTCGGTGCGCAGGCCTGTCGCCTCGACGCCGGAAGTGGCTGCCGTCATGAGGCGCTGGGCTTCTTCTGTGCGGTCCTGGTGGCGCAGTACGATCGCCAGTTCGCGGGCGGCGGCCGCGGAGGCGAGGGGTGAGCCGGACACCTCGGCCCAGGTACGGGCGCGGTCCGCGGTGAGCCGGGCCCGCTCGTAGGAACCGAGCTTGCTCAGCACCGAGGCGGCCAGGCTGTAGACGGAGGAAAGGCGGGCCTGATCCAGCTCCCGGCGCGACGCCGCTGAGGCGTGCCCGTCACCGATGAGGCCCGGCATGGCGGCGAGCAGACGCCCGTGCGCGCCCTTGTCGTACAGCTCGCGGGCAGTGGCCAGCCGGGCGTCCAGCGCCCCGGCGCCGGTCGGGGCGGGGGTGTCTGCCAGGGCCTCGTCCAGGCCCACCAGCAGGGCGGCCGGGCCGGCGGCCGCCGTGGCGGCGAGCAGCGTGCGGCGGCGCATCGGGTCCTCCTCGACGTGCGGACTGGCCGCCACTCTAGTGGCGGCCGACACGTTCGGGGCGGGTGGTGCCAGCGAATGCACCAAGATGTGTCGCGGGACGCCGACTTCGAGCCCGGCGCGGTGCACCAGCGTGAGGTCGACCACCCTGTTGCGGCGCTCCAGCCGGGAGACGGTGGCCGGTGAGCAACCGAGCCGGTCACCGAGCGCGGCAAGGGTCCAGTTCCGGTGTTCCCGGCCGAGACGGATGAGGGCGCCGGGGCGCCGCTGCTCGGCGAATTCGCGGGCCTTGGCAGTGTTCCATGGGTCACCTGGCACAGGTCCCCCCTCCCACGCCGTACGACCGGGGTTCCCACCGTAGGGGGAGGCCGGCGAAGCCGTCGAGACCGCTTGCACAACGCGCAAACGCGTTGCTCGACGGGACAGTCGGCCACCGTCGGGCGTGTGGGTGCGCTGCTCTGGGTGCAGAGCCCCGGACCACGGGGCACCGTCCACCGGAGGCATCATGGCAACGGCTGTCGCACTTCCCCCGGCCACCGACCCGACGACCAGCCCGATCCGATCCGTGCGGGAGGCCGTGCCCGCCGACCTGTGGGACAAGCAGGTCGGGCTCCTGATCCGGGACTGCCCGTACGACTCGGTCATGGCGGCCCGAGTCCTCGGACAGGGCTACGCCTACCTGCTGACCGCCATGCACCACCGGGGCGAGAGGCTGGGGCTCGCGCCCAGCAAGCTCGTCGACATCGGCGTCCACACGATCATCCTGGACACCGTGGCCTACGCCGAGCTGTGCGAGCGCTTCAACGGCGGCATCTTCCTGCACCACGTCCCCGACGCCGAGATGAAGGACGACGGCTCGGTGATGAGGACCGCGGACCTGATCGCGTCCGACGGCTGGGAGGTCGACCTGCCGCTGTGGGAGGACGCCGCGAAGTGCGGCCCGTGCCGCCCCGGCAACGACGCACACTGACGTGAGCGGTGAGCCGGGCCCCGTGCTGACCAGGCCGGGCCCGGCTCACGGGTGGGTGAAATTCCCCGGAGTCCGCCCGGCCCCGGGCCGCGCCCACCAGGATGATGCGGGTGACGATCACCACCGACCTCTGGCACCACTTCGGCCGCACCCGCGCCGAACGCGACCGCACTGTTCCCCGCGCCTTCCACTGGCTCTGGAGCCAGGAGGGCGGCCCCGGTTCCGAGATCCTGGGGGACCTGACCGGCAAGGTCATCGGAGACCTGGGCGCCGGAGCGGCCAGGCAGGCCGCCCACCTCGCCACCCATCAGGCCCCCGCCCGAGTCGATGCCGTCGATGCCTCACCCGCGCAGCACGCCATGGCCACCGACCTGTTCGGCCACCTCGCACCCCGCCTGCGCATCGTCCGATCCGACGCCGTGAAGCATCTGCGGACGACGGCCGGCACCTACGACGTGCTCTACAGCGTCTTCGGCGCGGTCGACTTCACCGACCCCCGAGAATTGCTGCCGGTCGTGGCCGCCGGGCTGCGTCCGGGCGGCCTGCTGGCGTTCTCCACCCTCGCCCACTACCTCGGCGGAGCACCCGCGGAGTCCGACGTCGTCCCCGCCGACATTCCGGCGAAGACCCCGGACGGAGAGGCGACCACTATGCGTCGCTGGGTCCTCCAGGAACACCTCTGGACGAAGGTCCTGGACGAGTCCGGTTTCACGCAGATCGACGTCAACGTGCTGCCGCCGGCGGTCGAGGGCCCGCGGAGTGCGGCGACACTGTTGGTGACGGCGGTATGCCAGGCCTGACATGAGCGGGGGATGCGACTTCGGTGTCGTGATCCCTCACATCAGGGATTCCTGGTCCTTCGCTCACCAGATACGAGCCGGGCAAATCACAGGTTGACCGGCGGGAGGCCGTTTCGACGGGCGAGCTGCTCAGACTGCTGGGCCTTCCAGACTCTCCGCCGGGACGCCTTCCCTCCCAGCCGGGTATCGGTGTTGTCCAGAAACGAGGTCCGATGCCGGCTCGCCGTTTCGACAGAGAACGTGTGCGCGCGGTACGTCGAGCCGCGGATGTCTCGCAGGCCGACGTGGCCTCCGCCCTCGGAGCTGCGGACTCGACCGTGGCGGGGTGGGGTCGGAAGCGACGGCACCCGATCAAGGGAAGTTACCTGCTCTCGCCAGGGTGCTGAACCGGGATCTGGACGACCTGTTCCCGCGCGCCGGCCTGCCCGATCTGATCGACCTGCGATGCGACGCCGGCCTCTACCGGTACGAGACGCGGGCGGTCATCGGGACCAAGAGCGATGGTCCGGTGGCTGGAGCTGAACAGGGCGTCCGACGGCTCAAGGACCGGTACATCCCCCTCCTCGCAGCCGCCTACGGAGTGACCGAGGACGAGCTGAAGCGCGCCCAGGACCGGTCTTCCGGAGCGGCTGACGAGGACGCCGCCGAGGCCGAGAAGGCGCCGGAGACGCTGGCCGAGAAGATCACTCTCCTGCTGGAGCGCTCCTACCTGGGCGGGACTGCGCCGGGGGACCAGGAGATCACGGACTCGGTGAACGCCTCTGCGGGCTCCCAGGTCACCTCAGCCGAGGGCGTCGAGGCCCTGCGGACGGGTGAGGACGACGCACCGGTGCCCGTGGTCCTTGAAGGTCTGGCTCGGTTCTTCGACGTCACCAAGCTGTACTTCGAGCCGAACGACGCCGTCGCCAGGCAGGTCCCAGCGTGCGGTCGTCGGAGACGTCGGCCAAGACTGCTGTCCATATGCCGGGTCAACCTGTGGCTCGGTGATTGCCCTTCTTGCGACGGGCCAGGGAATCGGTGTCGCCGCTGGCGCAGGCCGTCAAGGCGCCGCGACCGGGGCGACAGGAGCGGAACCAGCGCGCCGCTGACGCTCCCGCCGCGTTACTCTCCGTCATGAGTGGCGCCGTTGATCTTGACGATGTTCGAGCGCCCTCAGGCGTCGAGCACGTCTTGCTCGTCGTCGGCTGTGAACCGTCTGCGTCGGCGGTCAAGTCTCCTCACGTTGTCCAGCAGGCCCAGTAGCGGGTGTGCAGCGGACGCTGCACAACCCTCGGGGAGCAGGGTCGAGGAAGACGCAGCCCGATGGAAACGGATAGGTATGTCCGGTACTCCAGAGAAACCGCAGGTGAGAAGCGTCACCGTAATGGGTTCGAGTCCCCCCGCCCCACCACAGCAGAAACGTCGTCACCTGGGAGAACGCAGGTTTCACGTTCACATCGATGATGCCGCAACAGATGAGAGCGGTAATCACGAGGAAGTGCCGGTGGCCCCTTCGCGCAGGTCGGCGGTCAGCGGGTCGGGCGGCAGTGCATGGGGCACGCGATGGTCGATCCACCTCCTGACGCGCCTCGCCTTCGTCCGCAGCCTGCGCCGTGGACGGTTCGCCTATGACGACGGGGACACGCTCCGCGCGAGGCCGGGTCCTATGGATCTACCCGACCCCCGACCCCCGGCCCCCGACGCCGCTCGCACCGGCTGGCACCTGACACCTGACACCTGGCACCTGGCGCCTGGCCAAGGCATCACCAAACGGTCGGCCCGGCGACCACTCCTCGCCGGTCCGGCCCTCCGCCCGGCAGCTACGCGGGCAGGTGGAGGGCGTCTGGTGGTAAGTGCGCGGGTAGGCGAAAATGCTTTCATCGTCCGTGCGTACGGCATCTATGCGTTCGATCGAGTTGGAGAGCCGATGACCGTCATCGCTGCCATCACAGATTTCGAGCCTCTCGCCCACGCGTTGCCAGCCCCCCGGGGGCCGTTGTCCGCGGCGGTGGTGACCGCGCTGGCGCAGCCCCCGACCTCGGAGCCGTTTCCGCTGTATGCCCTGGACGGGATCGATCCGTACGGTGAGGATCTGACGCTGGCCCTGCACATCTGTTATGAGCTGCACTATCGGGGTTTTGGCGGTGTCGATCCGTTGTGGGAGTGGGATCCGGAGCTGCTTCGGTTGCGGGCGGCGATGGAGCGTGCGTTCGTGACGGCTCTGCGCTCGGACACGGGCGGTGGTACCGATGTCGCCGCCGTACTGGATGGGTTGTTGGTGAAGAAGGTGCCCGGAGACGGGGTGTCGCACTATCTCCGGGACCATGCGTCCTGGGAACAGATGCGTGAGTACTTCGCGCACCGTTCGGTGTATCACCTGAAGGAGGCCGACCCGCACGCCTGGGCGATTCCCCGTCTTCAGGGTCAGGCCAAGGCTTCCTTGGTGGCAGTCGAGTTCGACGAGTTCGGCGGGGGCCGTGCCGAGAGGGCGCACTCCCAGATGTTCGCCGACCTCCTGGTCGGTGCCGGGCTCTCTTCCGCCTACCTGCACTACATGGACGACGTACCAGCACCCGCGATCGCGATCGTGAATCTGATGTCGATGTTCGGGCTGCACCGGAGGCTGCGCGGCGCTCTGGTCGGTCACTTCGCGGCGGCCGAGATCACCACAGCGCCGAGCGCACAGCGCATCGCCCAGGCGCTGGACCGGCTGGGCGCGGGACCGCAGTGCTCACTCTTCTTCACCGAGCACATCGAAGCCGACGCCGTGCACGAACAGGTACTGCGTCGTGAGGTCATCGGTGACCTGCTCCGACGGGAACCTCACCTCGCCGGGGACGTGGTGTTCGGTATCGCGGCCACCGAGCTGATGGAGGGCAGACTGGCCGCGCACCTGCTCGCCGCCTGGCGCACCGGAACGACATCGCTGCGCCGGGCGCTGCCCGAGCAGTCAGCCGGGGCCTGATCCCGGGGTCTGGTTGTCGGCATCCTGGCGGACGCTTCGGCGGTGGCTGGTGTCGCAGAACGGGTGCCGCCGGCTGCGCTGGCACACGCACAGGGCGACCACGAAACGATCCGAGAGGACGACCTGACCGTCTCCGGTCACCACCTCCACGGGACCTTCGACGAGGAGTGGTCCACCGGGAACGAGAGTGACCCGCCTACGGTCCCGGTCTCGTGAGCCGGCGGAAGCGTCCGGTTCCGGAACCGGACTAGGGCTGGTCGTTGCGTCGGTCTCCACGGATCACCACCAGTTCCTCCTCGCGTTGTCCCGCCGTGATGAGTCCCTGCTCTTCCAGAAACGGGATCCGGCGGTTCATGACCGGGCCGAACGGTACTGTCCGGCGGGCCACGACCGCGGCCTTCAGTCCTGCCGTGTGCAGCAGGTCCACAGTGGTCTCCACTCCGCACACGGCGGAGTGGACGATCAACAGCATGCCGCCGCTGGAGAGCATGCCGGAGGCGTTGACGCACAGCGGATCGAGCAGGGCCCGTCCGTCACGCGCGGCGTCCCATGCCCTGCTCGGCCCGCTCCGCGGCAGATCCCCTTGCGGGGAGGGTACGTACGGTGGGTTGGCCAGTATCACGTCGAACTGCCCGGGTGCGCGAAATGTCATCGCGTCCCGGCGTTCGACCCGGACCGGTAGTCCGCGTACGCGAGCGTTGAAGCGGGTCGCCAGCGTGGCACGGAGTGAGACATCCAACGCCGTCACGTGTCCCGCTCCCACGCCCGCCGCGGCGATGGCCAACGCACCGGTACCGGTGCACATGTCCAGAACACGCGCACCGCAAGGGATTCCGGCGTCATTCAGCGCTTGGACCAGTAACCACGTATCCGTCTGGGGCCGGTATACCCCGGGGGGCCTCAGTAACCACATGGTGTGATCCGGGCATCGCGGGAATCGGCCTCTCTCATCTCAGAGCGCATCGGCTGCCTCACTACGGCCATGTGAGTACGTGAAGAGGAAAATTCCGTACTGCCACTTCTCGTCGAGCCACTGTGCGCGCAGTTCAAGACCGCGTGCGACGACGTCGGACACGAACTGCTCACGCTGGAACTTGTGGGACAAGCCGACGTTGAGCGAGTCGCCGTTCCGCAGGTTCAGCTCAAGATCAAAATCATGAAACGCGACGGTATGGTCCTCGGTTGCGTAAACACGCGCGTCGACGGTTCCGGTATCGGCGTCGAAGTGTGCTCGTGCGGCGAAAATCCGCGAGTTGAAATTTCCGCCGAAACGCCGATTGAGATGGTCCAGGTGGTTGAGCCTGAAACGCGTGAACGCCGACCGGCCGACCGGATCATTGTAGGCGGCTTCGAGTACCTGAGCCGGTTTCAGGAGATCGACCGAGACAAGGAATCCGTCACCGGGTCGAAGTGTCCCGACAATCTCGGAGAGCAGTCTGTCACGTTCGTCAAGCGGCATATTGCCGAGATTGCTGCCGAGGAACGACACCGTCACCGGTTCGGGCCTGCTGTCCCTCAGCCAGGCCAGCCCCGCCTCGTACCGGCCCCACAAGCCCTGTACTCGCAGGCCGGGCAGCTCGGCGGTCAGATCGCGCCCACTCGTCTCCAGCATCTCGCGGCTGACATCAATCGGCAGATAGGAAGTCGGCCGGCGGTCGGCGCAAGCTGCCAACAGCAGACGGGTCTTCTTGGCGCTCCCGCTCCCCAGCTCCGCGACCCGACCGGACCCGATCAGGTCGGCTATCTCCCCGGCGTGACGTTTCAGCAGTCCGTACTCGACCCGAGTGAGGTAATAGTCGGGTAACTCGGTGATCAACTCGAATAAGTCCGAGCCGAGCGCGTCATATCCGAAGTGAGCGGGAACTCTCGGTGGATTCTCCCGCAGCCCGGCAAGGAGAGCGGACCGGTCTTCCCAGAAAGCCGCACCCTTGTCAACCGCCACGATATCGACTCGGCTCAGCACCACAATGTCTCTCCAGACTCCTCGGGCCGCGCCATCCCGGACGTTGACCGTAGCCCAGTACCTGTCATGCGTCGTAGATCGAACGGAACGCGGTGGCGGTAGACACTCCGGTCACCCCGTGGAGCCTGCCACTACTGCACAGCACGCAAACCGATAGTTCCCGCAACTTCGCTGGACCGTCAACAATCGCATATGACAGCACTGCCGTATTTCAGCCACCTCCCTCTCTCTAATTCCGGTACGGACTGCCGCGCGCTGACGGTGCCGTAGAAGTCGTAAGCACGCGGGCGTGCCGTCGGCGACTGCCGCCGGAGTGTCGGCCGGGCGCCTCATCTCTGTCGGCCTGGCCGTGAACGCGCCTTGATTCCTCACGCCTCGTCAAAGGCCGCGAGCAGGCGCTCGTACGCCGGCTTCGGCCGCAGGGCCGCGTCCCACGGCAGGGAATCGGCCGTGCGCGGAGGATAGATCTTGGTGTCGGCGGTGGAACCGTACCGGTCGGTGAATCCCCATGTGGAGAACGATGTGCAGTTCGGCTCCTCCAGGCAGACCCGCAGCTTGCCCGCCATCTCATCAGCCTGGGTCTGCCGCCCGTCCTCCTCGTCCTCGCCTATGGGGACGTCCATCTCCGACACCCGCGCCTGAACCCCGAGCTCCGCCAGATCCCGCACATGGCTGCGGAAGGTCTCCGGGTCGACGCGGTCGCCGGGTGCGTACTCATGGTTCTGGAAACCCACGCCGTCGATCGGTACGCCGCGTTCCTTGAGCCGCTCGACCAGATCGTAAAGGGCGTCCCACCGTTCGCCTTCCTCCTCGGCCCCGTACTCGTTGAGGAACAGCCGTGCCTTCGGATCGGCCCGGTGGGCGGCCCTGAACGCCTCGTCGATGTACTCCTCGCCCATGGCCTCGAACCACGGGCTCTGCTCGGAGCGCAGACCGAGATCCCCGTTGGTGTAGCTCTTCTCGTCGTCGGACATGGGCTCGTTGACCACATCCCATTCCGCGACTTCTCCCTTGAAGTGCCCGGCGACCATGGCGATGTGCCGGAGCATGGTCCGGCGCACCTCCTCGGGGTCGTCGTTCTCCCGCATCCAGTGGGGCAGAGCCTCGTGCCAGACGAGGGTGTGCGCGTGCACCTTCATGTCGTTCGCGCGGGCGAAGCGTACGAGCAGGTCCGCGTCGCGGAAGTCGTAGACGCCCCGGCGTGGGTGGAGGAACTGTGGCTTGAACGCGTTCTCCGGAGTGAGCATGGAGAACTGGCTTCCCGCGAGCGCCCGGTAGCGTGAGTCGGTGAGCAGCGGGTTCTCGGCCAGGGCGGTGCCGACGTCGAACGGCCGCCCCACGTCTGCGGCCCGCGCACGCAGCGAGTGGTCGGACTGCTCCTGGCGTAGCCGCGGCGCCTTGATCACGCGGAGCGAGTCACCGCTCTCCGCCCGCGCGGTCAACTGCGTCAGACGCCATCCCTCGCGGCGCTCGCGCTCGTCTTCGCCCGCGTCCGCCTCCAGACCGAACCAGACAGTGCCCTCGGCGAACACCCCCGGGTCCTGCACGGTTCCCAGCCGCCGTCCGTCGGCTGTTACGCGGAAGGTGTCACCGATGCTCGACACGGCGAGCGTCACCGTCCCGGAGCAGTCGCAGTCGAAATCCTCGGAGGTGGCCGGCTCATCGCCCTCGCCGTCCCATATCTCCGCCTTCACTTGTCCGTCGGCCCTCACGCCGACGCGGAGTGAGGGCCGCTCCTGCCGCCACTCGTCGTAGATGACCGGTACCCGTCCGTACAGCCGCAGCCATGAGTCGCCGTCATCGTCACCCACACCGGACATGCGCGCGGTGACGGTGAAGTCGCCGTCGGACCTGAGATGCGGGCCGGCCAGGTTCAGCGGGGGGTTGGGCCGGCCGCCGGAGGAGTCCTGCTCCACGATGCGCCGATCCGATGCGCTGACCCGCAGGACGCCGTTCCGCGCGGTGGTGCCCGGCATCTGCGTCCAGTCGTGGTTCCGCAGCAGGTCTTCGTCGTTTCCGCCGCCCGCGCCTTCGCCCTGCCCCGTACACCCGGCCGCCACCGCCATGACGAGCGCCACGGCGGCCAGTCGCTGCCACGTCCCCCCACCAAGGTCCACGGTGCCTCCCGCTCTCTCGTTCGAGACGAGATCAACATCTCGAAGCCGGGCCACAGTTCATCACGCATGCGGACGAGCCGCGGCCGGGCCGCCACACGTCGGAACCGCCACACGTCAGAACTGGTACTCGGTGAGACTTGAGCGTACGGAGGTGACGCGCTGGTCGTGACAGGCGATGACGACCGGGCCGGGATCGGCGCCGGAGCTGTTGGTGTCGACATTGGTGATGCACTGCCCGCACGCCGACACCACGCCTGACGAGAAAGCCGAGCAGGCTCGGTGCCATCGCAGGTTCCTGCCCTCTCCGGCCGCGGACAGCCGGTCCCACAAGGCGTTCTCCATACCTGCAGTGAATCCCACCTGCCACCCTCTCGAGCGGCCATGACCTACTCAGGCGTCGTGCGCCGGAGTGCGCTCCACGCTCCGGCTTGAACTATGCGCTCCCCATGTCATTGTGCGCTCCGTGGACAACGCGTCGCGCCTGCCAGAAAATAATGAATCAGGAAATCTTTTTCTCACACTCTTTCGAGCGTCAAGCCGAGCGCCCTTTCGGGTCGAACCGCCTTCTCGTGGGCCCACCTTCGCCCTTCGCGATTCAGCTCGCGCCCTCCAGGCACAAAACGCCCCGCATGGCCTTTTCTCGCTGCTCAGGTGACCTCCCCGGCGTACGAGGGAGCGTTCCCACTGGCCGTCACCGTCACCGTACCGTCGCCGTCACCTGTCGACTGTGCCGGCCGCCCTCTACCGTCCCCGCCCCAGTCCGCCTGGCGTCTGGCAGCCAGCACCTCAGATGGGAAATCCGCCATGCTCAAGAGACTCGTCGCCCGCCTGTCCGCCCTCGGACTCCTCGTCAGCGGACTGCTGTTCGCGGGGCCCGGCGTGACCGGTGCATCAGCCCTGCCCGGAGACCTGACCTGCCCGGCCCTGCAGACCGTCACCTACAACCCGGGGTTGAGCCTTCTCCCGCAGCCGGTCTCCTTCAGCTCCAACCTGGTACTGGGCCCCTGCGTCTCGCTGACGCAACCCTCCATCACGGGCGGGACCGGATCGTTCCAAGGAACCGGTCCGTTGTCCTGCGTGGGGGGAAGCCCCGGTGCCTTCAACATCGTCTACAACTGGAACGACGGGTCCAGCAGCACGGTCCGTTACACCCTGACCATCGACCTCAAGCCCGGCGGTCAGACGGTGATCACCACTCTCGGAACGGTGATCTCCGGTGTCTTCGTCGGCGACACCGCCAGCCACACCACCCTGGCCATCACGACTGACCTGCTCGGCTGCCTCAGTCCTGGCGGAATCACCTCGGTGTCAGGCCCCATCGTCGTCACCTTCCTCTGATTCCTCCGACGTGCCCGCCCAAAGCCTGTGCGGCACACCTGGCCGCCCCGACCTCACGGTCGGGGCGGCCAACGCGGTTGGATGGAGTCGTCGACCAGGCCGGCGGGCATGCCGCCGACTGGGCCGAGAGTCCGGAGACGATGTTCGGTCCGCGCGGCCTGAAGCAGCCACCCCCGCCGGACAGCGGAGATCTGCGACCGCGCTGCGCCCGCGCACCGTCCGGACACCGTCCGGACACCGCCCGGCCTGGCCCTCGACCTACACCCTCGACGTACACCCTCGACGTACACACGGGCGGGGAGGGCAGCCCCCTCCCCGTCCCGCACGGCGGCCCCGGTCCCGTCCGCGTCACGGCCCTGACCGACCGCCTGGCGTCACACCCTCACGTGGTGGCGCCGACCCACCCGGGCTGGGGGGCGCCGTACGCCCGGACGACCTGGCCACGCTCGCGCCCGGACCGGGCGCCACCGTGGTCTCGTCGCCGGACGGCGCGGGCTGTGCCGCTCGCAGCGTGTCCAGCCGGGTGGTCAGCTCGGCCGTGCTCCTCGCGATGGCCGCGGCCAGTTCCGTCGCCTCGTCGGCCTGGCCGTGGGTCTGCTCGTCGGCGCAGAGCGACCGGGACCGCGTGAAGCCGGCGCGCAGCGCGTCGGTGAGGATCCGGTCGAACGCCCGGCCGTTCATGGCTGCCGCCTTTTCGAGGGTGCCGGGGCTCACCATGCCCGGCATGCTGTGCCCCTCGTGGGGGTGGGTGTCGGGGACGCCGGAGAGACGCAGCACCGCGCGCAGTCGGCGGAGGTCTCCGCGCAGTGTCGATCCGGTCTTCGCCGCCAGCTCGGCCAGGCCCGGGTCCGCCGTGCGGGAGGGGGCCAGATCGGTCAGGAGCCGTGCGCGCTCGGCCATGGGGATCATCAACAGGATCCAGGCGGTGTCGGTGGCGTTGAAGGACGGCTCCGGCGACGCGCCGGCCGTCGGCTGCGAGGTGCACCCGACGGCCAGCAGCGCCACCACCATGGCGCATGCCGACCACAGGGTCAGAATGTGCCGGCGGAGTTGCACTTGGCCTTCTGGTTGACGCAGTCCTTCACGCGGTGCCCGAGGGCGGCGTTGTCCCAGGCGTTGAAGAAGTCGCCGTGGATGGACGATGCCATGCCCGAGGCCAGCCGGAAGCCCGCGGTGCTGCCGCTGGTCGGATAGCTGACGACGAAGGAGAGATTGGGGATGGCGACCGGGTAGGCGCCGCTGCACTTGCCGTCGTAAGTGGTCGCCACGTGCGACTTGTGGTCGGGGCTGTCGAGGTTCTTGCCGTCCCAGCAGTCGGGGAAGACGAGTTGGTGGGTGAGATGGGCCTTCGGGGCGCAGCGCGGCCAGTTGCCGTCGGCGCTGCGGCCGATCTCACCGCCCTCGCCTGCGCACCAGTACTGGCCCGGCGAGCCCGCCGGGGTGGGCGTCTGGGTCTTGGCGTCGCCCGCGATCATGCGGAAACCCTGTGGGAAGGGCACGGTCGCCGAGGGGTCGACGAGCCGGGAACCGTAGTACACGATCATGCCTTCGGCTTCGACGGCCTTGTCGCCTTCGTACAGGGTCGGGATCCAGTACGCCGAGAGGTCGTCGGCAGGGGTGCAACTGGTCGGTGTGCTGGTCAGCAGCGACTGGGTCGTGGAGAAGGCGTCGGTGCTCCTGTTGCCGAAGAAGCTGTGCATGTGGGACGCGCCGGGCAGGCCCGGCAGGACGATGGGGTCGTCCGGCTTGGAGTGGCTGTAGGAGCAGGTGGCGTTGAACTCCGGGACCCGGACGTTACCGGCGGGCACGGTGGCGGGCGTCATCGCACGGAACTGCGCCAACTGGGCGTTCCACTTGGCCTGGTCGATGGGAACCCATCCGGCCGCCGGGCTGTCGCCCGCGCCGACGAAGGAGAACCAGTTGATGTTGACGAAGTCACCGGTCGCCGTGCTGCGCAGCACGGCGAACACCGTCTGTGAACCGGTGGGATGGGTGGTGACATCGGTGGCCTGGGTCGCCCAGGTCTGCCAACCGCCGGTCGGGGAGACCGGTATGACGGCGAGCAGGGGTCCGGCCAGGCTGCCGGTCCGGAATTCCACCGTGCCCGAGCCGACGGCGGACGCGATCCGGGCCGACACCGTCAGCCGGCCGGCCGCGCCGAGGTCGACGTTGTCGAAGCGCATCCAGTCGCCGTCGGCGAGGAACGCGGCGTTCTGCCCGCCCCCGATGTCCCCGGTCGCCTCCGACGCGACACCCGACTGGGCCGCGTAGGACTCGGCCTGGACGGTGACCGTCGCGGCCTGGGCCTGCTGGGTCGATACGGTCAGGCTCAGGGCGGCGGCCAGCACGACCGCCAGAGTGCTCACCAACAGTGTGTACAGCGGGACGGGATGTCTGCGCATGTCACTTCCTCACGGGCGTCAGGGGTAGGGGTCTGCTCGCCGAAGTGCGGCGATGGGGGGAGCGGGAGGCTGACAACGGCGTCTGCCCGCAAGGGATTGCCGGGTTGTCGGGTCGTTGATTTGCCGTGTTGTCGTTTTGTCGGGTTGCTGGGGTGACGTGGACCGCCGCCCACAGGGGGGTGGGCGGAGCCGCCCGGGGCCTTCGCGGTCACCGGGCGGCCAGGGGTCACTGATAGACCCGCACGTGGTCGACGAGCATTTTGGCGGGGAAGGGGGTGCCGGCGTCTGTCGGGCCCGGCCAGTCACCTCCGACCGCCAGGTTGAGGATCAGGTAGTGCGGGTGGTCGAAGATCCATGGTCCGCGGGTCTGCTCCACCTGCGCCTTGTCGAGCGTCAGAACGGTCCGGCCGTCCAGGCTGTACGTGATGCCCCTGCTGTTCCAGTCGGCGACCCAGGTGTGGAAGTCGTCGGAGAAGTCGGCGTTCCCGGGCAGTGTGTACGGCGCGCCGATGCCACCCCCGCCGTTGTAGGCGGGCGCGTGGACGGTCGAGTAGGCGGTCTTCACGTCCTTGCCGAGGATCTCCATGATGTCGATCTCGCCGTTGTACGGCCACGGCCGGCCCGTCAGGAAGTCGCCGCCCATCATCCAGAAGGCGGGCCACAGACCGTTGCCCTTGGGCACCTTGATGCGTGCTTCGACGCGACCGTAGGTGAACTGGAACGTCGCGCCGGTGTTCATCCGCGCCGAGGTGTACTGACATGTGGTGCTGCCGCTCAGCGGGTCACGTGGGCACGACGATCCGGCGGTGACCTCCTTGCGTGCCTCCAGCACCAGGTGTCCCGCCCCGTCCAGGGCGGCGTTGCGGTGGTCGGTGTAGTACTCCAGCTCGTTGTTCGGCCCGGTGCCCGGGTCGGCCCGCCACTTCGCGGAGTCGGGTCTGCCGCCCGCGGCGCCGTCGAAGTCGTCGCTCCACACCAGCCGCGGCGGGTTCGCCGGGTCGCTCGGCAGCGGCGGAGCCGGTATCGGATCGCCGCCGGTGCCGTACACCTGGAACTCCCACAGCGAGTAGCCGTAAGGGGTGGCGCGCTGCGTCCCGTACATGCGCACGTAGCGGCCGGTGCCGGAGACGGCCAGCGTCTGCTTGAAGCCCGTGCCGGACGTCGTCGAATAGATCGGTGTCCAGTCGGCCCCGTTCGACGAGACCTGGATCTGGAAGGACTTCGCGTAGGCGGGATCCCACTGCAGGACGACCTTGTCGATCTGCGCCGGCGCACCGAGATCGACGGAGATCCAGCCTGGATCGGTCCATCCCGTGGTGGAGCTGGTGGACCAGCGCGAGGCCGGATCCCGGTCGAAAGCCCTGGCCGGTGTGCACTCCCAGCAGTTCTGGTCACTCTGGGAAGAGGAAGCCGTGCCCGGCCTGCCGTACGAGAGCAGCCGGGCGGCGTCACCGCCGGGCCCGCCGGCGGTGCCGTACACCTGGAACTCCCACAGCGAGTAGCCGTAGGCGGTGGCGCGCTGCGTCCCGTACATGCGCACATAGCGGCCGGTGCCGGAAATGGCCAGGTTCTCGGTGCCGCCCGGGCCCGCGGCCGTCTGGTGGACGACGGTCCACCTCTCCGCGTCGCTCGACACCTCGATCCTGAACGCCGTGCCGTACGCGGCCTCCCAGTCGAGGACGACCCGGCTGATCTCCGCACTCGCCCCGAGGTCGATCTGAATCCACTGCGGGTCGGCGAAGGTGCTGGACCAGCGCGTCCCGGGGTCGCCGTCGACGGCGCTACGAGCGCTGAAGTCGCCCTCGGTACTTGAGGAGGTGGCGGGCTTTCCCTGAGAGAGCAGCACCTCCGCCGCCTGCGCGGAAGGGGCGGGGAGGGCGAGAAAAGCGAGCAGTGCGGCCGCGAGGGCCAGGAACGAGCTGAAGCGACGCAGCGGCCCTTGCATGGGCGACTCCTCATGTGGGGGAGGCCAGGGAGCGCTCCCTGAAGGGGAGAATGGAGGGACCGGTAAAGGCTGTCAAGACCTGTTTCACCTTGAAAAAACAGCGGCTTAACACGTACGACACGTGGGGGAGCGGTTCCTCACGGGCTTCGCGGCGGGTCGGCGGCCACGGGGGTGGCGCCGCGCGGGACGCCTTTCCGGACCCGCTCATGCCGCCCCGGCCTGCGGATACGCTGCTCGCATTGCCATGACGCAGAGCCGGAGGTCGCCCTGATGAGAAAACCCGCCCCGCGCACGCACCCGGGCGGCGGCACAGGGGACGGACAGGTATGAAACGCCCCACCCTCGATGTGGTGGCCGCCCGAGCGGGCGTGTCCAAATCGAGCGTCTCCCGGGTCATCAACGGCGAGACGACGGTCGCCCCGCAGATCCGAGACGTCGTCATGCGCGCCGTGAACGAATTGGGCTACGTGCCCAACGGGGCGGCACGCAATCTCGTCACCCGCCGCACGGACACCCTCGCCGTGGTGGTGTCCGACCCGCCCCAAGGAGTCGTCTCGGACGATCCTCTCTTCTCCACCGTGGTCCGCGCCGTCAGCAGAGAGTTCGAGACGGCGGGCAAACGGCTCGTGCTCATGCTCGCGGAATCGGACCGGAGCCGGACCAGGGTGGTGCAGTACATCGCCGGTGGGCATGTGGACGGCGTGCTCCTGGTCGCCCTGCACGGTACGGATCCGCTGCCGGCCGCCCTGGCCCGGCAGGGCCTGCCTGTCGTGTCCTTCAACCGCACCTCCGCACAGGACGTCCCGTACGTGGCGCTGGACAACGCCGCCGGAGCGGCGCTGGCCGTGCGTCATCTCCTGGAGCGCGGTCGGCGCCGGATCGCCACCATCACCGGGCCGCTCGAACTGTACGAGGCACGGGAACGTCTCGATGGCTACCGTCAGACGCTGCGTGACACCGGCCGCCGCTCCATCGTGGCCCTGGGCGACTTCACCAGAGCCTCCGGCGCCGAAGCCATGCGACAGCTCCTGGAGGACGATCCCGACCTCGACGCGGTGTTCGCGGCCAACGACCTGATGGCGATAGGAGCCCTGCGCACCCTCCATCAATCGGGCCGACGTGTCCCCGAAGACGTGGCGGTCGTCGGCTTCGACGACATAGAGGCCGCGTCCTACACCAGTCCCGCGCTCACCTCGGTGCGCAGCCCGATGGCCGACCAGGCGACCGCCGCGGTCCACCTGCTCCTCGGCCTGATCGACGGCGGCCCCACCGGGCCGGTGATCATGCCGAACGAACTCGTCGTGCGCGAGTCGACCTGACCTCCCGTCAGTACGCGTCACCCCGCGAGCGGAGCGCCGGCACCGACGGTGCTCCGCTTCGTTCGGTGTCTTCGTTCGGTGTCTTCGTTCGTCGTCTAGATGATCGTGTCGATGTCGTGCGTGGTGATGGCGTCCATCGCCCGTTCGGCCACGGCGGCGATGGTCATCGACGGGTTGCAGGCGCCGGTCGTGCCGGGGATCAGCGCGCCGTCGAGCACGTACAGTCCGCGCTGGTCCGCCACGCGGCCCTCAAGGTCGCAGACGGTGCCCATCGGGGCGCCGCCGAGCGGGTGCCAGGTGCTGTTGACCAGGGTGTTCGTGTCCGTGAGGACACCGAGCCCCTTGGCCACCTTGTCGACGCGCCGCTGGATGGCGCGGTGGCTGGCGGCGTCGCCGCCCAGGGGCCAGTGCAGCGAGACGGAGTCGGTGGCGGCGTCGTAGCGGAACCGGCCGCGGTCGGCGCTCACCCCGAAGCCGACCAGCATGGTGGTCCGGGAGTTGAGGCCGAGCGGCGGTAGTGAGGCCTGGATGACGGTGTTCGCCGTGGCGAGGTCGTCCCACTCCTTGCTGCCGTAGACGACCGGGCCGCCCTGTTCGGCCCCGAAGTCCTCCTGGAGGTTGGTCCAGGCGTAGATGCGGTCGCCGTTGGTCCCCCACCCTTCGCCGAGTCCGTCGGGCAGGTCGGGAATGGCGCCGGTGGCTCCCGCGCGGACCAGGAGCTTGCTGGTGTTGAGGCTGCCGGCCGCCATGACCAGGGCGCGGGTGGAGAGGATCTTCTGCTCCAGCACCTTGCCCGTGTCGTCGGTCCGGTCGGCATGCACCTCCCAGCGGCCGTCGGCCGCCCGTGCCACGGAGGTGACGTTGTGGTGGGTCGCGACGGTCACTTTCCCCGTCGCCTCCGCCTGCCGGAGGTAGGTCACGTCGACGGAGTGCTTGCCGCCGTTGTTGACGCCGAGCGCGCAGTCCCCGTTCGTGTAGGACGGCTTCATCTCGCCGCGCAGCTCGGCCAGGGCGTAGTCCCAGTCGATGGGCATCGGGATCTTCTCCAGGCCGTAGCCGGCCCTGCGCACCCGCTCGGCGAAGACCCGTGCCGCGTGGTAGTTCGACGAGGTGACCAGTTCGTCCGGTGCCGCGGTCGCCCGGAGCATCGCCGCGACCCGCGGGTAGTAGATCTCGTTCATGCGCCGGTAGTCGAGTTCCTGGGGCAGCCAGGTGTCGAAGACCGCCTCGGCGGGCTGAAGTGTCATGCCCTGGTAGACGAGGGAGCCGCCGCCGACCCCGGCCGCGCAGACGCCGAGGATGTTCTGTCCGAGTATCGGCTCCAGCAGGCCCACATAGGGTCCGAAGTTCAGCGGTGTGCCGATGAGCCGGGCGAGTGGCCGGACGGCTGCGGGGAGGGTGCCGTACCAGAGCGCCCGTTTGTCCAGGCCGGATACGTGGGGGAAGGTCTCCGCGTTCGGCCCGGTGGGCCAGCGCCGGCCGCGCTCCAGGACGGTGACCGGCACGCCGGCCTGCGCCAGCCGCAGCGCGGCCACACCACCGCCGAAGCCCGAGCCGATGATGACGGCCCGGTGTTCCTCCCGGGCCAGTCCCACCCGGGCCGGCCCGGAGGCCGCGGCGGCGGGGGAGGGGAGGACGCTCGCTGCGGCGATTCCCGCGGTGGCGGTGAGCAGGGCACGTCTGCTGGGCGTGGACATGAGCGGCTCCTTGGGGTGGGGTGGGGCGCCGTCCGATCAGTGAGGCCGTCCGGACTGCTCAGGCGAGGCGGATCTTCCGGGGCGATGTCACCTGAACTCGCGCGGTACGGCCGCGCACGTCGCATGCCGTGCGCCACCGCGTTGTTACTCGCTGGTCACTTACGGCAGCGTAGGTCGACGTGTCAGTCAGAGACAAGAAGTCTGCGGGTGCCATTTTCGAATGGCTGGCTGTGTCGCGGTGACGGGGCGGGGGCCGGGGGGCAAGGGTGGGCGAGGCGTCAACCGCGGTACGCGGTGCGTCGGTTCGGGAGTATGCCGTGCCGCCGCTCGCCGAACGGCGTAAGGCGGCGCTCCGCTTCGAGGCCGCCGCCGAGGTCGTCAGGCTGTTCGCCGCGCAGGGTGCGGGCCGGTGCTCGCCGCCCCGCGCGCGGCCCCCGAAGGTCTTCCCCGCGACCGGGGACTCATGGCGTGGTAGGTTATAGGTCGACCACTAACGCAGGAGTGAAGATGACAGTCAAGAAGGACGACGCCGGTCGCCGCGCCGCTGCCCAGCACGCCGTGGCCGAGCATCTGCGCCTCACCGCCGCCGGACACACCGAGGAGTGGGTGAAGCTGTTCGCCCCGGACGCGGTGCTGGAGTTCCCGTACGCGCCGGCCGGTGTGCCCCGGCGGGTGACGGGGCGAGACGCGCTGCGCGCGCACATGAGCAACTTCCCCGAGACCTTTGACGTGGACTTCGTCGACCTGGTGTTCCACGAGACGGTCGATCCGAGTCTGGTGATCGCCGAATTCCGCTCGACAGGCACGGCGCTGCCGACCGGCAAGCCGTACGAGCAGACGTGCATCTCCGTCGTCCGGACCGATGACGACGCGCGCATCACCCACTACCTGGACTACTGGAACCCGCTGGTGGCGATCGAGGCGCTCACGCCCCACGAGGTGCCGTCCGACGCCGACCGCAGCGTGGCTTTTGGACGCTGAGGAGAGCCGTGTTTGACTGACTCCCATGCCTGCCGCCGGTACCAGCACGAAGAGCGACGAACGACGTCGGGCCATCGTGGCCGCCGCGGTCGACTGTTTCGCGCGAAAGGGTTTCTACGGTACGACGACGCACGAGATCGCGGACTGGGTCGGCGTCTCTCAGCCGTATCTGTATCGCCTGTACCCGAACAAGGAAGCACTGTTCGCGGCGGTGGTCGACCACGTGTCCGTCGTCATGACCGACACGCTGGTCGCTCACTCGCCGGCGTCGGGTGGGGCCGGTCCGGCGCCCGAGGCGGCGTTGGACGCGGCGCGCGGCGCCTACACCGCGCTCGTCGCGGACCGGAACATCCTGCGTTTCCTCATGCACGCGAACTGTGCCGTCGGCGAGCCACTGGTGGAGCAGGCCGTGCGCCGGTGCTACGCCAAGCAGGTCGACACCGTTCGGCGGTTGCTGGACGACGACGAGGCCGTGCGGCACTGGTTCGGCGCCGGAATGCTCGACAACGTGGTGGCCGTGCTGGGTCTGGCCGACATCGATGAGCCGTGGGCGCACGTACTCACCGCTCGATGACCCGGCACCGGCAGTCCGGCGCGTTCGGCGCCGGCGGCCCCGAGCGGGCCGCCGTCCGGTCGCCCGGTGCGCGGGCGGTGTGCGGGCGGTGTGCGGCGGTCAGCCGGTCTTCGGCGGGCGCAGCAGGACCGCCGCCATGGTGGCGGTGAGGACCAGGCCGACCGCGGCCAGGGCCATGACGGTCGTGAAGCCCTGGTCGTACGCCTGGCGCGCCGCGTGCAGCAGCCCCTGCGCGGTCTCGGCGGGAAGGTGGGCGGCGAGGCCCTCGGCGTCCGCGAACGACTCCTCGGCCGTACTCCGCCCGTCCGGTCCCAGCCCGGCCACCTGGGGCAGACCGGTCCGGTAGACGGCCGTCAGGACGGTGCCGAGGACGGCGACGCCGAGGCCCGCGCCGAGTTCGAAGGAGGTCTCCTGGATGGCCGCCGCCTCGCCCGAGCGTTCCGGCTGGGCGGCGCCCATGATGGAGTCCGCGCCCAGGGTCATCACGATGCCCGCGCCGTACCCCGCGGCGAGCAACGGCGCGAGCAGCACGCCGTAGTGGGCGGTGTCGCCGACCAGGGCGATCGCGGCGAGGGCGACGGCGAACAGGACGAGCGCGCCGGTGAGCGCCCATCGGTTGCCCCAGCGGTTCGCGGCCCAGGGCGCGGTGATCGCGCCGACGGCGTTGGCACCGGCCAGCGGCATGAGGGCCAGTCCGGCGCGCAGCGGCGAGTACGCGCCCACCTGCTGGAGCCACTGGGTGAGGAAGAACAGCAGGGCGACGTAGGAGCCGAAGCAGCCGATGACGCACAGGGTGGCGGTGCTGAAGCGGCGTTCACGGAAGAGGGTGAAGTCCAGCAGCGGTTCGGCGATGCGCCGCTGGCGGCGGACGAACGCGTAGAGCAGGAGGCTTCCGAGGACCGCCGTGCCGACGATGACGCCGTTCACCCCGGCATGCTCGCCGGCCTGCTTCAGCGCGAAGACGACGCCCGCCAGGCCGGCGACGGACAGCACCACGCTGGCCAGGTCCCAGCGGCGCGGGACGGGGTTGCGGGACTCGGGGACGACCCGGGCGCCGACGACCAGGAGCACGACGATGACGGGGACGTTGATCAGGAAGACCGCGCTCCAGCCCCACTTCGCCGTGACCAGACCGCCGACCAGCGGGCCGATCGTGGCACCGACGCTGTGGGCGGAGGTCCAGATGCCGAGGGCGAGCGCCCGTTCCCGGTCGTCGGTGAAGACGACCCGGATGATCGCCACCGTGGACGCCATGATCATCGCGGCGCCGATCCCCAACGCGGCCCGCGCCGCGATGAGCTGGGCCGTAGACGTGGAGAAGGCCGCCGCCGCGGAGGCGAGACCGAAGGTGAGGAAGCCGCTGAGCACCATGCGGCGGCGGCCGATACGGTCGCCGAGGGTGCCGCAGGTGACGAGCAGGGCGGCGAGCGTGAGCGAGTAGACGTCGACGATCCACAGCAGCCCGGCCGGCGAAGGCGCCAGTTCCCGGCTCATGCTGGGCACGGCCACGTGCAGCACGGTGAGGTCGATGCCGCACAGCAGCAGACTGCCCGACACCACGGCCAGGACCAGCCACCGCTGCCTGGGCGGAGTGGCGGCCGCGGACTCCGTCTGCTCCGTCTCTTCGATTGCGCGCATCGGTGCGGGTGCCTCCTAGCTTGACTATTCTCAGTTTCCGGACGTACCGACGCGGGCCACAAGTACGGTCTTCGGTGTCCCCTAGTGCCACGCTGTATACCGATGGAGGTCAGCCGTGCGTTCCAGTGTCGAAGAAGCACCGGATCACTGCGCGATCGAGTTCGCGATGGAGATGCTCGGGGGCCGTTGGAAGCTGGCCATTCTCAAACAACTGGTCTCCGGAACGCATCGATTCGGTGAGCTGCGGCGCGCGCTGCCGGGCATCACCCAGCGCATGCTGACCCGTCAGTTGCGGGAGCTGGAAGCGGACGGTCTGGTGACGCGGACCGTGTACCGGGAGGTGCCGCCCCGGGTCGACTACACGCTCACCGAGGTCGGGCACAGCCTGGACTCCATCACGGAACTGCTGGACACCTGGGGCCGCTGGTACCGCGAGACGGTGCGCGGCGAGGCGCTGCCCGGCCCCCGCCCGCCCGCGTGACCCGGGCGGGGGCCGGACGGCCCGGCGTCACAGCGTCGTACACACCTCGGCGTGCGCCAGGCGGGGGCCGCGCGGGCGTCCCGCCGGCTGCCCGGGACGGCCGATGTTGACCACGAGCAGCGCCGAGAGGTCGCCGGCCGGGAAGAACTCCCGGTCGACGCCGTCCTCGTCGAAGCCGCTCATGGGGCCCGCGGCCAGTCCCGCGGCCCGTATCCCGATGATGAGATAGGCGGCCTGCAGCGCGCCGTTCAGCACCGCCGACCGTTTCCGCAGGGCGCTGTCCGAGGCGTAGAAATCCGCGGCCCCGGGAAATGCCGGGAACAACTCGGGCAGTTTCCGGTGGAACTCCTTGTCCACCGCCAGCAGGGCGGTCAGCGGTGCCCGCAGGGTCTTCTCCCGATTGCCCCGCGAGAGATGGACGGCCAGCCGTTCGCGGCTTTCCGGGGAGCGGAGCAGGAAAATCCTCAGGGGCTGCTGGTTGAACGCGGTCGGGCCGTCGCGGACGAGGTCGTGCACGGCCCGGACCGTCTCGTCGTCGACCGGTTCGCCGGTGAACCGGTCCGGGGTGCGGGCCTGCCGGAACAGCAGGTCCTGGGCGTCGCCGTCCAGGACCAGCCGCGGTGTCGTGGAGGTCGTCATCGCCGCGGGCCGGGTCAGAATTCCGCGAGGTTCTGCCGCAGGGTGTTGCCCGGGGTGTACGTCGACCGGGTCAGGCCGCGGCGCTGCAGCGCGGGCACCAGGCCGTCGGTGACCTCGGCGACCCAGCGGCGGTTCATCCGGAGCACCGGTGTGGTCAGCATGAAGCCGTCACCGCCGACCTCCTCCATCACCTCGCCCATCCGCTCGGCCACCTGGTCCGGCGTACCGATCAGCTCCACCGAGGAGACCAGCCCGCCGGCGCCGTCGAGGATCAGCTCCCGCAGGGTCTTGCCGCTGCCCCACTGCTGGAGCTGGTCCAGCGAGCCCTGCTCGCCGTTGGTCTCCAGCCGGTACGGCAGCGGCTTGTCGAGGTCGAACTGGGCGAAGTCGATCTCGGTGAGCGCCGAGGTCTCGGCGAGGATGTCGTGGATGAACTGGGGCGAGGAGATCATCCGCTGGTACTTGTCCCGGGCGTCCTGCTCGGTCTCGCCGAGCGTCGGGGTCACACAGAACAGCACCTTGACGTCGTCGGGGTCCCGGCCGGCCGCCTCGGCGTGGCCGCGGACGTCGTCGCGGAACTGCTTCATGGCGGACACGCCGTTGGCGATGGCGATGACCGAGTCCGCGTTGCGGGCGGCGAACACCCGGCCCCGGGGCGAGGCGCCGGCCTGCACGAACGCGGGCCGGTGCTGCGGGGAGGGCACGGTGTTCAGCGGGCCGCGCACGCTGAAGTGCTCGCCCTTGAAGTGGATCGGCCGGACCTTGGTGTGGTCGGCGTACACCCCGTTCTCCCGGTCGAGCACGACGGCGTCCGCGTCCCAGGAGGCGAAGAGCCGCCGGACCACGTCCACGTACTCGTCGGCCATCGCGTAGCGGACGTCCCTCGACGGCAGCTTCTCCAGGCCGAAATTTTGGGCGGCCAGGTTCTCGGCGCTGGTGACGATGTTCCAGCCGAACCGGCCGCCGAGCATGCTGTCCGTCGTCGAGGCGAGCCGCGCGGTCATGAACGGCGGGTACGCCATGGTCGACAGGGTGGCCACGATGCCCAGGTGGGAAGTGGCCAGCCCCATGGCGACGGCGAGCGGCACCGGGTCGTGCTTCGGGACGACCATGCCCTGCCGCAGCGCCCGCTCGGAGGTGCCGCCGTAGCTCTCCGGGACCATCAGCTTGTCCTCGATGATCACGTAGTCGAAGCAGGCGCGTTCCAGCGCCTGGGCCACCTCGGTGTGGAACCGGCCGTCCCACGGGGCTCCTCCGGTACCGAAGGGCCCTTCCCAGTCGTCCGGGGTGAAGTTGAAGATGCAGGCGAGATGGAACTTCCGTGTCACGGTCGGGTCCCTCCGGACGGTGCGGCGGATCGGCGATCCGGGGTGGTGCGTCGGCGGTCGGGCTGGATCCAGGCGAACAGCAGGCCCTGGCCGTCCCGTACGAGGGTCGTGGCCTCGTCGACGACATGGCGCAGCAGCTTCTCGCCGAGGGCGGCGCTCGATCCCGAGGTCGAGGAGAGGACGCCGTTGTTGGTGGTCTTCTCGACGTCGACGGGATGGAGGTAGACGCCCGCGCGGGGCGGCCGGTCGTGGTCCGGGCGCTGGTCGGTGACGAGGTCCGGGCGCAGGTGCAGCATGAGACTGGTCTCGGTGACGCCCGCGTGCTCGGCGTGCCAGCCCGGGAAGCGGGGGATCTCGGCGTCGGTGAAGCTGTCGCGCACCAGGCTCCACCAACTGAACGCGAAGACCTCGGTGTGGTCGAGCTGTCCCCGCTCGCGCACCTGGTCGAGCGCCTCGAAGAGGAACGGTTCGTTCTCGTAGTGCCCGTTGACGACGATGAGGCGGGCCATGGGGAGTGCGGCGAGTGAGCTGATGGTCTCCCGCAGGAAGCGGATCAGGGTGTCGCCGGCCACGTGCACGGTGCCGGGGAAGTGCAGTCCGCCGCCGCTCTGCGGCAGTGAGCGTGCGCCGATCGCCTGGGCGGGAAGGGTGAACGCGTCGAGTTCCCGGGCCATCTCGCCGGCGAAGGCCTCCGCGAGGAGGAGGTCGACGGAGAGGGGCAGATGCGGGCCGTGCTGCTCGACGGCGCCGACGGGCCAGATGACGGTCCGGCCCCGGACGGCGTCCACCACCTGACTGCTCGTCAGGTCGGTGAGGTGAAGGGCATACGGCCGGTCGGCTGTCATGTGACCGCTCCTTCGGGCTCGCGGTACTCGGCGCCCGGGGCGCCGGCCCGGTCGCCGGTCAGTTCCCGGGTCTCGGTCAGGATGCGCTCCAGCGTCCGGTACATGTCGGTGTGCAGGGCCGTGTAGACCTGTACCGCGTCGGCGCCGACGCTGAGGTAGTCGGCCACGTCACGGCCGCCGCCGACGCCGCCGCAGCCCAGGACGGGCAGCTCGATGCCGCGTCGGCGCAGTTGCCAGATCGCGGCGAGGACCAGGGGTTTGATGCCGGGGCCCGAGTAGCCGAAGACGCCGTCGAGTTCGAGTCCGCCGCTCTCCGGGGACACGGCGGCACCCGCGATGGTGTCGCTGACGGTGACGGCGTCCGCTCCGCCGGCGATGGCGGCGCGGACCCGGTCCTGGAGGCCCTCGCCGATGGCGAGCTTGACCGACAGGGGCAGGCGCGTACGGCCGCGGGTCTCGGAGGTGTAGGCGTAGACCCGGTCCGGGTTGTCCTCCTCCAGCCCCTCTTCCTCGTTGAGACACGAGATCCCCAGCTCCAGTGCCCGGCAGCCGGTCTTCTCCACATCCGCGGCCAGCGCGGCCAGTTCGGCCGGGGAGTCCGCGTGGAGCGAGGCGATGACGGGCAGCCGGTCCTCGGCGAACGAACGCAGCACCTGGAGCCAGTGGTTGACCGGCCGCTTGGAGTAGGTGGTGCTGTTCAGCATGCCGACGGGCAGCCGCAGTATGCGCTCGTCCAGCCCTTGGGGCGGGTTCGGGTGAATGGTCTTGGTGACGACGGCGCCGGCTCCTTTTTCGATGAGTCGGCGGATGTTGCGCTCCTGGTCCGTCAGGAGTCCGGAACCGACGATCACGGGATTCGCGATCGGCAGGCCCAGTACGGTCGTATCGGACACTGATGTCTCCGTCCGGCGGTGAGCGGATGCGTGGGGGGAGGTGCTCAGGGCCTCTCGTGCGGATCAGACGGCGGGACGGGTCGCGGCGCCGCCTGATCCGGACGGAGGGTGCCCAGGGCGGAACACGCCCTTGGACGGAACACGCCTCAGGCGACGAGGCTCGCGCCGATCGCCTCCCGCTGCCGCTCGGTCGCGGCGAGCACGGCGTCGATGAGCAGGGCCGGCTTCTCGGTGAACTCGTCGAAGTCGATGACCTGGACGAAGCCCACGCGGTGCAGCCCCTTGAGGAGGTGGCTCGCGGACTCGACGAAGGGCTGCTTGGTGATCATGACGATGGGCCGCCCGAGCGCCGTGGCCCAGCCCAGCTCGACATGGGTGCCGTCCGTGCGCCGCAGCGTCCCGTCGTCCATCAGGGGCAGGACGGGCACGAAGACGTCGCACTTCTTCATCCAGCGGAAGTCCCGCACGGAGACCTGCTCCGGGGTGAACGCCGCGGTCTCGGCGCCGAACTTCTCCACGACATGAGCCGAGAAGACGGCGCCGCCGTGCTCCGTGACCGTGCCGATCGCGGTGCTGATCGCGGTCTGCAGATGGCCGACGAAACCATTCTCCAGAATGGCGTGCTGGATCGGGCCGCCGACGAAGACGTCGAGTCCCGTCAGCAGACCGGACGGGCGCGCCGAAGTCTCTGCCTGGACTGTGGTCTGAGCCATGTCGATGGTGCTCCTTGTCGATGACGTGGGTGCCCATCGGTACGACGGGCACCTCGAACAGGGGGTACGGAGGCGGTGACAGGGGTGGAGACAGGGTGGTGACAGGGGTGCAGGCCGGGGTGCGGACAGGGCGGTGACGGGATGGTCAGGGCGGTGACGGGATGGTGTGGCGGCCACCGGGACACCACCGGGACACAAGGGCGTGGGCAGGCGCCCGCGCAGGCGTCACCCCGGGGCGCGGGGCGGGCGGGACATCGCGACGGGCGGACGTCGTTCAGGCGTCGCGACGGTGCGGGCCGACCGGACGCCGCGACGGTGCGGGCCGACCGGACGCCGCGACGGTGCGGGCCGACCGGGCGTCGCGATGCCGTCCGCGCGGGGCGACCGGGCAGCGTGAGGTACGTCCCCGGTGACGCGCCGGCGGCGCGGAGAACGGGGTCAGGGACAGTCGGCGATCCGGGCGTACCGGCCGCGGTGGTACAGCAGCGGCGGCCGCGGCTCGGCCGGGGTCTCCACCCGGCACACCTCGCCGATCACCACGAGGTGGTCCCCGCCGTCGTACTCGGCGTGCGGGCGGCAGTCGATCCACGCGGACGCCCCGGCGAGCCGGGGGGAACCAGCCGGTGAACCGGACCATCCGACGCCGCGGAACTTGTCCCCGCCGGACCGTGCGAACTGGTCGCTGAGCGCGCGCTGGTGCTGCGCCAGCACGTTCACGCAGAACTCCGCGCCGCTCCTGATGACGGGCCAGCTCGTCGACGAGCGGCTGACGCCGAGGACGATGCGGGGCGGGTCGAGGGAGAGCGAGGCGAACGCCTGACAGGTGAAGCCGACGGGTGCCTCCGGCCCCATGGCGGTGACCACGGTGACGCCGGAACAGAACTGACCCATGACGGTGCGGAACGCGCCGGGCGTGACGTGGTCCTTGACGGATGCGGAGGTGCCTTCGCCTAACAAGCTTCGTCCTCTCGGCCGGTGACGGCCAGTGCGCATACACGACGGTTATGACGCGTCACCCTTGGTGACTGATCAACAGTTTTGCCGCAGACGATCGATTCCGTCAACACCCATGGTCTCGATGACAAAGATCCTGCCATCATGGCGACATGATGAACGAAACAGACAGTCTGGAGCTGAGTGACCAGCGGATCGTGGCCGCGCTGCAGATCAACCCCCGGGCCGGCGTAGCGGAGATGGGCCGCATCCTCGGTGAGCACGAGCGCACCGTGGCACGGCGCCTGCAATGGCTCGTCGCCGAGGGCATCGTCCACACCACGGCGGAGTACGACGTCCTGCGGTGCGGGCTCGGCAACGTCGTCCTGGTGCGCCTCCAGGTCCCGGGTGACTGTCTGGAAGACGTTGCCACGGGATTGGCAAAGCGCACCGATGTGCTTAACGTCGCCGCCGTGAGCGGAGGAGGAGGTCTCCTCTGGTGCGAGGTGGTGGCACCGTCCCGGCCGTTTCTGCACGCGCTGACGGCCGGTGGTTTCGCCGAGTTCCCCGACGCCGACATGCCCGACGCGCACCTCGTGCTGCGCCACTTCAAGACCGAGGCACAGTGGCACGCCCCTGTCCTGACCGAGGAGGAGGAGAGGCGCTTGCGGGCAAGCATGGTCCAGGCCATGCCCGGCCGCGCGGGCCGGTGCGAGTTCGCGCCGGGCGACGAACGGGTGGCCGCGTCGCTGATCGCCAACGCGCGCATCACCCTGACGGACCTCGCCGGGGAACTGGGCTTCTCGACGGCCACCGCCGGCCGGCGGGTGGCCGCGCTGCTGGAGCGCCGGATGCTGCGGCTGCGCACGGTGGTCGACCCGGCGCTGGTGGGCCGTCCGGTCGAGGCGCGGGTCCGGCTGAAGGTCCACCCGGCGGGGATCGAGCGGGCGGGCGAGGACCTGGCCGGCTGTCCCGAGGTGCGCTGCTGCGCCGCGGTGACCGGACGGCACAACCTGCTGGTCGACGTGTGCCTGGAGCACGAGACCGGCCTGTACGCCTTCGTGGTCGACCAGCTCGGAGCGCTGCCGCACCTCCTCGACGTGGACACAGAGATCGTCACGCACACCTACAAGCGCGGACCTGTCCTGAACACCGCACCCCGGTAGGTCACGGGTCATGGGCAGCCGCTCCGCACCCCGGACCGCGACCACGGAGCCCTCTCTTGGCCATGCCGCCCCCCGCCTCCCGATCCCACACAGCCTCGACGACCAAGCACATCTTCGTCACCGGGGGTGTCGTCTCCTCCCTCGGCAAGGGGCTGACGGCCTCCAGCCTGGGCATGCTGCTCAAGGCCCGGGGCCTGCGCGTGGTGATGCAGAAGCTCGACCCCTACCTCAATGTCGACCCCGGCACGATGAATCCGTTCCAGCACGGTGAGGTCTTCGTCACCGATGACGGTGCGGAGACGGATCTGGACATCGGTCATTACGAGCGTTTCCTGGACCGTGATCTGGACGCTTCGGCGAACGTGACGACGGGCCAGGTCTACAACACGGTGATCGCCAAGGAGCGGCGGGGTGAGTATCTGGGCGACACGGTCCAGGTCATCCCGCACATCACCAATGAGATCAAGCACCGGATGCGCCGGATGGCGGCGGACGAGGTGGATGTCGTGATCACGGAGGTCGGGGGGACGGTGGGGGACATCGAGTCGCTGCCGTTCCTGGAGGCCGTGCGCCAGGTCCGTCACGAGGTGGGCCGGGACAACGTGTTCGTGGTCCACATCTCGCTGCTGCCCTACATCGGGCCGTCGGGTGAGCTGAAGACGAAGCCGACGCAGCACAGTGTGGCGGCGTTGCGCAATATCGGTATCCAGCCGGACGCGATCGTGCTGCGCTGCGACCGGGAGGTGCCGACCGCGATCAAGCGGAAGATCTCGCTGATGTGTGATGTCGACGAGACGGCGGTGGTGGCGTGTCCGGACGCCCGGTCGATCTACGACATTCCGAAGAGGGTGCACGGCGAGGGCTTGGACGCCTATGTGGTGCGCAAGCTGGATCTGCCGTTCCGGGACGTGGACTGGACGACGTGGGACGACCTGCTGGAGCGGGTGCACCGGCCCGCTCGCGAGATCGTGATGGCACTGGTGGGCAAGTACGTCGATCTGCCCGACGCGTATCTGTCGGTGACCGAGGCGCTGCGGGCGGGCGGGTTCGCGAACCGGGCGCGGGTGAAGATCAAGTGGGTGACCTCGGACGACTGCCGGACTCCGGCCGGTGCCCGGGCCCAGCTCGGTGACGTCGACGCGGTGTGCGTCCCGGGCGGGTTCGGCGACCGCGGGATCCTCGGGAAGATCGGTGCGATCCGTTACGCGCGGGAGCACGGGATTCCGCTGCTGGGGCTCTGCCTGGGGCTGCAGTGCGTCGTGATCGAGGCGGCGCGGAACCTGGCGGGTATCGGTGACGCGAACTCGACCGAGTTCGATCCGGCCACCGCGCATCCGGTGATCTCGACGATGGCGGAGCAGTCGGAGATCGTCGCGGGGGAGGGGGACATGGGCGGCACGATGCGGCTGGGCCTGTATCCGGCGAAGCTGGCCGAGGGCTCGATCGTGCGGGAGGTGTACGACGGCGAGGAGTACGTGGCGGAGCGCCACCGGCACCGCTACGAGGTGAACAACGCCTACCGGGCTGAGCTGGAGAAGAAGGCGGGGCTGGTCTTCTCGGGCACGTCCCCGGACGGCGAGCTGGTGGAGTACGTGGAGTACCAGCGCGACATCCATCCCTACCTCGTCGCCACCCAGGCCCACCCCGAACTGCGCTCCCGTCCCACCCGCCCGCATCCCCTCTTCGCCGGACTGGTGAAGGCGGCGGTGGAACGGGCGGCGGGCCTGGGCCGGGGCTGATCAGCGTGGTCAGGGCGGCGCCGACGGTGCGGGCGGTGCTGCCGCTCGGCTGACCAGGCACACCGGTTTTGTAAGAGGCGTTGACGAATCCAGGTGGGGCTCCTATCTTCATGGCCGTCGTACCTCGTACGTCATATATGAGAAACAAGGACGCAACGGGCGGAGTGCGGTCCGGGCGCGGTGGTGACAGGCGTTCCGATCTGTTTCATTGAAACGTTTCACGCCAGGGGCCCCGGTGTTGTGCGACTCGCTGTTGTCATGCTCACGACAGACAGGAAGGTAAATGGCCATGCGCACAGTGACATCCGCACCTCCGAAGGTCGCCTCGCGATCACTGCGCTGGGCCCGCTGCGTCATCGCGGCGGTGCTGTCCGTGCCGCTGCTCGTGATCGGTGCCTCGGCTGAGCCGGCGGCGGCCGGGGTGACAGTGCCGGCCGCGGTGCCGGTGGCCGGGGGGACGTACACGCTGGCGGTGGCGAGGAGCGGGCTGTGTCTGGACGTGGTCGACGGCAGTACCGTCAACAAGGCGCTGGTCCAGCAGTGGAACTGCCATTCCGACCAGAGCAATCAGCAGTGGAAGGTCAACACCCGCGGCTCGGCCTTCGAACTGCAGTCGGTCGGCAGCGGCAAGTGCCTGGACGTGCCCGACAGCAGCACCACCAGCGGAGTGCGGCTCCAGCAGTACACCTGTGTCGGCAGCAGCAACCAGCTGTGGCGCTTCGCGGCGTCCGGTTCCGGCACCTACCAGGTGATCAACGCGGGCAACGGACTGTGCGTCAGCGACCTCAACGCCTCCACCACCTCCGGCAACCCCGTCATCCAGGAGACCTGCACCGCCAACACCAACAAACAATGGGCCTTCGAACCCGTCAGCGGCCGCACCTGGCCCTCCACGGCCGACGGTTTCGCCGCCACGGGAGGCGGTACCACCGGCGGTGCCGCCGGCACCACGGTCAGCGTGAGCACCTACGCGGACCTGCTCAAGTACGCCACCGCCAGCGCTCCCTACGTCATCAAGGTGACCAAGGGCATCACGGTGCCGTCCTACGGTTACGAGATCCCGGTCCGGTCCGACAAGACACTCGTGGGGGTCGGCACCGCGGGCGAGATCGTCAACGGCGGCCTCTTCCTGGGCACCGGCGTCCACAACGTGATCATCCGCAACCTCACCCTCCGCGACACGCGGATGACCGACGACGATCCCGACGACAAGACGTACGACTACGACGGCATCCAGATGGACACCGCCGACCACGTCTGGATCGACCACAACCGGATCGTGCGGATGAACGACGGCCTGATCGACAGCCGTAAGGACACCAGCTACCTCACCGTGTCCTGGAACGAACTGGGAGAGGTCAACAAGGCCTTCGGCATCGGTTGGACGGACAACGTCACCGCCCGCATGACCATCCACCACAACTGGATCCACGACACCAACCAGCGCAACCCCAGCATCGACAACGTCGCGCTGGCCCACCTCTACAACAACTACCTGCGGAACATCACCTCGTACGGCAACCTCTCGCGCGGTGCGGCCAGGACGGTCATCGAGAACAGCTACTACGAGAACGTCAACAACCCCTACTCCGTCGACACGACGGCCGCCTCCCTCTCGCAGAAGGGCAGCGTCCTGGTCGACTGCACGGGCGACCAGAAGACCAACGGCACGACGTTCACCCCGAGCAGCTACTACTCCTACACGCTCGACCCGGCGGCCGGCCTGCCGGCGCTGCTTGAGCAGTACAGCGGCCCGCAGCCCGACATCGGGACCTGAGCCCCTTCGACGCGGTGCGGCCGCGCCTGCCCCCGCGTCCGGCACAGGGGCGGGCGCGGACCGGAACGCCCCGCACATCTGCGCGGTCGGCCTCGGCCGGCTGCGGGAGAGAAGGGCGAACCTCACCCCGGCTGCCCGGAGAGGCACATGAGGTGGTACTGCCCGGTGCGCGGATCGCGCCGTACCCCGTGCATCTCCTGACGGAACCGGGGAAACGCGCGGTCGCGTGCCTGGAGGGCGTCGAGGTAGCGCAGGTGGGGGTTGCCGGGCGGCCCGGTGTTCTCGCCCGGCAGGAAGAGCGGGATGGCGGTGGGCGTCAAGGTCACCACGGTGGCGACCGTGCGGCCCGCGGCCTCCCGCAGCGGGACCTGCTCGCAGCCGTGGGCGCGCAGGTGGTGGAAGGCGGCCTGCGGGCTGAGGTCCTTCCGCGGCAGCCTCGTGTAGGTCTCCTCCAGCAGTCGGCTGTGGCCGCTCCTGGTCAGCAGGTCGTGCAGGTCCGCGCACAACTGCCGGAGGGTGGCCGGGTCGCTGCCGGCGTCCGCCGCCAGGTCGGGGAGGGCGGCTGCGAGGGGGGCGTCGTCGTCGTACAGGGCCTTGAAGTCCGAGAGGCAGTCCAGCAGTGCCTGCCGTTTCGCTGTGCTGCTGCCCATGGAGAAGAGGACCTGGAGGGTGTAGTCGTTGGACTTCTCCGGGGTGATGCCCCGGGTCTGGAGGTAGGCGCTGACGACGGCGGCGGGAATGCCCTGGGACGTGGGACCGCCGCCGGGGGTGATGCCGGGGCAGAGCAGGGTGACCTTCAGGGGGTCCAGCATGCAGAACCCTGGTTCGAGTCCGGTGAAGCCGTGCCAGGTGTCCTCGGGGTTCAGCAGCCAGCAGGAGGGCTCGGTGCGCAGCAGCGCCCCGGGCGCGTCCTGGAAGGCGTGGGCGAAGCCGTCGGCCGGGTCGGTGACCTGGGGCGGTTGCCAGACCTCGAAGAACCAGTCGCCGCCGGCGCGGGTGCGTGACTGCCGGGCCCGCCGGGCGACCGCCTGCCGGAAGGCGATCGCCTCCCGGAGGGCCTCGTCGATCAGTGCCCGCCCGTGGTCGCGCATCGTGGCGGTGGACACGTCGAGCGATGCCATCAGGGGGTAGAGCGGCGACGTGCTGCCGTGCATCTCGTAGGTCTCGTCCAGCACGGCGCGGTCGACCGGAGCCCTGGCGGCGGAGCGGGTGTGGAGCATGGCGCCCTGGGAGAGCGCGGTGAGCATCTTGTGCGTCGACTGGACGCTGAAGACGGTGGGCCGCTCCGGCCCCGGCATGGCTTCCTCGTCGACGGCCATGGCGTAGCGGCGCCGGAAGAGCGGGTGGAAGTGCGCGTAGGCGAGCCAGGCCTCGTCGAACAGGATCCGGGGGGTGCGGGCGGCCAGGAGTTCACTGGCCCGTACGGTGTCGTAGCAGATGCCGTCGTAGGTGGAGTTGGTCAACACCGCGAGGGCTGCCGGACCGGCGGACGGGGCGGCGGCCTGCGCGAGGGTCCCTGGCGGCACCGGGCCGATGAGCCCGTAGCCGTTGCGGGAGGGCAGGAGAGGCACGGCTTCCGCGCCGGTGAGTACGAGAGCGTGGGCCAGGGCCCGGTGGCAGTTGCGGTCCACCAGGGCCACGCTGCCCGGGAGCAGCGCGTAGTGGGCGACGATGCGGTCGGCCGTGGAGGCGCCGTTGAGGACGAAGTAGGACAGGTCGGCCCCGAAGACGCGGGCTGCTTCGTCCTCGGCCGCCCCGATCAGGCCCTCGTGGGCGAGCAGGGACCCCAGCTCCGTCACGGAGACGGAGATGTCGGTGCTCAGCAGGTCTTCGCCGTAGAAGGCGCGGAAGGCCCGCCCGGCCGGGGACTTGGTGAAGGCCAGACCGCCCGAATGGGTGGGGGTGTGCCAGGCCTGCGTATCGCTTCGCCCGAAGGAGCGCAGGGCGGCGAACAGCGGTGGGACCTCGTGGGGGCGTGGCTCCCGGGCGCGGCGCACGATCCGGGCGGCCACCTCGCCGGGACTCTCCGTACGGGGGTCGAGGAACTCCGCCGCGGGCCAGTGCGCCGGGACGCGTACCTGGTCGGCGGCGGCACCGTCGAGAACGATGAAGACGGGCAGGCGCAGGACCTCCCCGTCCCGCTGCCCCCGCGAGGAGCGGCCGGCGGGGTCGTCCGGCAGGTCGGGAGGAGGCAGCGCAGCCGCGCCGACCACCACGGCTACGGCACCGGCGCCCTCGGCCGGCCGTGGCTCCCGGTGCCGGCCGGTGACTCCCAGCCCCGCCCGTTCCAGATGGGCCGCCAGGTCCCGCATCCACAGCTTCCGCGTTTCCCCGGGCCCAGCGGCGCCGTCCACCAGGATCACGCGCTGTTCCACGGTCCGCTCCTTCACCGTCGCGTCTACGTCGGGCAACGCCCGCCCCGAGCCGGGGAGGCAAGAATCCTCCATCCGGCGCCCCGTACGCCGCAGCGGCGAACCTCTGTGTCCCCCTTTCACACCTTCGGTCGGTGAGAGGCGCGAGTGCAGCCGTCCTGACGCCCCGCCGGCCAGGCCCGGCCCACCGCCGCACGGGGCCCGGTTCAGGCGCCGAAGTGGGTGCGGGGTCCCCAGGCCTTGGGGCGGAACCCGTCGGCGGCAGCGCGAGCCACGACCTTGCCGAGCGCGGCGGAGGGCGGTGTCCCCGCCCGGAGTTCCTCGTGGAGGGTGGCCATCATCTTGTTCTCCGGCAGCCGGGTGCCGATGCCGGCCAGGTGGCAGGCGGACAGGCCGACGCTGGTTCCGCGCCGCAGGTCGTGGGCGTTGCCGGAGGGGACGACGGTGAGGTCGGCGAGCCCGCGTACCGGGATGCCGTCCACCGGCGCGGAGTACAGCGGCAGCAGGGCGCTCTGCCTCAGCGGCACCAGGGCGACGCGGCCCTCCAGGCGGGCTTGGACCTCTTCGTGCCCCAGACCGGGCAGGGCGATGCTCCGGCACAGCTCACGGCCGGTCTTCGGCGTTTCGAGCCGGATCGCCGTACCGCCCTCCACTCCGGGTGCGGGGCAGAGCACCGAGCGCGCCGTCCGGCCCGTGGCGAGCACGGCGGACACGGTGCGAGCCCTGGAGTCATCCGGCCGTCCCGGAGGAGGCGTCCATCGCGGTCACGATGGCCCTGGTGAGGGCGGCCGTGTCGAGGACGGGCACTCCGTCGGGTCCGGGCCTGGAGCTGATCTCGATGCGGGTCTCGGCTCCGGCCCCACCGGTGATCGTGAAGACGAGCGGTGGTGCGGATCTTTCGACGGGGGCGCGGAACCCGAACCAGGCGGCGGCTCGCTGAGCGAATTCCTTGATCTGCTCGCGGGCGAGATAGACGGCCACCAGGTTGGCTGTGACGGCCAGCCCCTGATTGCCGACGGACACCGCGGCCTGCGCCACCGATGCCCACTCATCGGCCGAGCGGGAGCCGACCTCCACCTCGTCGAAGTCGGCCGCGTCCAGCAACTCCCAGAAGTCCCGCGGTACTCGCACGAACATGTGGTCGCCCATGACCCCGAGCGTAGCTGTCGGCCGACCGCGAAGAGGAACATCGTGCGAACTGTCCGTACCCGATTCGCACCGCATCCGGTCACTCCGTCACGACGGCTGTCTGCCGAGTGCGCGGTGGGACAGGAAGCGCATGTACTCGTCGTGGTCGAGCGGGTTCCCGTCGAAGCGTTCGCGCGACGGGATCGGAGAGCGCACGCGCCGGTCCCCGCCTGGTTCGGAACAGATCGTCCCCTCGCCGTGGGTGAGTCCGGGCAGGGCGAGGGCCACGTCCTGGAGCAGCCGGGCGGCGACCTCGGCCCGGACGCTCCAGGACGACTCCGCCTCGACCGGTTGCCCGACGTCCGCCCGCAGCGACATGAGCAGCCCGATGACACCGCTGAGAGCGTCGGCGGGGAAGTCCACCTCGATGCTGTAGGCGGGCTCGTAGACCGCGCTTCCGGCCTTCTGGAGCGCCTGCATGAGCACCATCGGGGTCAGGTTGCGGAAGTCCGCCGCCGTGGTCCGCGGCGCTTCGTAACCGATCTTCGTGAGGATCACCAGGCAGTCGGTCACCTCCCAGCCGTAGAGCCCTTGTTGGAGCGTGCTCATGGCGGCGCTCTCGATGGCGCGGTGGTAGGCGCGCGGCAGCAGGCCCTCCTCCGCCTCGCGGAGGAACTGGTTGCCCGAGCCGGCGGCCGCGGGTTCGATCCGCACCCCGACGGTCTGGAAGAACTCGTTCGGCCGGTGCGGCTCGAACTCGTACACCGCCTCGCCGGTGCCCAGCGGGCGTTCGAAGTAGACCGGTCGGGTCCGCTCGAAGACCGCTTCGACGCCGAACTCGCGCCTGAGCCGCTCTTCGATGACCTCTTTCTGCACCGCTCCGTACAGCAGGATGGAGGTCGCGCCACCGGCGAGGGTCCGCGTCCGGATGAGCGGGTCCTCGTCGGCGAGCTGGGCGAGCGCCGCGTGCAGTTCGCCCTCCCTGCCGGGCTCGCGGGACCGGACCGCCGACTCCATGATCGGCGGTGCGAACTGGTACCGCGGTCCGGGCCCGTCCGTCTCCCCCAGGTGGTCACCCACGCGCACGGACGGCAGACCGCGGAGCCTGGCGATGTTGCCCGGGGTGAGCGGTCCGGACGGCGCCGGGGCGCCGTCCGCGGTCCGGGCGCCGACGACCTCCAGACCGGAGACGCGGCCGCTGTACTTCTCCACCGCCCCACCCGGCTTGTGCCGGTGCAGGGTCACCCGCTGTCGCTGTCGCAGCTCCCCGGAGAACAGCCGCAGATAGGCGGCCTTCTCCCCGGCGCCGGTGCGCTCGACGGCGAAGACCGTGCCGCGCAGCCCCTCGCCGGCGGCGGCGGGGCGGCGTCGTCCCAGGAACTCCCGCACCCCCTCGGTGAGTTGGGAGGTGCCGGCACCCGACACCGCGGAACCGAAGAAGACCGGGTGTACCAGGCCGTCGCCGGTGAGCCGCTTGAGGAGGGCGTGCAGTTCCCGGGGGCCGGGCGGGCGGTCGTCGACCATCCGGCGGAGCACCGTGTCGTCGTGGTCCGCGAGCAGCTCGCCCAGTTCCGTCGCGAAGTCCCCGTCCTCGGGGGATCGGGGCCGGACGTCGGCCGCCCGGGTCCCCAGGCCGGCGACGCGCTGCATCGGCACCACGGCGGGGGTCAGCTTCCCGCGGATGTCCGCCAGCAGGCTGTCGTACCGCGCCCCGGTACGGTCGATCTTGTTGACGAAGAGGAGGGTGGGCAGCCGCAGGCGTCTGAGCGACCTCATCAGGACCCGGGTCTGGGACTGGACGCCCTCGACCGCCGACATCACGAGAACGGCCCCGTCGAGCACCGAGAGGGCCCGCTCCACCTCGGCGATGAAGTCCGGGTGGCCCGGCGTGTCCACCAGGTTCACCTGGAGATCGCCCAGGGCGAAGGATGCGACGGCGGAGCGGATGGTGATGCCCCGCTGCCGTTCCAGTTCGTTGCTGTCCGTCTGTGTGTCACCGCCGTCGACGCTGCCGAGTGCGGCGATGGCGCCGTTCTCGAACAGCAGCCGCTCGGTGAGGCTGGTCTTACCCGCGTCGACGTGCGCGAGAATGCCGAGATTCAGAGTGTGGGCTGGCAATGCGATCCTCGATGATGCGAGAAGGGAGGGGTGAGCGGGGAGCATCGCCGAATCGCCGCACTGGGGTTCCCTTCCATTTCACCGATAAGAGGGCCGCTTCACCGATGTGAGGGCCACGGAAATACCTGTACCGCAATACGTATACAGCAATACGTATACTGCGATACATGTGCTGCCGTGCCATGGTAGCGAGCCGCCTTCTGCGTGGCAACGCGGATATGTGGCCGCCGGATTCGCTGCCGCGTGCGGGAATCCGGTGCCGGTCACCTGTCCGTGGTGGGCTCGCGCCGGAGCCTCGCCGGGCCGGGTCCGATGAACGCTTACGCAAAGCTCCCCTCCGAATCCGGAGCGCGAGGGCCATGGCCGTCCGGTGCCCGCGCACCCCGGAGGCGCGTCGCGGATCGCCGCGGTTACGCATGCCGGAGGCGCATTGTGCACTTCTCGGCACCACCGAATGTGCTTTCGGGCGGACTTACCATGATTACGTCGCCGGCCCCTTTGCCTCGGGAAATCAGGTGGCAGCATGGCGCCGTACCCCCTTTCCCTGACGTGGAGGTAGACCATGCAGAACGACATCGAGATCGTCGAGGTCACCGAGGAAGAGCTCGCGATCGAGGAGCTCGACGCGCGTGCCGAGCGCGGTTTCTGCTCGACCACCTGGTAGAAACCGGCGGCCGGTCATGGCCGTCGAGTGCGGGCCCGCAGCCTGTCTGCGGGCCTGCCTCGCTTTCCGGCAGAAAGTTGCCCGTTGTCATGGATGCCCCCCTCCTGCGGTTCCCCCGCCATGTACGCATGGCGACGCACTCCGGGACAGGAGTACGCCTCGTGTCCCGGGAGCGGCACACCCTCCTGCGTGGTCCGATCGGTGAACTGCTGGCTCCGCTGCTCCGCCGAGGCGCCACCCGTGCGGCTCTGCGCGAGGCCCTGGCCGCCTCCTTCGCCGCGGCGGCGGTCGACCGGGCACTGGACCAACTCCTCGCCGCGGGACTGGTGGTGGAGCGGGCGGCGGGCCGAGAGGACCATGACAGCGGCCTGTGGGAGCTGGCCGGCCTCGATCCGGAGGCGGTCGGCGACGCCATGCGGAGCCGTGTGGTCCGCCTGATCCCGGTCGGCGACCCGGGGCCCGGGACGGCGGCCCTCACCGAAGCCGCACGGGAACAGGGTCTTCTCCTCGACAGCGACAGCGATACGGATGGCGACAGCGACCGCAGCGGGGTGGTGGCGCTCCGTATCGTCACGGTCGACGACTTCCTCGATCCCCGGCTCCTGCCCCTCCACGCCCAGGCCCTCGACGACTCCACCGCGTGGATGGTCGTCAGGCCCGCCGGAGCGTCGGCGTGGATCTCACCCGTCATGGAGGCGGACCGCGGCCCCTGCTGGCTCTGTCTGACGCAGCGTCTGCGCAGCCATCGCGACACCGACACGCTGCTCGCCGCGGGCGGCACGGAGCAGTACCCGGTACGGGGAACCGACACCGGTTCCGCCACCGCGACCGGTGTGGCCGCGCGGCTCGCGGTCCTCCGTGCCGCCCGGTGGATCGCCGGACTGCGCGAACCCACGCCGACCCTGCTCAGCTTCGACGCCCTGACCCTGGAGACCGGCAGCCACCGGGTCACCCGCCGCCCGCAGTGCCCCGGCTGCGGTGACCCCGGCATGGTGGCGGCACAGGCCCACCGGCCCCTGGAACCGCGCGGCCGCGCCACGGCGCCGGACACCGACGGCGGATACCGGGCCAGCGGCCCCGACCACCTGCTGCGCACCTACGGGCACCTGATCAGCCCCGTCACCGGCGTCGTCACCCGGCTGGACAGGATGGAGACGCACTCCGACCTGCTGCACGTCTACACCGCCGGGCACAACTTCGCGACGAGTCGGCCGCGGGGCGGCGAGAGCGTACGCCGGGTGCTGCGCACCGAGAGCGCGGGCAAGGGGATGACCGACGCCCAGGCCCGCGCCAGCGCTCTGGGTGAGGCCATCGAGCGCTACTGCGGTGTCTGGCAGGGGGACGAGGCGCGGGTGACGGCGTCCCTCCGCGCCCTCGGGGACGACGCCGTACGACTCGACACCCTCCAGCACTTCAGCGCCCGGCAGTTCCGGGAACGCGAGGAGTGGCGCCGGCGGGGGACCGGTTTCACCTGGGTGCCCGACCCGCTCGACGAGACGCGGGAGATCTCCTGGACGCCGGTGTGGTCACTGACCGAGAACCGGCACAAGTACGTACCGACTTCCTATCTGTACTACCGCTTCCCCGCTGAGCCCGGACCTGTGCACGCCGTCGCCCACTCCAACGGCAACGCGGCGGGGGCCAGCCGGGAGGACGCGATCCTCCAGGGCTTCCTCGAACTGGTCGAACGGGACAGCGTCGCCCTGTGGTGGTACAACCGGGTCCGCCGACCGGGCGTCCGCCTCGACGACACGGCCCAGCCCTACCTGGCGCGCTGGCGGGACGTGTACGCCGCGCGGGACCGGGAGGTGTGGGTCCTCGACCTGACCTCCGACCTGGGCATACCCGTGGCCGCCGCCGTGTCGCGGCGCGTCGGGGGCGGCAGCGAGGACATCCTCTTCGGATTCGGCGCGCACGTCGACCCGGCCGTGGCCGTCTCCCGGGCGCTGACGGAGATGAACCAGTTCCTGGCCCAGTTGATCGAGTTCCGCTCCGGGCCGCACCAGGCCCAGGGCGGCCCGGACGCGCACTGGTGGCGGACCGCGACGCTGGAGAACCAGCCCCACCTCGCACCGGACGGCTGGTCCGACCTCCTGACGGGCCCGCACCGCCGGCCCGCCGGCCGGCACGACCTGTCGGCCGAGCTGGCGCGGGCCCGTGCCCTGGTCGGGGAGCGGGGGATGGAACTGCTGGTACTGGACCAGACCCGCCCCGACATAGCCCTGCCCGTGGTCAAGGTCATGGTGCCCGGACTGCGGAGCTTCTGGCCGCAGTTCGCCCCGGGACGGCTGTACGACGTCCCCGTCTCGCTGGGGTGGGTGACGGCGCGGACCCCGGAGTCCGAACTCAACCCGGTCCCCATGTTCCTGTGACCAGGGTGCGAGGAGAGCTGGTGTCCGACGACGACCTCGCCGTGTTCGACGCCGGCGGGACCTTCCTGCTGCGGGCGCCCGTCCTGTCCCGCGAGCCGGCCGCCGCCGACGACGGGCGCGACGGCCTGGTCGCGGCCGCCGAGCGCGACCCGGTGGTGGCCGAGGCACTGCTCGTGTCCAGCCCCTCGCTGTACGCCGCCCTGGAAGAACTGCGCGCGGGGCGGCAGCCGTCCCCGGCCCGCAGGCGTCGGCTGTCCCGCTCGATGCTCCGCTACCACCTGCGGATGACCCGCAGGTCCACGCCGTTCGGCCTGGTCGCCGGAGTCGCGCTCGGACACTTCGGCGGAGCCCCCCGCGCCCGTCTCACCGGCCGCCGCACCCGGCACATCAGGCCCGACCACGCGTGGCTCGGCGCGCTCCTGGACGCGCGGGACACCACCGCCCCGCCCGACGACGTGCGCGTCGTCCTCGACAACACCGCGCGCACCCAGGGCGACCGGATCGTCCTGCCACTGGGGCTGCGCTCCGGCCGGCCCGTGCGGCGCGCGCTGCGGCGGACCCCGCCCGTGGAGTCGGTCCTGCGCGCGGCCCGGCGACCGGTACGTCTCGGCGACCTCGCCGCGGCGGTCCTCGCGGACTGCCCCGGCCTCACCCGCGAGAAGGCCGTCGGGCTGCTCACCCGGCTGATCGCCCTGGAGTTCCTGCTCACCGACAGCGCGCCGCCGCCGTCCGATCCCGACCCGTTCGAGCACCTCGCGCGCACGGCTGCCGGACCACCCGTCCTCAGGGAGTACACGGCGCGGGCCCGCGCCTACGCGGCACAGCCCGTCGGGGACGGCACCCGTGCGCTGAGCGCGCTGCACGAAGCGGCGGGCTCGACCGAGTGCCTGCACGTCGACATGGCGCTCGACGCCGACGTACACCTTCCTCCGGAAGTGGCGGCGGAGGCGGCCCGGGCCGCCTCGGTCCTCTGGCGCTGCGCCCCGCCGCAGACGGCCGGACAGCGCGCCCTGACGGCCTACCACCGGGAGTTCCTGGAGACCTATGGGCAGGGCGAACAGGTGCCGCTGACCGCCCTGCTGACGCCGGGCACCGGCCTCGGCCCGCCCGCCGGTTACTCGCTGCCCGGCGGCGGCCGCCCGCTGCCGGACGCGTCGGTGGACGCCGCCCGGACGGCGGCCCTCAACGCGCTGTACGCCGGGGCTCTCATGTCGGGCGCCACCGGCGTGGAACTCGACGAGGAGACCCTGCGCGCCCTGTCCACCGGGCGGGAGGCCCCGCCCGCGTCCGCGGACTTCCCGGTCGCGGTGCTCGCCGGCTCCCTGGCGGACGTGGCGGCCGGCCGCTTCGGGCTGGAAGTGGTCCCCTTCCGCGTCTGCCGCCCGGCCGGGACGCTGTGGGGGCGCTTCTCCCACGTCCTGGGCGCCGGGGAGCACCTCGCCGGGTTCGCCCGCCGGGCCCGCGCGGCCGACGGCGCCGGGCTCAGGCCCGTCCGCGTCGACTACGCGCCGCGCGAGCGCCGTTCGCTCAACGTCATGCGGGTGCCCGACCCGCCGGGACGGCCCGGCGCGCGCCTCGGCGTGGGGACGTACGGAGACCCGGGCGCCCCCGGCGACGTCGACCTGGCCGAGGTCCTGGTGTCCGCGGACACCCGGCGCTTCCACCTGGTCGACGCCTCCGACGGGCGCCCGATCAGCCCTTACGTCCCGCACGCGGTCAACCACGCGTTCGCTCCGGACGTGGCGCGCTTCCTGCTGGAGGTGCCGCTGATGGGGGTCACCCAGGTGACCCCGTGGGACTGGGGCCACCTCGCCACCGCCCCCTTCCTGCCGGCCGTCCGGCACGGCCGGTCGGTGCTCTCGCCCGCCACCTGGCGCCTCTCCGCCACCGTGCTGACGAAGGACGACCCCGAGGAACACCTCGCGCCCACCCGCGCGCGCTGGCGGATACCCGACCGGGTCCACCTGGTGCGCGAGGACCAGCGGCTGGCCCTGGACCTGCGACTGCCCGCGCACCGGGAACTGCTGTACGAGGAGGCCCGCGCGCAGGGGGAGGCCGTGCTGCACGAGGACCTGTCGGCTGCCTCGGGATGGCTGCGCGGACCCGGCGGGGCCCACGACGCCGAGATCGTCGTACCCCTCTTCGCCCGGCCGTCCCCCCGCCCGCACCGACCGCCCGCCGACGCGGCCGCCGAACCCGCCTCCGCCTCCGCCTCCGCCTCGGACGATCCGGTGCCGGGCAAGCGGGCCACACCGGCCACATCGGCCAATCCGGCCACCCGGGCCACACCCGTCAGGAACGCCACGGCCCACCTGCCCGGCGGCGAGTGGCTCTCGGTCCACATCCCCTCCGCTCCCGGGGACCAGTCCCGCGTCCTCACCGCGTACCTGGAGCCGTGGCTGCGCACGGTCGCCGGCGACGTCGACCGCTGGTTCTTCCTCCGCTACCGCGAGTACGGCACCCACACCCCCCATCTGCGCCTGCGCCTGCACGGCGCCCCCTCCGTCCTCGCCCGGCAGGTGCTGCCGAGCCTGCACGACCGGATGCGCGACCTCATGGCAGCGGGCCTGGCCCGGACCTGGTCGCTGCGGGAGTACCGTCCCGAGACCGACCGGTACGGCGGCCCGGCGGCCATCGGCCCGGCGGAGAGGTTCTTCCACGAGGACAGCCGGCTGGCCCTGAGCCGCCTGCCCGGGGACGGTGACCCCCTGCCCGTCGCGGCCGACCTGGTCCGCCTCGTCCGCGGGTTCCACGCCGAACGCGGTCAGGACGGGGAGCGGTGGCTGCTGGACCAGTACCCCAAGGACCCCCGGCGGCACCGGAGGTTCAGCGACAGGCGCCGTGACGCGCTGGCCCTCATCCCGGCCGGCGAACCGGACCCGCCGGCCGGGCTCGGTGACTGGTACGCGGCGCTGACCGCGTACAGCAGTGCCGTCCACGCCGGTGACGCCGACGTCTCCCGCATCCTGCGCGCGCTGCTGCACATGCACGCCAACCGGCGGCTGCGCCTGGGTACGGACCTGGAGCAGGACGCCTACGCCCTGGCCCGGGGCGCCGTGGCCGCGCACCACGACCGGCGCCGCGCGGCGGGGCGGGAGAGGGGCCCGGCGCACCGCCACCGGTCAGTGGGCGGCGCTGACGCGGACCTCGACGCTCGCCCGGGTGCCCCACCTGCCGACCCGCCAGCACGTCGCCATGGCGTAGAGGTAGAGGGGACGCAGCACCACGAGCCGCCAGAGACCCGCCAGCGGTGACAGCAGGTACATGAGGAGCTGATGTCCCAGCCCCTCGTCCGACCGGCGGATCACGAACAGGCGGAGACAGACCAGGTAGTTCATGGCGCACCCCAGCACCAGGGTGTGCCAGAGCAGCGGGCCCGCCTGGGCGCGCAGGTCCGGCGAAGCGGCGACGGCCACCGGGATCAGCAGCGCCAGGACCAGGTGCGCGTACTCCAGTACGGGCATCCAGAACGCCACCGAGCGCAGCGGCATGTGCCGCAGCCACCACAGGTGCCGCACCGTGGTGCCGCGCATCCAGCGCATCTGCTGCCGGACGTAGTGGCGGGGCCGGTCCGGTACCAGGGTGAAGCACAGGGCCGAGGGCTGGTGCACGGTGCGGCCGGCCAGGCGGGCGTACATGGTCAGCATCGAATCGTCGTTCATCTGCATCGGCACCCCGCGGAAGGTCTCGCGCTCGTAGACCCCGGCGTGCCGGCGTACGACGTCGGCCCGGTAGAAGGCGAGAGTGCCGGAGTTGATGAGGACCGAGCCGAGGACGGACTGGGCGCTGCGCAGCCCCCGGGTGAACGGCACGTACAGCACGGTCGTGAGCCGGGTGAGCAGGTTCGTCCGCACATTGAGCGGGACGATCAGGCCGGCCACGGACCGCACCCGCGGATCGGCGAAGGGCTTGAGCCCCTCCGCGACGGCCTTCACGTCCAGGACGGAATCGCTGTCGAGGGTGACGAAGATGTCGGCGTCGTCCGCGGCGAGCACATGCATCTGCGCCCACCGCTTGCCCCAGTTGGGAGTGCGGTCCCAGGTGGCCTCGATGCCGAGTGCGGCCGCCGCCGCCAGGAACCGGTCGCGCTCGGCCTCGTACAGAAGGGGCCGCCCTGTCTCCGTGTCCACGGAGCCGTCGTCGACGACCCGGACCCGCTGGACCCGCCGGGTCTGCGCGAGAACGGATGCCAGGCAGGCCCGGAGCGCCTCGGGATCCTCGTTGTAGACCGGGATCTGGACCGTCACGGCCAGTCCGTCCAGCATCGACCGCTGTGCGGTCGTCGCCGGGACCGGACGTTCCAGCCAGCACAGGGGCAGCCACCACAGCAGGAGGAACGACACCAGCCAGACGAAGCCGAGGCCGGGGTCGGAGCCGTCGCGCCATGCGGTGAGCCGCAGCAGGTGCCACCCGGCCCAGCCCGCCAGCAGGACGAGGGGCAGCGCGGTGAGCGCCGCTCTGCCGCCCAGCGGTACGTACTCGCCCCCTGGCCCCGGCGCCGGCCCTGGCACCGACGGGACGGCGGCGCCTTCGGGTGCGGGGCCAGGGCAGAGGCCGGTGTCAGGCTTCATCCGCGCCCTTGCCGCGCCGGAACGTCAGGCGGATCAGCAGAGCGCCCCCCAGGGTGAGCGCGAAAGCGGCCGCCACCAGCCAGGTCTGGCCCGTCGCGAGGCCGAAGAGGGACAGGCCGGAGCCTGTCGTGGCCAGTTCACCGTAATGCACAGGCGTATCCCGTTCGTAGGCACTATCGGCGCCAAAGGTACAAACAGGGCCGCTGAAGTTGCGGTATTGCCGCGTTTCATCGCACATGGCGCAGCTTCTCCTCGTGCGTTCGGCCGCGCGCCGCCGCGTGGCTCAGCCAGCCGGAGCGGTGCCCGGTGGCCGCGTGGTCCCGGTGCCGGGCCACCGGACAGCCACATCCGCGATCAGGTTCTCGACCAGGGTCCTGATCTCGTCGCGGATCGGGCGGACCGCGGCCACCCCCCGGCCGGCGGGGTCGTCGAGCTTCCAGTCGAGGTAGCGCTTGCCGGGGAAGACGGGGCAGGTGTCGCCGCAGCCCATCGTGACGCAGACGTCGGACTCGCGGACCGCGTCGACGGTGAGGACCTTCGGGGTCTCGGCGGAGATGTCGATGCCGACCTCGGCCATCGCCTCGACGGCGGCGGGGTTGACGGCGGCCCCCGGGTCCGAGCCGGCCGAGCGCACCTCGACCCGGTCCCCGGCCAGGTGGGTCAGCCAGGCGGCGGCCATCTGGGAACGGCCGGCGTTGTGCACGCAGACGAACAGCACGGACGGCTTGCCGGCGGATTCGGCCATGGTGAACGTTCTCCCTCGTCGCGACGGCGGCGGATGCCCGGTGTCGGCGCTCGCCGGTGTCGGCGCGCGCGGCGATGTGAAAGTATCAGCTCATGCTGACTTCAGTCGATCCTGATGTGATCCGGGCGCTGGGCGATCCGCTCCGCCTGCGGATCGTGACCCTGCTGGCGCGTGAGACGCTCTGCACGACGCACCTGGTCGAGGAGACCGGAGCCAGGCAGACCAACCTGTCCAACCACCTGAAGGTGCTGCGCGAGGCCGGGCTGGTGGAGACCGAGCCGTGCGGGCGCTTCACCTACTACCGGCTGCGGCCCGAGGTCCTGGCCGGACTGTCCGAGCGGTTCGCCGCGCTCGCCGGGTCCGCGCGCGCTGCCGCCGACAACAGGAGGGCCTGCCCGTGACCTCCACCGCTGCCACCCGCCGCCCCGGCCCGGCCGGGGACGACTCGATCGTCGGGAAGCTGTCCACCCTCGACCGCTACCTCGCGGTCTGGATCCTGCTCGCCATGGCCCTCGGCCTCGGGCTGGGCCGTCTCGTCCCGGGCCTGGGCGACGCCCTCGCCGCGATCGAGACCGGCGGGATCTCGCTGCCGATCGCGCTCGGCCTGCTGGTGATGATGTACCCGGTCCTCGCCAAGGTCCGCTACGACCGGCTCGACCGCGTGGCGGGCGACCGCAGGCTGCTGGTCTCCTCGCTGGTCGTCAACTGGATCGTCGGCCCCGCCGTCATGTTCGCGCTGGCCTGGATCTTCCTGCCGGACCTGCCCGAGTACCGCACCGGCCTGATCATCGTCGGGCTCGCCCGCTGCATCGCCATGGTCATCATCTGGAACGACCTCGCCTGCGGCGACCGCGAGGCCGCGGCCGTCCTGGTCGCCCTGAACTCGGTCTTCCAGGTGCTCGCGTTCGGCCTGCTGGGCTGGTTCTACCTCGACCTGCTGCCCCGCTGGATGAACCTCGGCGACGGTCAGGGCCTGGACGTGTCGGTGTGGCACATCGCGCTGAACGTCGTCGTCTTCCTCGGCGTCCCGCTGCTGGCCGGGTTCCTCACCCGCCGCCTCGGCGAGCGGCGGATGGGCCGCGAGAGGTACGAGACGGCGTTCCTGCCGAAGATCGGCCCGTGGGCGCTGTACGGGCTGCTGTTCACGATCGTCGTGCTGTTCGCCCTCCAGGGGAAGACGATCACCTCGCAACCGCTGGACGTCGTACGCATCGCACTGCCGCTGCTGGTCTACTTCGCGATCATGTTCTTCGGGACCTTCCTCCTCGGCAAGGGGCTGGGCCTCGCCTACGACCGCACCGCGACGCTGGCGTTCACCGCCGCCGGCAACAACTTCGAACTGGCCATCGCGGTCGCCATCGCCACCTTCGGTGCCACGAGCGGGCAGGCCCTGTCGGGTGTCGTCGGCCCGCTCATCGAGGTCCCGGTGCTGATCGCACTGGTCCACGTCGCGCTGGCCTGGCGGAAGAGGTTCGCCGCCGACGCGGTGACGACGGCGCCCTGACCCACGCGGTCCGGGCGTCCCGGGGTACCGGGCGGGTCACTCCTCCTCAAGGTCGTGCCGTACGCGGCGCGAGGGGGTGAAGGTGTAGAGGTCGAGGATGTCGGGGGCCTCGGCCAGGCCGGGGCCGCCGTCCTCGACCCAGGCGGTGATGTCGGCCGTGGCGCCGGGGTCGTTGACCTGGCCGAGCCAGACGGGCCGGCCGCCGGCCCTGCGGCCCTCGGCGGAGGGCTGGATGACGATGACGTTGGCGCGCTCGCACGCGTCGAGGCAGCCGACGCGCCGAATCGCCGCCACCCCGGCCAGCGCCGTGCGCAGGTCGCTGAGCTGGGCTTCGTGGTCCAGCCGGGGGACCTTCGCGGCCGTACCGCAGCAGCAGCCGCGGCAGACGGTGACGGTGGGCCGGACAGCCCCAGCCCCAGCCCCAGCGGTCCCGGTCCCGGTCCTGGTCTTCGCCCCCGTCCCCCGAGCGGCCTGAGCGGCTTTCCTGCCGCGGCGGCTCATCGCAGGCTCCCGGCGGGCGCGGGCGCGGGCGCGGGCGCGGATGCGGGCGCGGGCGTGGCGGCGGCGCGGTTCCAGGCGGTGTCGCGCAGCAGGCGCAGGCCGTTGAGGCCGACGATGACGGTCGACCCCTCGTGGCCCAGGACCCCGAGCGGCAGCGGGAGCTGTCCGGCCAGGTCCCAGACGACCAGGCCGGAGATGAACACGGCGGCGATGACCAGGTTCTGCACCACCAGGCGCCGGGCCGCCCTGGACAGGCGTACGACGGTGGGGACGGTGGCGAGTTCGTCGCGGACGACGACCGCGTCCGCGGTCTCCAGGGCGAGATCGGAGCCGGCCCGGCCCATGGCGATGCCGGTGTGGGCGGCGGCCAGGGCGGGCGCGTCGTTGACTCCGTCGCCGATGACCAGCACCCTGCGGCCGGCCCTCTCCTGCTCCCGGACGGCCGAGACCTTGTCCTGCGGCAGCAGCCCGGCGCGGACGTCACCGATGCCGGCCTCGCCGGCCAGGCGGGCGGCGGCACGCGGGTTGTCACCGGTCAGCAGCATCGGCGCGCCGCCGGTCAGCGTCGCCAGGGCGGCGACGGTGGCGGCCGCGTCCGGGCGCAGCCGGTCGGCGACCCCCAGCACGCCGACCGGCAGTCCGTCACGCAGGACGACAACCGCGGTGCGCCCGCCGTCCTCCCACTCGGCCACCAGCACGGCGGCGCGATCCGAGGCCGAGGCCGAGTCCGCGTCTCTTCTCCCGCCGCCTCCGCTGTCGCGGTCGCCGCCACCGAGCAGGCGGGCCGGGGCGCCGACAGTGATGCGGGCGCCCTGGACGGTGGCGGTGACCCCGATGCCGGGCGCGGAGGTGAAGTCCCGCATGTCCGGGACGGTCAGGCCGCGGGTGCGGGCGGCGTCGACCACGGCGCGGGCCAGCGGGTGCTCGCTGGGATGCTCGGCCGCGGCCGCGAGGATCAGCAACGCCTCCTCGTCCACACCGGAGCCGGGCAGCGGACGGATGTCGGTGACCCGGGGGATGCCCTCGGTGAGGGTGCCGGTCTTGTCCAGGGCGACCGCGTCGACCTGCCCCAACCGCTCCATGACGACGGCTGATTTGACCAGTACGCCGTGGCGTCCCGCGTTGGCGATCGCGGACAGCAGCGGCGGCATCGTGGCCAGGACCACCGCGCACGGGGACGCGACGATCATGAAGGTCATCGCCCGCAGCAGCGAGCCCGTCAGCTCCGCGCCGAAGCCCAGCGGGACGAGGAAGACGGCCAGGGTCGCGAGGACCATCCCCAGGCTGTAGCGCTGCTCGACCTTCTCGATGAACAACTGGGTCGGCGCCTTCGTCCCGGAAGCCTCCTCGACCATGGCGACGATCCGGGCGATCACGGAGTCGGAGGCGTCGCGCGCGACCTCGATCCGCAGGGCGCCGGTGCCGTTCAGAGTGCCGGCGAAGACCTCGTCCCCGGGCTCCTTCGCCACCGGCAGCGGCTCGCCGGTGATGGTGGCCTGGTCGACCTCCCCGGCCCCCGCCACGACCCGGCCGTCCGCGCCGATCCGCTCACCGGGACGCACCAGGATCGTGTCGCCGACCGAGAGCGCGGCGACGGCCACCGTCTCCTCCCCGCCGCCGTCCCCACGGCGGTCGTCACCGGCACCGTGACCGGCACCGGCACCGCCGTCGGTCAGGCGGGTGGCGGTGGTGGGGGCGAGGTCGAGCAGGCCGCGGACCGCGTCCTGGGTGCGCGCGGTGGCCAGGGCCTCCAGCGCGCCCGAGGTGGCGAAGATGACGATCAGCAGCGCGCCGTCCATCACCTGGCCGATCGAGGCCGCGCCGACCGCGGCGACGATCATCAGGAGATCGACGTCCAGGGTCTTCTCCCGCAGCGCCGTGAGTCCCGCCCAGGCCGGCTCCCAGCCGCCCGTGACGTACGCGGCCGCGTACAGCGGCCCCCACACCCACACGGGGACGCCGGTGAGTTGCAGGGGCAGCGCGATCAGGAACAGCGCCAGGGCGGCCGCCGCCCAGCGGGTCTCGGCCAGGGCGAACACGCGCGTCCGGCGACGCGGCACCACCGGGGCGGCAGCCGCGTCTGGACCCGTGGACGCCGTCCGTCCGGGGCGCAGGGTGAGAGCAGGAGGCATGACGGAACAGCCCTTCACGGGTGCGGGACGCGGCGACCCCACCACCGTACAGGAACATATGAACAGGCTTTCAAGTGTGGTGCGTAGGATGGGCGGCATGGGTCATGGAGCCGAGGCCAGGAAGACCGCCACCACCCGCGAGCGTCTGGACGCCGTGGGCACCGCGGACGTGGCCGCCACCCTCCAGGCCCTGGCGACCCCTTCCCGGCTGCGCATCCTGGCCCGTCTCCAGGAAGGGCCGTGCGCGGTCGGCGACCTGGCCGAGGCGGTGGGCATGGAAGCCTCCGCCTGCTCCCACCAACTGCGCCTGCTGCGCAACCTCGGTCTGGTCGCCGGTGAGCGCAACGGCCGTTCCATCGTCTACGCCCTGTACGACCACCACGTCGCCGAACTCCTCGACCAGGCCCTCTTCCACGTCGAGCACCTCCGCCTGGGCCTGCGCGACGCCCCCGCCGACGAGACGGTGGACGCCGCGCACTGATCCCGGCCGGACGCGCACGGACCGCCTCACTCGCGGAAGAGCCGCCCCACTCGTAGCGGAACCGCCTCACTCGCAGTAGATCTGCACCTTGGAGTCCGGGTCGGCGATGTCGATGTCGACCTCGTCCAGGTGCTCGATGAGGTCCTCCAGGTGCTGAGGCTTCAGCTCGGTGAGGTCGATCGGTACCCCGGACCTGGTCAGGCTCGCGTTGACCTTGGTGAGGGCCTGCGCGGGGAGGAGGCTGGTGAGCCGGACCCCGGCCCGCAGCAGTTGCAGCGGGACCCGGATGTCGACCCGGCTCGCCCCGTCGCCACCGGAGCCGTCCGCCGCGTCCACCCTCAGGCGCAGGTACTTGGGCCGGCCGGCCGGCCGGTGCCCGGTTCCCGGCGCCGGGCGGGGCTGGTCCCGCTGGAGGGCGTCGAGCAGCCGCTCGGCCTCGTCCGCGGTGATCTTGCCCTCGGCCAGCATCCGCAGGATCTGGCGGCGTTGCTCGCTCATCGTCGCTCCTTCGCTTCTGGTTCGCTTCTGACTCATCTGACGCTGATCAGCAGGGCCGTCCGGCCCTCTTCGATCTCGAACCGGGTGCCGGGCAGCGCCCACAGCAGCCGCCCGGCACCGCGCAGCGCGCCCGTCGCGCTCACCTTGAAGATCCGGCAGGCGACGACGCCGCCCGCCGCGGCGAGCAGCAGCAGCGGTGACAACAGCAGCAGCACCGGGAGGACGGGGACGTACAGCCGCTGCCGGCGGCCGTCGGGACGGCGGCGGCTGACCGTCACCAGTTGCGGGATCACCGGGGTCGCTCCAGCTCGGCCAGCGCCTCCTGGGCGCTGATCTCCCCCCGGCTCAGCCGGTCGACGACGTCGGCGGCGCCGGCCGGGGAGGCGGGACGGGGGCCGGGGTCGGTGTCGACGAAGTCGAGGTGCTCGGCGATCCGCTTCAGCCGGGACTTGACCGTCGGGTAGCTCACCCCGAAGATCCGCTCCATCTCCTTGATCGAGCCGTGCGACCGCACGAACGCGGCGACGAACACCTGGTCGTCGACGCCGAGCTGGGCCAGTTGCGGCGGCTCGAACCGGCCCTCGACCGCGATGCCGCTGCCCGCGAGGCGGACCCGCTCCACCACGAACGGCTGTCCGCGCGTCAGATCCGTCAGTTCCTGCCAGTCCACCCTCGGCTCCCCTGCACTCGGCGACACACTTGTAGTGCATATCTAACTTCACTTTTTTGAGAATTCAACGCCTGATACTTGATTTTCTCAATCAGGCCATCAAATTTTGGGAGGTGGGGAGGAGGGTCCGGTCAGGGTCTGGGCAGGGTCGGCGGTGGCTCCTAAGCTGTTCGGATGCCGGAAGAAGCGGAGCGGCCGGGGAGCCGGCACACCCTGGGCACCTGGCGGATCAGGCGGCGCTTCCGGCACTGGCAGCGGCCGAAGTCGCGGGACTGGCCGGACGTGTACGAGGACATCGCCCGTCTCACCCGCGCGCTGGGCCGCCGGCACCCCGACACCCTCGCCGGCCGCTCACGGGTGTTGATGTGGCTCACGGACGAAGGCCGGCACGCCGAAGCCGTACGGCTGGCCGAGGCGGAAGTGGCGGACAGTGTCGCGGAGTTCGGCACGGACGACCCCGGAACCCTGCGCCGGCGCCGTTCGCTCGCCTGGTACCGCCGCCGGGCCGGCGACCTGGACGGAGCCGTCGCCGAGGCGCGGGCCGTCGAGCGGGACTCGGTCCGGGTGCTGGGCCCCGGCCACGCCGACACCCATCGCTGCCGGGCGGCCCTCGGCCGGTTCCTCGCCGAGAACGGGGAACCGGCCGAGGGCGTACGCCTGCTGCGCGCCCTGTACGCCGAGTCCCTGGCCCTCGGCCGGCAGCGGCGGAGCGAGACCCGTTCCGTGCGCGACGCGCTGGTCGCGGCGCTGGAGTCGCACGGCGACCTCCGGGAGGCCCTCGACCTCCTGGACGAGGAGATCGCCGCCGAGCGGGGGACGGTCCACGGCGTCGACGAGAACCTCGGCGACCACGAGATGAAGCGCCTGCGGGAGTGGCGCGGGCGCCTGGTCGCCAAGTTGGTTTCCCGGTAGGACGGGCCCAAGCGGGCCTGTCGTCAGCGGCCCGTCGTCGGCGGCCTGTCGTCAGTGGCCGTGTCGCGCGAGTGCCGTGCGCAGGGCGGCGCGTACGTCGGGGGGCGGGGGCGGGCCGTCGGGCGCGGCGCCCGCGGTGACCGCCTCGGCGACCGAGCGGAGCTTGGTGTTGGACAGCTGCGACGTCTCCCGCAGGATGTGCCACGCCTCGTCGGACGAGCAGGCGTGGACGGCCATGAGCACGCCGCGCGCCTGGTCGATCACCGGACGGGAGGCGATCGCGTGCCGCAACTGCTCGACCTCCTCCTCCAGTTCCTCCAGGACGTGCGGGCGCGGGCCGCGCAGCGGGTCGTCGGTGTCCAGACCGGCCAGTTCCAGGAACCTGCGGGGCTGGCCGGTCCAGTTCGCCGTCGTCACCGGCACCGACTGCCGGCGGCCGTGGCCGTCGAGCAGGTCCAGGAAGTGCAGCCCGGCCGTCTCCATGAACACCACCCGGCTCATGTCCAGCTCGATCCGCCCGGTCCCGGCCGGCAGCCCGGCGAGCGTCTCGGCGAGGGTGTCCACACAGCCCTGGACCAGTTCCCCGCGAGGTCGGAGCAGCGCCCGGTCCCCGTTCGTCCGGCACTCGATGACCAGACCGTCCGGCCGGTCGGCCGGCCGTGAGGGTGCCGCTGAGGTCATGTCACCGCCTTGTCGGTCCCCGTGCGTCCTGACGGACTTCACCACGTGCTTCTCCTACGGACCCCCGTCGCCGTGCACCTGCCCCCCGTCCTGGCGAGTACACCAGGAGGCCGGGAATGACATGACAAAGGCTGGGTAGGGTGGGGCTGTCCGCGATCAGGGGAGACAAACCGCGATCAGGGGAGACGAAGGTGGGCAAGCGGGGCGAGCTGTCCTCGGGGGCCGTCGACGCGCCGCCGCGGCTGTCGGTGTCCCCGCTGGCCGGCCGGAGCGGCGTACGGATGGCGGGGGAGGTCGGCCTGTCGACCCTCCCGGCCTGGCGGCAGGCGCTGGAACAGGTGGTGCGTGAGGATGAGGACGTGTATCTGGAGCTGTCCTCGGTGACGTTCGTCGACGTCGCCGGGGCCGGCGCGCTCGCGGACGCCGCCGGGCGGCTCACCGAAGGCCGGCGGCTCGTGCTGCACCGGCCGCCGGCCGCCCTGCGCCGGGTGCTGGAGATGCTCTGGCCCGACCTGACGGAGATCGAGGTGTGCGCGTGAGTGCCGCGACCGCACCGCCTTCCGGGACGACGCCGCCCGCCGGCCCCTTCGTCCACCCCGCGCTCTTCTACCGCGACGAGGACGAGTACCTGGCCGGCACGGTCCCCTTCGTCCGCGCGGGCCTCGCGGCCGGCGAACCCGTGGCGGTGGCGGTGCCCGGCAAGCGGCTCGCGCTGCTGCGGGACGCGCTGGGCACCGAGGCCGACCGGGTGCGTCTGCTGGACATGCGGGAGGCCGGACGCAACCCCGGCCGGATCATCCCCGGTGTGCTGCGCGCCTTCGCCGACCCTCAGGAGCCCGGCCGCCGGGTGCGGATCATCGGCGAGCCGGTCTGGGCCGGCCGCAGCGCCACCGAGTACCCCGCCTGCGCCCAGCACGAGGCGCTGATCAACGCCGCCTTCGAGGGCCGCGCGGCGACCATCCTGTGCCCGTACGACGCCCGGGACCTGGCCGCGTACGTCCTCGCCGACGCCCGCGCCACCCACCCCACGGTCATCGCGGCCGGCGACTCGGAGGCCCGGCACAGCGACTCCTACGACCCCTTCGGCGTCGTCGCCCGGTACAACGAGCCGCTGCCGCCGGCCCCGGGAGCGCTGGCCCTGCCCGTCGTGGCCGCCTCGCTCTCCACGGCCCGGCACACGGCCACCGCCGAGGCCGCGCGGCTCGGCCTCACCGGCGTCCGGCTGGACGACTTCGCGCTCGTCGTCGCCGAACTGGCCACCAACAGCGTCGTGCACGGCGGCGGCTCGGGCACGCTGCGGGTGTGGGCCGAGGACGGGCACGTGGTCTGCGAGGTGAGCGACGCGGGCCGGCTCGACGACCCGCTGGCCGGACGGCGGCCCGCCGCCCGCGCCCAGCGCGGCGGCCGCGGCCTGCTGCTGGTCAACCTGGTCTGCGACCTGGTCCGGACCCACACCGCGCCGCACGGCACGACGGTACGCGGCTGGTTCGCGGCCTGACGCGCGCAACCGGTCCGGGAAACGGGGAGCGGTGAGCGAGGAGCGGGGGTCGGGGAGCGAGGAGCGGGGGGGTCGGGGACCGGGGTGCCGCCGGTTCAGCCGGCGGCCGGGTCCAGTGCCAGCGGGGTGACCTTGCCCTCCAGCATGGTGCCCAGGCCCTGCACGGCGCAGATGTCGGGCCGTTCGGCGATGTGCACCGGCATGCCGGTCGCCTGCCGCAGCATCTGGTCGAAGCCCGGCAGCAGGGCGCTGCCGCCGACCATCATGATCCCGCGGTCGGCGAGATCGGCGACCAGGTCCGGCGGGCAGTCGCGCAGCACCCGGCCGATGCCGTCGAGCACGCCCGTCAGCGGCGTCTGGATGGCGTGCCGCACGGCGGCGGTGTCCACCCGCACGCTGCGGGCCAGGCCGGTCGCCACGTCCCGGCCGTGGATCTCGGTGGAGGCCGGACCCTGCGCGGTCAGCCCGTTGCCGGACAGGGCGAGCTGCAACGGCCGTACCGACTGGCTGGGCAGGACCAGTTCGTGCTGGTGGCGCAGGTGCTGGACGATGGCGTGGTCCACCGCCTCGCCGCCCACCGGGATGCGCGTGGCGCTGACGATCGCGCCGAGGGAGAGCACCGCGACCTGCGTGGCGTGCGCCCCGCACACCATGATCATCGTGGCTTCGGGCTGCTCCACGGGCAGTCCGCAGCCGACGGCCGCGGCGATGAGCGTGTCGACCAGTTCGACACGGCGGGCCCCGAGCCCGACCAGCGTCTCGATCGCGGCCCGCTGGGCCAGCGGATCGGCGTCGTGCGGCGTGCAGACCGCGGCGCGCAGCCGGGGCTTGCGGCGCAGCGCGCGGCGGACCTTGTCGCCGAGGAGGTGGCGGAGCATGCGCTGGGCCATCTCGATGTCGACGATCGTGCCGCCGGAGACGGGCCGCACGACGCGGATGTAACCGGGGGTGCGGCCGGTCATCTTCTCCGCGAACTCACCGACCGCGATGAGTGCGCCGGTCCGGGTGTTGACGGCGGCGGCGGACGGCTGGTCCACGACGAGCCCGGCGCCCTTGACGTACACGCGGGTCCTCGCCGCTCCCAGGTCGACGGCGAAGTGGCAGCGGCGTAGCTGCTCCAGAGTGGCGGTCATGGCAGATCCTCCCGAGAGCGCAGACCAGGGGACCGGTGCGGCCGGTCTTCCTGGCATCGTGCGGGCGGAGCCCGGCGGGCGCCCGCCGGGAGGGGCCGGGCGGGGTGCGGCTGAACGGGGGGTTCGCGCGTCAGCGGGTCTCGGCGGCGGTGAGCAGGGAGCGCAGGTCGGGGACGAGGGGGGTGCGCGGGTCGGCCTGGCTCAGTCGGGTCCGGGCCCGTTGGCCGAGGCAGAGGCCGATGAACGGCAGCCCGATCGCCCGCGCGGCACGCTGCTCGGCGACCGACCCCCCGACCAGCACGGACTCGGCGGCGGCGGCGTCGAGCCGTTCCAGCGCCCGGTGCAGGACGTACGGGTGGGGCAGGAGCCGGGTGAGGTCCTCCTCCCGGCCGTGGACGCCGCCCGTCAGTTGGCCCAGCAGTCCGTGCCGCCGTAGATACGTCTCGACCGGTGCCGGGGCCCGGTCGGTCACCAGGGCGAGCGGGACCCGCCGGGTGTGCAGGGCGCGGATCAGCCGGTGGGCGAGCGGGGTGGGCCGTGCGGTGCGCGCCGCCCGCTCCTCGTGCCGGTCCAGCCGCCGGCGCACCTCGGGGGCGAGGCGGTGACCGGCGAGCCCGCGCACCAGGTCGAGCGTGCCGGGGTAGTCGTCCGAGGGGGCCAGGCCGATCCGGGGCAGGGGCTCCCGGCCGGACAGCACCTCCTCGGGATCGCGCTCCTCGCCGAGGAGCCGCATGACGTCGAGGAGCACCTCGCGCTCCGCGCCCGCCCGGTACAGCCGGGCCACCACGTCGTCGAAGCCGAGGAGCACGCAGCGGGCGCCGGCGAGCAGGGACTCGGCGGTGGGACGGGGGGAGACGACCGGCGGCCGGGGTCCGGCCTGCTGCTCCTCGCCCGCCCACAGGCGGGACCACAGGTCGTCCTCCGTGGGGAACGGGCCCTCCGGGAGTTCGTCCGGGGCGGCCACCGCGCCGTCCGGAAAGCCGCCGCCGAGGGGCTCGGGGGGCTCGGGGGGGTCCGGCGGGTCGCCGATGGCGTACGTCGGGCGGACGTGGTCCTGGCGCAGTTCGCGGCCGAGGGCCAGCAGGTCGGGGTCGCGGCCCCCGGACAGTTCGTACTCCTCGAACGCCTCCAGCGCCTCGTCCAGGCGGCCCTGGCGGCGCAGCGCGATCAGGTACAGGCGGCGGTAGTCCTCGCGGAAGGGGTACTGCCGTACCAGCCCGGCCAGCCGGCCGGCGGCCCGGTCGGCGTCACCGAGCGCCAGGTCGAGTTCGGCGCGGGTGGCGTGCAGGGTGAGCCGGAGCCGCTGGAGCCGGTCGCGGGCGGTGCGGGCGGCGGGCCCCGGCACGTCCGGCAGCGGGTCGCCGCCGCGCCAGAGCCCGAGCGCCTCGGAGACGAGCCGGCGGGCGTCGGCGTAGGCGCCGGCCGCCCGTGCCCGGTCGGCGCGGTGGACCAGGTCCTCGCAGTGCACCAGGTCGACGTGGTCGGCGCTGGTGTGCAGGGCGTACCCGTGGGACGGCGACGCCAGCACACCGGGGCCCAGCGCGGCGGTCAGCCGCTCCACCAGCCGGCGCACCTCGGCGCGCGGGTCGGACGGTTCGACACCCGGGTTCCACAGGCCCCACCGCAGCTCCTCGTGGGTGACCGTGCGGCCGTGCTTGAGCAGCAGCGTGGCGAGCAGCGCGCGGACGTCCGGCGCCAGGTCGGGGGTGCCCTCGGGGCCCTCGACGCGCAGCGGGCCCAGGGCGTAGTAGAAGCGCTGCTCGTACGCCTCGCGCGCCCGCCGGGACAGTTCGGGGTCGGTGAGCAGGTCGCGGCCCTGGACCTGGGTCGCCAGGGAGCGGGACATCAGCAGGTCGAGGGCGTGCGCGTACGGGCCGCGCAGGGCCTCGGGGAGATGGGTGAGCTGCCGGGAGTCGATCGGGACGGTGCGGTGGGAGGTGCCCGACGCCAGCCGCAGCAGCACCTCGCACAGGGCCCGCAGGTCCTCGGACCGGGCGCCGGGGCGGGCGCCGCGTCCCGGTGCGAAGAGGCTGAGCCGGACCGTGCCGTCGGGCAGCAGCACCACCCGGGAGGCCTCCAGCGCGCCGTGCGTGGTGCCCACCGCGTGCACGGCGGTGAGCGCCCGCGCCAGTTGCGCCCCGACGGACACGGTCAGCGGCGCCGGGAGGCGGTGGCCGTGGTCGGGGCGGCTCAGCGAGCCGAGGGCGATGCCGTCCAGGTGCTCCATGACGACGTAGGGCGCGTCGCCCTCGAACCCGGCGTCCAGGACGGTCACCACGTTCGGGTGGTCGATCCCGCGCAGCAGCCGCGTGTCCCGCCGGAACGCCTCCCGCTCCGCGCGGCCGGTGACCGGGGCGTGCACCCGGACCAGGACCGTGCGGCCCGCCTCGGTGTCCTCCGCCAGCCACACCCTGCCGTTCGGCTGGAGCCGCCGCACCAGCCGGTACCGGCCGCCGCCGAGCCGCCGGGGCCCCGGTGTCCCCGCGGGCGCCGGTCCGGTGGACGGCGCTCGCGGCGGCCGCGGCACGGCGGGCGGCGGCGGGGACGGTGGTCCGGACGGCTGCGGTTCCCCGGTGGTCAGCCGCCGCGCGCTGCCCGGACTGATCGCGGCGAACGCCTCGTCCAGCGCCCCTGGCTCGGTGCCGTGCGGGGCCGGGGTCAGCGCCCGGAACTCGCCCGGGGAGCGGCCGGCCCGCTCGTCGATCAGGCCCCCGGTGCGCAGCAGCAGGTCGTGGGTGCGGGCCCGGGCGGTGCGCGGCAGCCCGCGCAGCAGCAGGTCGCGCACGCCGGGCCGGAAGGCGTACGAGCCGGGCGGCCCGGGGACGGCGGCGAGTATGCCGCTGAGGATCACCTCGGCCAGGTGGGCGGGCCGGGGACGGGGTTCGACGGCGGCCTGCACCAGGCGCATCACCGGCAGGTCCGGGCGGCCGAGGGCGAGATGCCCGGCGAGCCGGTACGCCTCGGCGGACGCGCTGGCCCGGAACCGCAGGACCAGCTCCTCGGGGGAGAGCCGGGCGATGTCGGTGCGGTCGTCGGCGTCGGCGGGCAGCGGACGGTCCAGGAGGGCCGCCGCGCCGGGGTGGGCGGTGCCGCCGGGACCCGCGACCAGCGCCGCCCAGTTGGCCAGCCACTCGGGCCCCGGCTCCAGCATCGGCACGGGTACGGGTACGGCACCGGCGGGCCGGGGGGTGGCGGGGGTGCCGGGGGAGCCGGAGCTGTCCGCGGGGTCGTGTGAGTCGTCGTACGGGGTGAAGGTGAGGGCCGCGCTGGGGGCGGCCCGGTGCGGGGCGGTCAGCCGGCCGGCCACCGGCGGCAGCGCGGTGTCCCGCCACAGGTGCTCCGGGAGCGGCTGGACGACGGCCAGCGGCATCCGCTCGGCCCAGCGGCGCAGGGTGGCGAACCAGCGGGTGCCGGCCGGGCCCGCCCGCCACTGCGGGCCCATGCAGTCGCTGATCAGGAGGGTGACCGTACGGCCGTCGGAGGGGGCGTGCGTGCCGGGGCCGTCGACGCTGCCGTCGGGGGCGGCGCACCGCACGGTGACCGTGCGGAAGACGCCCGACTGGGCGAGCGCGGCGTGCAGTTCGCGCACCAGCGGCCGCCACACCGGCATGGTGGGCCCGGTGTCGCACACCAGGTCCAGCCGCAGCCACCGTTCGCGCACCGGGCGCATGACGGGCAGCCACCACTCGGGGCCGGCGCCGAGCCGGGCGATGCGGTCGGCGGTCGCCGCCTCGTCCACCTCACGGCCGACGGGCGCGTCGGTGTGGCGCTTGAGCGGGCGCAGGGCGCGCTGGAGCGCCAGCGGGTGAGCGAGCATCGGCGGGGCGGGGGCCAGCAGCGCGGCGTGCGGACCGGTCCGGGCCGTCCGCCCGGCGGGGGTGGGCGGGGGCGGCAGGTGCAGCGGGGCGCGCGGGACGCCGGGGGCGGGGGGCGGGTCGGCGCCGCCGGGACCGGCACCGGTGCCGGTGCCCGCGCCGGGGTCCGGTGCCGGGGCGGCGGGGGCGGTGGGACCGGACGGCGACGGCGGGTCGCGCGGCGGTCCGCTCCGGTCGTCCGGCGGCCGCTGCGGGGCCGGCCCGCGCGGCGGCGGGGGGCCGGCCGGTGCCATGTGACCGGCGAGCCAGAGCACCTCCGCCAGCTCCAGCGGGGTGGGGCGGGTGCCGGAGGTCGCCCGGTCCAGCAGGTCGGCGAGGCGGGCCAGCGGCTCGGGCGGGTCCGGGCGGTCAGAAGGCATGGGGCTGCGGGGACTGGCCGAGGTACGGCATCAGCCGCTCCGCGAGTTCGTCGAGGGAGTCGGCGCCGAGGCCGGAGGCGCGGGCCAGGTAGAGGGCGTTGAGGAGCTGGTCGGTGGCGAGTTCGCCGCCGCCCACCCGGGACAGGAACCGGGTGATCAGTTGCTGCCCGTAGTCGTCGGGCTCGCCGAGGTGGGCGCGGACGATGTCGGCGAGGTGCCGGTCGTCCGGCTGGCGCAGGCGCAGGGTGACACAGCGGCGCAGGAAGGCGGGCGGGAACTCGCGTTCGCCGTTGGAGGTGAGGACGACGAAGGGGAAGGCCCGGCAGCGGACCCGGCCGTGCTCCACCGGCACCGGCCGGTCGGTGCCGTCGGCCATCACCTCGGCCCGCCCGCCCGGCGCGTCCCGGGAGGCCCGGACCAGCTCCGGGATCTCGTACTGGCCCTCCTCCAGGACGTTCAGCAGGTCGTTGGGGAGGTCGAGGTCGCTCTTGTCGATCTCGTCGATGAGCAGGGCGCGGGGGCGGGCGTAGGGCAGCAGGGCGGTGCCGAGCGGGCCGAGCCGCAGGTGGTTCTCGACGCCGGTGCCGGGGTGCGCGGGCTCGGGCGGCGCGGTCCCGTCCGGGCGCGCGGCCGGCTGCCGTGCCGCGTACAGCCGCGAGAGCGGGTCGTACTGGTAGAGGCCGTCGTGCAGCGAGCTGCGGCTGGTGATGTTCCACCGCAGCACCGGGCCGAGGCGCAGTTCGCGGGCGACGGCGTAGGCGAGCGAGGACTTGCCGGTACCGGGCGGCCCGGTGACCAGCAGCGGGCGGCGCAGGTAGAGGGCCGCGTTGACCAGTTGCACGGTCTGCCCGGTGGCCCGGTAGGTCGCCGCGCGGTGGGTGCGGTCGGGCGAGGTGGCCGAGGCGTCGTCGCCCTCGGCGGGCGGAGCGAGCACGGGGTGCCCGTCGAAGTCCCGCCAGGGCGGGGGCGGCGGCAGCTCGGCGATACCGTCGTGCGGTTCGGGGGCGCCGGTGTAGACGGGCCACAGGGCCATGGGGCTTCTCTCCGGGGGCGGCGGGTGGGTGAGGGGTGTCTGTTCCACGTCGGCTGGGGGCAACGATGGCTGGGGGCGGGTCCGGGGCCGGGGGCCGGTCAGACCGGTGAGTGCAGGCAGGCGGTGGGTTCCGGGAAGCAGCGCGGATCGTCCCACAGGAGCTGCGCCTGGTGCGCCCAGTGGGCGTCCGGGTCGTCCGCGGCGTCCGCCGTCTCGCGCAGTTCCCGTATCAGCCGGGGGAGTTCGGCGGGCGGCACGCCGGTGACGGTCTCGGCGAGCCGGTCCAGGAAGTCCGTACCGGCGCAGGGGCCGCCGGGGTCGTGGCCGGGGCAGCCGGTGCGCGGCCACACCAGGACGGGTACGGGAACGTTCAGGCCGACCTCGAAGTGCTCCCCCGCCGTGCCGGGCGGGGCGGCGAACCCGGCCAGCTCGGCGTCGTCCCGCAGCCGTTTGCGCAGGCCGGCCGGGCGCTCCCGGGTGCCGCAGTCCACGCGGTGCGGCGGGGCGCCCGTACTGCCGTCCAGCGCGCGCCACTTCTTGGCGAGCTGGTGGCGGAGCCGGCCGCCGCGGTGCCGGGACCGGTCGGTGACGACCAGCGGGTAGGCGCAGCCCAGCGGGGTCGGGTCCTCGGGACCGCACTCCCAGCGCGCCACCGGCTCGTTCAGCCACTCGCGCGGCAGGACGAAGGTGAGGAGTTCCTCGGCGTCCGGGTCGAGCTGGGCGAACGCGTCGTCCATGCGGTCCTGCACATAGCCGCGCACCGCGGTGCGCGGCAGACGGCTGGCGCCCACCGGGCGGCGGTGCCCGTCGCGGTAGGCGGACACCTCGACGGTGACCTGGTCGCCGCCTGCGCCGCTGTGCCCGATCTCCACGACGATCGGCGACCAGGCGGCGGCGGGCGCCGGCGGTTCGCGCAGCAGTTCCTGGAGCCGGTCGGCGAACCGGGTGACCGCGGCCGGGTCGGGGACCTCCCACTGCACGTACGCGGCGGCGGCCCACAGCGAGGCGAAGCTCTGCTCGGGCTGCGGGTCGAAGGGGTCCATGGCCGACGCGTACAGCCGGTTCGGGTCGCAGTCCGGGAGCGTCGTCCCGGCGCGGCGGACCAGCGTGTACAGCCGCCGCAGCGCGTCCGCGCGGTGCCCTGGCGTGGGCACCAGCTCGCCGAGCCCGGCCCAGTAGCGGGCCATCACCTCGACGGGCAGCATCCGCCCCACGCGGACGTCCCGGCCGCCCGCGACCGCCGAGACCATGCCGACGACCGTGCCGTCGCCGAGGGTGACCGCCGCCCCGCTGAACCCGCCCGCCAGCGGCTGTCCGTGGGCCGTGAGCGCCTCCAACTGCACCCACTCGTCCGAGATCAGCGGACCGGGCAGGGCCCGGTAGGAGGCGAGCGTGCCCTCGTCGTACCCCTTGGGGAAGCCGTAGGCGATCAGCTCGGGGGAGGGGGCGCGCGGGTCGGTGCCGTGCTCCGCGCCGGGCTGGGCGAAGACGGCCGGGGTGAGCGGCACCTCGCGGTCCAGTTCGAGCACGGCGAGGTCACCGCGGTCGGCGCCGCCCTCGCGCCAGCCGCCGTGGACGGCGACCGCGGCGGACAGCGGGCCCCAGTCCGGGCGGCCGGGGAAGGTCACGGTGACCGGCTCCCGTTCGCTCCACCGGATGACGTGCGCGCAGGTCAGCAACTGCCGGGCGGAGACGAGGAAACCGGCGCCGACCTCTTTGCCGCACTCGATCCGGGCGTGCCACGACGTGCTGCTCATGACCGGCCGGCGGCCTCCCCGTCCGCCGTCCGTGCCGCGTCGGCCGGGGACGTCCGCCCCGGTGACCAGTGCAGCTTCACCACCAGATGGCCCTCGGCGGTGCCTTTCGCGATGACCGCGCCGGCCTCCGCGCTCAGCCGCACCCCGAACTCCAGCTCCACGGAGTCGGGCCGCAGCACGCCGTCCCGGAACACCCGCAGCGCGGACTCGGCCGCGGCGCGCACGCCTTCCAGGGCGCCCTCGAAGGTGCGGGCCGCCTGGGCCGGACCGTCGCCGCGCGAGACCAGGCGGGCGCCGGTCTCCTCGTCGACGGCCTCGACGACCACTTGGGCGCCGTCCTCGGTCTTGAACTCCAGCAGTCCGTCCATGGTGCCGTCCCGTTCCCCCGTGTGCTGTTCGCTGTCCCGGGCCGCCGCATTCCTGCCGCTCGCCCGTCTCATGCTGATGCCGTCTCATGCCGTCTCATGCCGTCCGGCCGTCCCGTGCCGTCTTACGCATGTGCACGCCATTGTGACGGACGGTACTCGGAGCTGTCCGGTATTCCGTCGGCCGTCCCGGGGCGAGGTGGCGGGAACGCGCCACTGCGCCAATCCGCCACCCATGGTCAACTCCGCCGCGACACCGCCCCCCTGACACTCATGCGGAGTGTTCCACGGGGACAACGGAGAGAGGCGTGGATGAGTACACGACGCAGACGCGGACGTACGAGAGCGGGCGCGCGGCGGGTGCCGGCCGGACGTGGAGCGATCCTCCTGTCCGCCGGGCTGGTCTGCGCGCTGCTGCCCGCCGGACCGGCGGCCACCGCGGCCGGTGCGGCCGGCGGTCCGCCCACCGGTACGCCGCGGGCCGCCCCGGCGGACCCGGCCCGTACCGTCACCCTCGTCACCGGTGACCGGGTCACCGTCACGGAGGTCGGGGACGGGAAGAAGACGGTCACCGTCGAACGGCCGAAAGACGCCACCGGCGCGGTACGCACCCGGAACACGAACGGCCGGATCACCGTGGTCCCCGACGAGGCGCTGCCGTACCTGCGGGCCGGCACCCTCGACCGACGCCTCTTCGACGTGAGCGAACTGCTGCGGCAGGGCCTCGCCGACACCGACACCGACACCGACACCGACACCGACACCGACACCGACACCGGCACCGCCTCCGGTGAGCTGCCGCTGATCGTCACCTACGACAAGGGCGCGCCGGTCGCCACCCCCCGGGGCGCGGTGCGGACCCGGGCGCTGCCCAGCGTGCGCGGCGCCGCCGTCGCGGCGGACAAGGGGCGGGCCTTCTGGCGGGACTTCACCGCCCGGGACGGCGTCGCCGGCGTGTGGCTGGACGGCCGGGTCACCGCCGAGATGGCCGAGAGCAACGCCCAGATCGGCACGGCCGAGGCGTGGCGGGCCGGGCTGACCGGCAAGGGCGTCACCGTCGCCGTCCTCGACTCCGGCGTGGACGCGGGCCATCCCGACCTCTCCGGCCGGATCTCGGCCGGCCGCAGCTTCATCGAGGGCGAGGAGGTCGCCGACCGGCACGGGCACGGCACCCACGTCGCCTCCACCGTCGGCGGCAGCGGCGCCGCCTCCGAGGGCCGGGAGAAGGGCGTCGCCCCGGGCGCCGCGCTCGCCGTCGGCAAGGTCCTCGACGACGCGGGTTCGGGCAGCGAGTCGGAGATCATCGCCGGGATGGAGTGGGCCGCCCGGGACGTGGGCGCCGACATCGTCTCGATGAGCCTCGGCTCGACCGAGCCCAGCGACGGCACCGACCCGATGGCCCAGGCCGTGAACACCCTCTCCCGCGAGACCGGCGCGCTGTTCGTGATCGCCGCCGGCAACACCGGGACGCCCTCCTCCATCGGCTCGCCCGGCGCCGCCGACGCCGCCCTGACCGTCGGCGCCGTCGACTCCGCCGACGAGGCCGCCTACTTCACCAGCGCCGGCCCCCGCCACGGCGACCGCGCCCTCAAGCCCGACCTGTCCGCCCCCGGCGTCGACATCCTCGCCGCCCGTTCCCGGCTCAGCGCGGGCAGCGGCGACTACGTCGCCATGAGCGGTACGTCGATGGCGACCCCGCAGATCGCCGGGGTGGCCGCCCTGCTCGCCGAGAAGCACCCCGACTGGACCGGTGAGCGGCTCAAGGACGCCCTGATGTCCACGTCGAAGACGCTCGACGCCTCCGCCTACCGGCTGGGCGCCGGCCGGGTCAGCGTGCCCGCCGCGACCACCGCCGAGATCACCGCCACCGGCAGCACCGACCTGGGCTTCTACTCCTGGCCCTACGAGGCGGACAAGCCCGTCGTCCGGACCGTCACCTACGCCAACTCCTCCGACCGGCCGGTCGAGCTGACCCTCTCGGCCGAGGGCGCGGCCGAGGGCGTCGCCACCCTCGCCGACACCCGCCTCACCGTGCCCGCGCACGGCACCGCCGCCACCACCGTGACCGGCGACGGAGCCAAGGCGCCGGTGGGCGAGACCAGTGGCCGGATCGTCGCCGCCGACGCCGCCGGAACCCCCCTCGCGCACACCGCGTTCGGGCTGGTCAAGGAGGAGGAGCGGTACACCCTCACGGTCCATGTGAAGGACCGGGCGGGCGCGGCCACCGCCGCCGGCCTGGTGGTGCAGCCGCTCGCCGGGGATGCCGACGCCGAACCCGCGTACGTCGGCGACTCCGGCACCCTGGAACTGCGGCTGACACCGGGCTCGTACAGCCTCACCTCCTTCCTCGACGTGCGCGGCTCCCACGGCGCCGACTCGCTCGGGCTCGGCTTCCTCGCCGCGCCCGAGATCGTCCTCGACGGGGACCGTGAGATCACCCTCGACGGCCGCAGACTGCGCGAGCTGGACACGGACGTCGACCGGCGCACCGAGACCCGGCAACTGCTCATGGAGTACGACCGCAGCGCGAACGGCTCGGACCTGTCCGAAGCGGTCCAGGTGCCGCCGGCGTACGACAGCGTCTTCGCCGCGCCCACCCGGAAGGTCACCGAGGGGGAGTTCGAGTACCGGACGGTGTGGCGGCTGGGCCGGCCGCTGCTGACGGTGGCGGGCGTCGGCGAGGCGACCGTCCAGTCCGGCGGCACCCTCGGCCGGGGCCGCGTCCGGCTGCCGCTCGTCGACGTCGGCGACGGCCCGGTCACCGGCGTGCGCGGCAAGGCGGTGCTCGCCCGGCTCACCGGCGGCACCGAACCCGCCGCCCTCGCCCGGGCCGCCCAGGCGGCGGGCGCCAAGGCCCTGTTCGTCACCGACGACGCGCCCGGCCGGCTGATGGCCTGGTGGGGCACGGACGACAACGCCGCCCGGCCGCTGACGATCGCCACCGTCTCCGCCGCCGACGCGGCCCGGCTCCGGCACACCGGCCGCGTCGACATGACCGGCAGCCCGGAGACGCCGTACGTCTACGACCTGTCCGAGGGGCACCCCGGCGCGATCCCCGACCGGGACCTCACCTTCGCGCCCCGCGCCCGCGACCTGGCCGCCCTGCACACGAAGTACCACGGCGCCGAGGCGTCCGGCGCCGAGTTCCGGTACTCGATCACCGACGCCTTCCCCGTCGGGGTCGGCTTCAAGGAGCGGATCGCCTTCCCCGCCGAGCGGACCGAGTACGTCTCGACCACGCGCGGCCAGCTCTGGCACGAGTCGGTGGAGTCCGAGGGCGGTGCGCTGGAGCAGCGCGCCGGACTGGTCCGGTACTCCGGCGGCACCCACCCCGAGCTGTCCTGGTTCAAGCCGGTCTGGCACCCGTGGCTGGGCACCGGCCTGGGCTGGGGGCAGCAGCGCGCGGGCAGTTGGATGCAGTTCAACGCTCCCGGTTGGGGCGACTCCGGGCCGGACCACACCGGCTTCGGCGACGTGTGGAGCGAGGACAGCGGCATGACCCAGACCACGGCCCTGTACCTGGACGGCGTCCTCGCCGACCGGATGACCGGCTCCACCGCCTACCTGTGGGACGCGCCCGCCGACGAGCACTCCTACCGGCTCGTCACCGACACCGCGCTCGACCGGGACAAGTGGCGCCTCGGCACGGAGGGCCACGCCGAGTGGACCTTCCGGTCGGCGGCCACCCCGCAGGACCGGTGGACCTTCCTGCCACTGATCAACCTCGCCTTCGACGTCGACACCGACCTCGCGGGCGAGGTGCGCGGCGGCCGGAAGGTGCCGGTCGGCATCGGCGCGCGGTACGTGGCGGACGCCCCGGACACCGGGAGGATCACCGGCGGGACGCTCGACGTCTCCTACGACGACGGCGCGTCGTGGCGGCCGGTGAAGCTGCGCGCCGGTGACGGCGCCTCCTGGACCGGCACGCTCACCGTGCCCCGCGACGCCGGCACCGTCTCGCTGCGCGCCTCGGCACGCGACGACCGGGGCGGCTCGGTGCGCCAGGAGATCGTGCGGGCGGTGGGCGTGCGGTAGGCGCCGGATTCCGGACCCGCGACCGGCGCCGCCCCCCTGGGAAGGGGGGCGGCGCCCTGTCCGGTCAGCCGCCTGTCCGGTCAGCCGCCGGTGCGGTCAGCCGCCTGTGCGGATCACGCCCAACTCGGCCAAGTCCTGTGGCCGCAGCCTCAGTTGATCGGCCGTCTCCTCCGCCTGGCCGGGCGGGCGCTTGAGGATCGCGGCCGCCGCCTCCGGGGCGATGACGGAGAAGTAGCTGTCCGGGGTGGCCCAGGTGGCGCCCGGGGCCGCCAGGGCCAGCGCCCCGCCCGAGCCGCCCTCGCCGATCAGCAGCGAGGTGACGGGGGTGCGGGCGGCGGCCACCGCGCCGAACACCTCCGCGATCGCGGCGCCCGCGCCCTGCCGTTCGGCCTCGGCGTCGTTGGCCGCGCCCGGGGTGTCCACCAGCGTCAGCACCGGGATGCCGAGCCGGTCCGCGAGACGGATCAGCCGGGCGGCGGTGCGGTATCCGGCGGGCCGGGTCGCCGTCCCGGTCTGCGCGGCGTACGCGACCGTCCGGCCCGCGTGCGTGCCGAAGCCGCACAGCATGCCCTCCGGGTCCCGGCCGCCGCAGCGGTCGCCGCTGATCCCGGCCCGGTCGGTGAAGTAGGCGTCCAGGTAGGCGCGGGCCCGGGGACGTTCGGGCGCCCGGGCCCGGCGGACCGCCTCCCGCCCGCTGTCCGGCGGCTCGGTCGCGCCGAGCGGGGCGGGTACCGGGGCCGGGGCGTCGGACGGGTCGGTCAGCAGCCGCAGCCAGCGGCCCAGCGTGGCGCGCAGCTCGCCGGGTGGCACGACGGCGTCCGCCGAGCCCGCCGCGACCTGCGCCTCGGCCGTGTAAGCCGCCGGATCGGCGTCCCGGGGCCGGACCCGGGAGCCGGCGAAACCGACCTGTGCGCCGGGCAGCGCGAGCACCACGTCCGCGCCGGCGCCGAGTGTCGCCCAGCCGCCGCCGGTGGTCGGGTCCCGCACCACCGCGATCTGCGCCAGCCCGGCGTCCCGGGTGAGCGCCGACTGCCGCGCCACCCGCTGGAGCTGGGTGAGCGCGAGCATGCCCTCCTGCATCCGGCTGCCGCCGGTGGCGATCAGCGGGACGACCGGCAGCCGGTGGGCGCGGGCGTGGGCGTACGCCGCCTCCAGACGGTCGCCGGTGCGCTGTCCCAGCGAGCCGCCGAGGAAGCCGAACTCGAAGGCGATCAGCACCGCCGGGGTGCCCCGCACGGTGCCGGTCCCGCAGACCACGGACTCCGACTCGCCGGTGCGCTCGGCGGCGCGGGCGCGCGAGGCGTCGTAACCGTGCCAGCCGAGCGGGCCGTCGGGGGCGGTCCGCCGGGCGGGATCGGGGCGCGTGGGGTGGGGGAGTTCGGTGAAGTCGTCGGTGAGCAGGGCGAGGAAGCGGCGGGCGGAGAGCCGTTCAGTCATGGCGCAGCGCCCGCTTCATGATCTTCCCCATGTCGTTGCGGGGGAGGGTGTCGAGGTGGTGCAGGACCCGGGGCCGCTTGTGCGGGGCGAGCCGGCGGGCCACGTGGTCGGCCAGTTCCGCCAGCGCGGGCGGGGCCGCGGGGTCGGCGGGCACCACCCAGGCCACGATCCGCTCGCCCAGGTCGGCGTCCGGCTCACCGGTGACCGCTGCCTCCCGCACCGCCGGGTGTTCCAGGAGCGCGTTCTCGATCTCCCCGGCGCCGATCTTGTATCCGCCGCTCTTGATCAGGTCGGTGGCCTTGCGGCCGACGATGCGGACATAGCCGTCGGGGTCGCGCACCGCCATGTCGCCGGTGCGGAAGAAACCGTCGGCGGTGAAGGCGGCGGCGGTCGCCTCGGGCCGGTTGAGGTACTCGGTGAACAGGTTCGGGCCGCGCACCTGGATCTCGCCCACGGTCTCCCCGTCGTACGCGCTCACCTGCGAGCCGTCCTCCTCGGCCAGCCGCAGCTCCACGCCGGGCAGCGGCACGCCCACCGTGCCCGCGCGGGCCTCGCCGTCGGCGCGGACGCTGGTGTTCATCAGCGTCTCCGTCATGCCGTACCGCTCGATCACCCGGCGCCCGGTGGCGGCGGCGATCCGCTCGTGGTCGTGGACGGGCAGCGCGGCGGAACCGGAGACCAGCAGCCGGGCCCCGGCGAGCGCCTCGGCCAGCCCCGGGTCGCCGGGGAGCGCCTCGGCGAGACGGTGGTACATCGTGGGCACGCCGAAGAGCATGGTGGCGCCGGCCGTCAGCTCCCGCGCGACGCCCTCGGCGGAGAACCGCCCGAGGTGGCGCACCGAACCGCCGCGGCGCAGCGGCCCGAGGGTGCCGAGCACCAGCCCGTGTACGTGGAACAGCGGCAGCCCGTGCACGAGGACGTCGTCGCCGGTCCACTGCCAGGCGTCGGCGAGCGCGTCCAGCGTGCTGGACAGGGACCGGCGCGGCAGCACCGCGCCCTTGGGCGGGCCGGTGGTGCCGGAGGTGTAGACGACCAGGGCGGGGTCGCCGTCGTCCGCGTCGCCGTCGTCGGGCACGGGGCCGGTGGCATGGACGTCGACGTCCACGCGGGTCAGGCCGGCCAGCGCGGCGGGAAGTGGGTCGCCGGGGGCGGCCAGGACGAGCGAGGGGGCGCTGTCGGCCAGGATGTGGGCGAGTTCCTTCTCGCCCGACTTCGGGTTGAGCGGTACGGCGGCGACCCCGGCGAGCAGCGTGCCCACCACGGCGACGGCGGTCTCCATCGACGGCGTCGCCCAGACGGCGACCCGGCCGGCGCCCCGCACCCCGGCGGCGGTGGCGCCCGCCGCGGCGGCCAGTTCCGCGTACGTCAGCGCGCGCTCACCGAACCGCAGGGCGGGCCGGTCGTCCGGGGCCGGGGCCGTGGTCGTGACCGGGCCCGTGGTCGTGGCCGGGGAGCCGGTCAGGGCGGGGAAGAGAGAGGACACGCGGGGTGCTCCTTAGCTGTTGTCCGGCGGTTGCCGATGGTTGCCGATGGTTGCTCACGCGGGTGTGGCGGGTGTGGCGGCTGGACCCGGCGGGCCCGGTCACGGCCCAGCCCTGGATCAGCTCCGGACTAGCCGAAGCCGGGTACCACCAGCACCAGCCAGGCCAGCGCCGGTACGACCGCCACCACGATCCCTCCGTACACCATCAACTGCCGGAAGAAACCTTCGCGGTCGGCCTCGGGTGCCGCGGCCAGGACCAGCGCCCCGTTGGTCGAGAACGGGCTCACGTCCACGACCGTCGCCGACACGGCGAGCGCCGCCACCATGCCGACCGCGCCGATCTCCCCCTGCGCGAGGAAGGGCACGGCCAGCGGGATCAGCGCCCCCATGATCCCCACGGAGGAGGCGAACGCCGAGACGAGCGCGCCGATGTAGCAGAGCAGCACGGCGGCGAGCAGCGGGACACCGATGCCGCCGACGCCCTCGCCCGCCCAGGTGATGGTGCCCATCTCCTGGAGCACGCCGACATAGGTGAGGACACCGCAGATCAGCAGGACCGTGGACCAGGCGATCTGCCCGACCGCCCGGCGGCTGTCCTCCGGCCACAGTGTGCTCAGCACCACCGCCAGCGACACGGCGGTCAGACCCGCGTCCAGATCGAAGCCGAGCACGGCGACGACGAGGGCGGCCAGGGAGACCAGGGTGGCGATCCGGGCGGGGGTGAGGGCGGGGCCGGCGTCCGGGGCGGAGGGGTCTTCGTCGGGACGGGGGCCGGCGCCCGGGGCGGAAGCGGCCGCGTCGGGACGGTCCGCGCCCGGGTCCGCGCCGCCGTCCCGTGGTACCTCCGCCCCCCGCGCCCACAGCTTCCGCCCGCCGCACACCAGGAACACGACCGTCGCGATGAGCACGTTCGCGATCAGCGAGGCGAGGAACAGGGCGATCTCGTTGCCGGGCAGGTTCTCGCGCGCGACGATGCCGTTGACGATGGTGCCGTAGATGCTGATCGGCGAGAAGCCGCCCGCCTGGGCGCCGTGCACCACCATCGTGCCCATCAGCAGCGGGCTGATCCGGTGACGGGCGGCGAAGCTCAGCGCGACCGGCGCGACGATCGCGACCGCCGCCGGGCTGACCGCGCCGATCGCGGTGAGCGCGCCGGTGAGCGCGAACATCACCCACGGGATCAGCGCCACCCGCCCGCGCACCAGCCGCACCGCCGCGTGCACCAGCCAGTCGGTGGTGCCGTTGGTCCGGGCGATCGCGAACAGATAGGTGACGCCGACCAGGACGACGAACAGGTCACCGGGGAACCCGGCGAAGATCCCGTCCGCGTCGAGGTCCGCGACGAGCGTGCCTACCCCGAAGGCGGCGGCGAAGGCGAGCGCGCCCATGTTGACGGAACGGGTGGTGGCGAGGACGAACACCACGACGAGCACGAGGATCGAGATGAGTTCGGGGGACATGCGGGCTCCCGACAACGACGACGACGGACGTGGACGGTGGCGACGGGCGAATGGCCGAGTGGCTGAGCCACTCAGGGGGCGGGGAGGCGGGGGCGGGGGTAGGGGCTGGGGGCAGGGGCGCGTACGGGAAGGTGCGGTGGCTGGTCAGCGTGGGCCCGCGCCGGGCCCCCGGTCAAGGGGTCGGACCGGAATTGGCTCAGCCACTCATCCACCCAGGTGCCCGGTGTTAGGCTCCGGCGAGAGGCCGTGCGACGGGAGAGGGACCGTGAGTGACGCCCTGCGCCCCATGACCAGGCAGCGCCTGTACGAGCAGGTGCTCCAGCGGCTGCGGCAGTACGTCGTCGAGGGCGGCCTGCGGGCCGGCGACCGGCTCCCGCCCGAACGGGACCTCGCCCAGCGCCTCGGCGTCAGCCGCGCCTCGGTGAAGCAGGCGATCGTGGTCCTGGAGGTCCAGGGCCTGGTGGAGGCGCGCCACGGCGGCGGCACCTACCTCGTCCGTGACAGCCTCGACGTCGAACCGGTCGAGGACATGGTCGAACGCCGCCGGCGCCTCCCGGACGTCCTGGAGGCCCGGGAGGCGCTGGAGACGAAACTCGCCGAACTCGCCGCCGAGCGGCGCACGGAGGACGACCTCGCCGCGATGCGGTCCGCACTCGCCCTGATGGCCGGTGAGATCGAGGACGGCGACCACGGCACCGAGGGCGACCGGCTGTTCCACGCGGCGGTGACGGCCGCCGCGCACAGCAGTCTGCTCGCCGAGTTCATGCGGTCCATCGCCCCCCAGATCGCCGAGAGCCGCACCGAGTCCCTGCGCCAGCCCGGCCGCCCCGGCCGCTCGCTGTCCCAGCACCGGGCGATCCTCGACGCGATCGCCGCCCGGCAGCCCCGGCAGGCGGCGACCGCGATGCGCCGCCACGTCCGCACGGTCGCCGAGGTCCGCCTCCTGGACTGGGACCCCGACGCCGACAGGCCCTAGCCAAGGTGCTGGCCAGGGCCTGCCGGTGACCTTACGTCGCGTTCCGGTCCCGTGGGGGATCAGCCGTGCGAGACGTCCAGCGAGTAGAACGCGACCTTGGCGCCCTTGGAGCTGTCGCCCGACGCCGACTGGTTGTAGGCCCCGGCCTTGAAGTACTGCTTGTACGACTTGAAGGAGTCGGCGATGGGGTAGTGGGTGGTGCTGCCGTTGACCGTGAGGTCGATGGTGTCGCCGCCGGAGACACCGATGGTGTAGCTCCACTTCTCGCCGACCGGGACGTTGCCCACCGAGTGCTGGGTCTGCCCGCCCTCCGGCGAGTTCTCGGTGCCGAGGGTGATGTCGCCGTTGGCGCTGTAGTACAGCTCCAGCAGCGGCTTGGTGGACGAGCCGCCCTCACCCAGGTGGATCTGGCCGACACACACCTTCTTGGAGACGGAGATGACACGCAGGGTCGCGCTCATCCTGTGGGTACCGCTGAGCGACCAGTTCGCACTGCCGCCGCCCGGGTCCATCTCCCGCAACTCCGAGCGCGGGTACTTGGAGTTGGGGGTGGTGACACCCTGTTCGGGCGACCAGAAGGTCAGGGCGCCGTCGGTGTCGGTGTAGATGTAGTCGTTCTGGTAACCGCTCTGGAGTTGCGAGGGCGAGACCGTGTTGGGCGATCCCGAGGAGCCGACCGGTTCCTGGAGCTGCCAGATCGACAGGTCGATGCCGCCGCCGGTGGCCGTCTTCGGGTCCGCCGCGCCGAGGTTCCCGGTCTCCTCCCGGCTGCCGCTGTCCGGCCCGTCGTCCGTGGCACCGGCCGACGGCGTCGGCGTGGCGCTGCCGCCCGTCGCCAGTCCCGTCACCGGCCGCGCGGTGTTCCGCACGCCGGGGCTCGTCGTGTTGACCGTGTTGAAGGTCTTCAGGAACTGGTAATCACTCTGCTCGGTACCGCTGCAGGTGTCGGAGAGCTTCCCGGCCTCGGGGCACGCCTTGTCCCGGCCCACCGCCCAGAACGCCAGTTGCTGGATGCCCTTGTCGACGGCGAACTTCGCGAGCAGTTCCGCGTCGGCGGTGGTGAAGGTCTCGCCGGGGGTGTCGTTCACCCCGATCATCGGCGTGTTGCCCTGCATCGCCCACAGTTCCTGCTCCGACTTGGCCGGCCAGATCTGCCCCAACTGCCCGTGCAGACCGGTCGCCGCGTCGATCGCGGCCTGCCCCATGTCCGCCACCGCGCCGCCGTAGTCCATCGTCATGATGTTCACCAGCGACACCCGCAGCCCGGCGCTCTCCGCGTCCTGGAGCAGCGCCACCCCGCCGGCCTCCAGACCCTGACGGCCCGACGGCAGCGTGAACTGGACGTCCAGGTGCCTGCCGCCCGCTTCGGCCTCCTTCTGCAAGGCCGCCAACGCCTGGTTACGGCGGTGGTTGGCGTCGCTGTCGCCGAGCGCGGACCCCTCGATGTCGAAGTCCAGCCGGGTCAGGTCCAGCGCGTCCACCGCCGTCCGGTACTGCTCCTGGAGCGCCGTGGCCGAGTCGCACGCCTGCCCCAGCTCGGTCCCGGACGCCCCGCCGAACGAGGCGATGACGTCGCCGCCCGCGGCGCGCAGCCCCTGCACCGCCGACGACCAGCCCTCGTCCGTCACCGGCGTGTCGCCGTTGAAGGTGGCCTTGCAGCCGCCGCCGTCCAGCACGAACGCCAGCGTCGCGTACTTCAGACCCGCCGCCCGGGCCTCGTCCAGCGCGGACGGCGACCCCCACGTCTCCACGTACGGGGCCGCGTACCGGGCCGGCCAGCCCGTACCGCTGCCCGTCGCCACGGTGCCGGCCGTCGAACCGCCACTGGCGGACGGGAGCGCGATGGCCTCGCCGCCGTCGGTGACGAATTTCCAGTTGACGCCCTTGACCAGGCCCTTCTCCAGCGGCGCGAGCTTCTCGAACGCGGTCTGGCTGAGGTCGAGATGCCCGGAGTCGCAACTGGGGCACATGTCCTTGACGGGCACGGTGATCGTCTTGCCCTGGTAGGACACCTCGACCGAGACGCCGTCGCAGAGCCGGTCCTGGTTGGGGTCGGCCGAGGTCCACCACTCGTGGGACACGGCGACGAGGTCCTCGGTGGCCGCGTCGACCTGGGTGCCGCACGCGCCGTAGCCGCTGTCGTTGTAGTACGTCATCTGGCCGGAGATGGTTTCCGTGCTGATCGGGTCGTCGGCCAGTGCCAACGAGACACTTCCCAGGGTGACGGTCACCAGGGCGACGGAGCCGCCCGCGATGATCCGATTCCGAATGGACACACAATCTCCTGGTCGGTCACGGGTGGTGGATCGGCTGCGGCTCCGGACCCGACGAGCAGCCCCCGGCCCCGCCGCGCGGCCCGAGGTGGTCCAGGACGGAGACCACGCAGGGCCGATCATGGAGAAGGCGCAAGGCCCAGGACAGTGATCGGCCGGGTGATCTGCCCGGTGAGGCACCGACTGCGCCTCTTCGGCCACTGCCGCCGGCGCGGCTTCGTCCCCCGTCCCGGCCGCGCCACCGGGCCGCCGCGCCACCGCGCCACCGACCGGACGGCCGGCCGACGCGCAGGTCAGGCGGCCAGGCCCGGCCGGGACACGAACCGGCCCAAGGGGGTGGCGCTCTGCGCCAGTTCCTTCTTCGCCGCCGTCCAGCCGGCGTCCTCGACGCCGAGCGCGTGGCGGAGGTAGGCGCGGGTGAACCGCTGGATCAGGGCGACGCGCCCGGGGTGCTCGTCCGTCGTCTCCCGGACCTCGTAACCGGCGATCCCGCCCAGCGAGTGTTCCGCCCCGAAGAGAGTGAGCAGGCTTTTCGCACCCGGGCTCAGGTGGTACGGGTCGGCCGTCCACTCCGGTCCCCGGACGGTCAGCGGGGAGTCGTCCCGGTCGCCCGTGATCACGAGGGCCGGCGTGGTCATGTGGGCGAAGCTCGGGTTCAGGAACGGGAAGTGCTCGGCGGCGAACGGCGTCAGGTCGGCGCCGCCCCTCCCGGCCGTGGCGAGCAGCACCCCCGCCTTGATCCGCGGGTCGGACAGGTCCTCCCCCGCCCCGCTCACCGGGTCGAGGACGCGCAGTCCCAGCAGGTTGCCCGCCGTCTGGCCGCCGAAGGAGTGGCCGGCCGCGGCGACACGGTCCCGGTCGACGCGGCCGGACAGCCCGGGAACGGCGGCTTCCAGCACGTCGAGCCGGTCCAGGACCCGCTTCAGGTCCGCCACCCGCAGTCGCCAGAGCCGCGCTGTGCGGGGATCGTCCTGGGCGAGGCCCACCGTCCTGGAGTCGAGGTGGGTGGGCTGCACCACCACGAAGCCGTGCCCGGCCCAGTGGTCGGTCAGGGGGCCGTAACCCTCCAGGGACGAGCCGTAGCCGTGCGAGAAGACGATGACGGGCAGCGCGCTCCCCGTCGTCGGCGCGGAGATCCGGACTTGGAGATCCGCCCCGCGACCCGGCGCCTCAAGGGTCACCGGCTTCACCGAGACGACGGGGGAGGGGGTGCCGGGGACTCCGGCACGAGCACTGTCGGACAAGCTGGTCACAGCCGTTTCCTTACCTTGCGAGGGGGTGCGGGACCTTCGGCAGATCCCTCGGGAGTTACGCTAAAAGCTCACATCGATGTCAGAGGCAAGAAGTGTGGTCCGGGACACAAGGGGCGACGGGGACCCGGGGAGAGAGGGTGGAGACGCGATGCGTATCGGCGAACTCGCCACCAGTACCGGCATCAGCGTCCGGTCGCTGCGCTACTACGAGGAACAGGACCTGCTCGCCTCCCGGCGCAGCCCGAGCGGCCAGCGCCACTATCCGGCGAGCGCGGTCGACCGGGTCCGGCTCATCCAGCAGTTGTACGCGGCCGGGCTGTCGAGCACGTCGATCCGGGAGCTGCTGCCGTGCGTCGTGGACGGCGAGGCCACGCCGGAGCTGCTGGTCCGGCTCGCGGCCGAACGCGACCGTATCGAGGGGAAGATCGGCGACCTGGCGGCCGCCCGGGACCGACTCGACACCGTCATCACCCACGCCACCACGAACCTGCGCACCGGCCGGCACTGCCGCGCCGGGTGACCGTCGCACCGCCCGCCCAGTACAAGAGATGTCGTACGAAGAGGAGTTCCGTGCCCCACATAGCGCTCGTGACCTGCCGTCCCGGTCCGCAGACAGGAACCGACCCGGATCTCCCGGCCCTGGCACGGGCGTTGGCGGCGGCGGGCGCGGAGGTCTCCGTCGAGGTGTGGGACGACCCCGGCGTCGACTGGGCCCGGTTCGATCTCGCGCTGATCCGCTCCACCTGGGACTACAGTTGGCGGTCGGCCGAGTTCATCGCCTGGGCCGAGACGTGCGGCAAGACGACCCGACTGGCCAACTCGCCCGGGCTCGTGCGCTGGAACACCGACAAGCGCTACCTGGAGGACCTCGCGGCGGCCGGCGTCCCCGTCGTCCCCACCCGCTACCTCGCTCCCGGTGAGGCGCCCGTCCTCCCCGAGGACCACGAGTACGTCGTCAAGCCGACCTCCGGGGCGGGGGCGCGGTTCGCCGCCCGGTACACGCCGGGTGAGCGCGCCGACGCGGTACGGCAGGTGGAGCGGATGCACGCCGAGGGACTCACGGCGATGGTGCAGCCGTACCTGCGCTCCATCGACACGGCGGGGGAGCGGGCACTGCTGTTCGTCGGCGGGCGCCTGCTGCACGCGAGCCGCAAGGGCGCCGTCCTCACGCCCGGCACACCGTACGACGCGAGCAAGAACGCCCACCCGGGACTTGAGGTGTGGCGGCCCACCCCGGCCGAGACCGGCGTCGCCGAGCGCGCGCTGGCCGCCGTACCGCTCCCGGACGAGCCGCTCTACGCCCGGGTCGACCTGGTGGACGGCGAGGACGGCCTGCCGTGCGTGATGGAACTGGAACTGGTCGAGCCCAACCTCTTCCTCTTCCTCCACCCGCACTCCCTGCCCCACGTCGTCGCGGCCGTCCTCACCGCGGCCGGCGGCTAGCCGCCGGCCGTCACCCGCAGACCGTCACCCGCAGACCGTCACCCGCAGACCGTCACCCGCTGACCGCCGTCCGTTGCAGCAGCCCCCAGGTGAACTCGGCGACCACCTCCCGGCGCACGCCCCCGGCGTCCGGGGCCGCGAAGGCCAGCGCCCAGCGGGTGGGCGCCGAGCCCTGGAGCGGGCGGGCGGGGGCGAAGGCGCGGGCCGCCTCGTCGACCGTGCAGGACCAGGGGGTGAGGTCGGCGAGAGTGCGCAGGGGCGGCGGCGCGGCGGCCGGCGCGCGGACCAGCCACTCGTTCCAGACCGCCCCCTTCGCCGCGGCGAGCACCTCGAAGCGCAGGTCGGGCCAGAGGGGGAGCGGCCACCGCCACGCCTCGCACTCCAGGTCGCCGATCCGGCGCGGGGTCACCGACTCCGGTTCGCCGAGCACCGAGCGGTAGCGGGCGGCGGCCGACCGGGACCGGGGTGAGCGGAGCATGGCCTGCCAGCGCTTGTTGGCCTCCCGCAGCTCCGCTGCCGAGACGCCCAGCGTGTGCCGGGCCTCCTCGACCAGGTCCGCGTTGTGGTCGGCCATGCGGCGCAGCAGCACGAGCTGGAGGTCGAGGGGGGTGAAGGGGTCGGCGGGGCGCTGTCCGGTCGGCATGCCGTCCATCGTGCCCCGCCGGGCCGCCGCCTCGCGCACCGTCCACGACCATTGCCTGTGACATGCCGGTATGACTAGCCTGTTCGCCATACCGGTCGCCAGTTGAAATTTCGAACAAACGTGAAGTCCAGACAGAAGGGGGGAGCCGGCTGTGGGACGCCTCGTACCTGCCGTGACCAGGGCTCTCGACATCCTTGAGCTCTTCCTCGACGGGGACGGCACGCTCTCCGCCCCCGACATCGTGCGCCGGCTCCAACTGCCGCGCACCACCGTGCACGAGCTGGTCACCACGCTCGCCGCCCGGAAGTACATCGTGCAGATGCCCGGCCAGCCGGGACGCTACCGGCTCGGCGTGCGCCCGTACCAGCTCGGCGCCCGGTACGCCGAGCACCTCGACCTCGCCGCCGAGGGCCAGCAGGTCGCCCGGGTCGTCGCCGAGACCTGCGACGAGACCGTGCACGTGGCGATCCTGGAGGACACCGACGTCATCTACATCGCCAAGGTCGACTCCACGCACGCGGTGCGCATGGTCTCGGCGGCCGGCCGCCGGCTGCCCGCGCACTGCACCTCGGTCGGCAAGATGCTGCTGGCCTCCCTGCCCGACGCGGAGCTGTCGGCCCGGGTCCCGGACGGCGTGCCGCTCGCCGGGATGACGCCGAACAGCATCACCGACCCGGCCGGACTCCGCGAGGCCCTCGCGGAGATCCGGGAGCGCGGCGTGGCGGTGGAGAGCCGCGAGTCCAATCCGGACGTGAGCTGCGTGGCCGCCCCGGTACGCGACCGCACCGGACAGGTCGTGGCGGCGCTGTCCATCTCGGTGCCCATGATTCGCTGGAGCGACGAGCGCCGCGTCGAGCTGGAGCAACTCGCCGCGAAGGGCGCGGCGGACCTGTCGGAACACCTGGGACACCGGAGCGTGGCATGAACTGGGAAGTGGCGGTACGGGCCGAGGCGGCACTCGGGGAGGGCCCGACCTGGGACACCGGGGCCGGCCGGCTGATCTGGGTGGACATCCTCGGCCGCCGGGTGCACACCTTCGACCCGGCCACCGGCCGCCGGACGGTACGCACCACCGAGCAGCACGTGGGCGCCGCCAAACCGCGCGCCGGCGGCGGCCTCGTGCTGAACCTGCGGGACGGCATCGCCCTGCTCGACCCCGACGGCACCCTGCGCACCGCGCACCGCGAGGCCGTCCCGGGCCGCCGCGCCAACGACGCCGCCGTGGCCCCGGACGGCAGCCTGTGGGCCGGGACCATGCGCTACGACGAGGCCCAGGGCGGCGGCACGCTGTCCCGCCTCACCGGCGACGGCACCTTCACCACCGTCCTGTCCGACGTCACGGTCAGCAACGGCACCGGCTGGAGCCCCGACGGGCGGCTCATGTACTACGTCGACTCACCGACCCGCCGCCTCGACGTCTTCTCCTACCACCACGACCACGACCACGAGCAGGGTTCCGGCGCCGGGGAGGTGCGGATCGGCGACCGGCGCACGGTGGCCGAGGTCGAGGCGGGCGCCGGTCTGCCGGACGGCCTCGCCGTGGACGCCGACGGCTGCGTGTGGGTCGCCCTGTGGGACGGCGGGGCGCTGCGCCGCTACACCCCCGACGGCCGGCTCGACCGGGTGGTCGAACTGCCGGTGACGCGGGTGACGGCGTGCGCGTTCGGCGGCGCGGACCTGACCGACCTGTACGTCACCACCGCCCGCACCGGCCTCGACGCCCCGCACCCGCTGGCCGGTTCCGTCCTCGTGCTGCCCGGCGCGGGCCAGGGCCTGCCGCAGCCGGCGTTCGCGGGCTGAACCGCGGGGGTCCCGCCGGCCGTTGTGACACGCTGAGCGGCGCCTCCGGGTGCACTGAATCCCGATGTAGATTGACGATTCATGCTCAACGTTCAGGTCCTGGGGCCGATCGGTGCTGACCTCGACGGTGTTCCGGTCCACCTGGGAAGCCCCCGGCAGCGCGCGGTCCTCGCGGTCCTGCTGGCCGACGGCGGCCGCGTGGTCTCCGTCGACCGGCTCATCGACCGCCTGTGGCGGGGCCGGCCACCGGAGAAGGCGGCGGCCTCCCTGCACGTCTACGTCTCGAATCTGCGCCGCGCGCTCGAACCCGACCGGGCACCCCGCGCCCCGGCCGGTGTCCTGGTCAGCGTCCCGCCCGGGTACGCGGTACGGCTGCCCGAGGGCGCGGTCGACGCCTGGCGGTTCGAGGCGGCGGTACGCCGGGCCCGGACGGCGGCGCCGGCCGAGGCCCGGCGGCTGCTGGAGGAAGCACTCGGGTGGTGGCACGGAGCGGCGTACGGCGAGTGGGCCGACGAGGAGTGGGCGGAGGCCGAGGCGGCCCGTCTGGGCGAACTGCACGTCACGGCGAGAGAGTTGGCGATCGCCGCGACCCTGGCGACCGGCGCCCCGTGGGAGGCCGTGCCGACGGCCGAGGCGCTGGTGCGGGAGTACCCGCTGCGGGAGGAGGGCTGGCGGCTGCTGGCCCTCGGGCTGTGGGCCGGCGGGCGCCGCGCCGACGCGGTGGCCGTGCTGCGGCGCGCGACCGCCGTACTGACCGACGAACTGGGCCTGGGCCCCGGTGACGCCCTGGCCGCACTGGAGAAAGCCGTGCTGGCGGGGCGGACCGAGGTCCTGCGCGCGGCGGTACCGACGCTGCCCGCGCCGGGGCCGCCCGCACGGCCGGAGCCGGGACCGGACGGGCCGCTCCCCGGGCCCGGGGCCGCGCCGGTCGTCCTGCGGCCGGCCGACGAGCTGTTCGTGGGCCGCGACGACGAGTTGCGGGCCCTGGCCGAGGTGGCCCGCGACGCCCGGCGGGGCGGCGGCGTCGTCCTGGTGACCGGGGAGGCGGGCGCCGGCAAGTCGGCGCTGCTCGGCCGCTACCAGCGGCGGTTGCGGGAACAGGGCTGGACGGTGGTGGTCGGCCGCTGCCCCGAGTTCGACGGCGCCCCCTCCGCCTGGGCCTGGGCGGAGGCCCTCGGCGCGCTTGCCCGCCGGACGCCGCCCACCGACCCGGACGCGCTCGGCGCCCTGCTTCAGGAGGCGGGCCACGACGGTGACGGACCGGGTGCGGACGGGCGCCGAAGCGCCGGACCGAACGGACCGGAGGCCGGGGCGTCGGCCGGCCGGTTCCGGCTGCACCGGGCGTTCAGCACCTGGCTGCGCGAGGCCGCCGCGGACGCGCCGCTGGCGGTGATCCTCGACGACCTGCACCGGGCGGACGGCGAGACGCTGGCCCTGCTGGAGCGGACCGCCGAGCTGGCCGGCTCCCCGGTGCTGGCGATCGCCGCGTACCGTCCGGCCGACGCGGCGGACCGGCTGACCGGGACCCTCGCCGAACTCGCCCACCGCTCGCCGTACCGGCTGGCGCTCGGCGGACTGCCGCTGCCGGAGGTGGACACCCTGGTCAGGGCGGTGTGCGGGGAGCCGGTCGACGCCGGGACGGTGAGCACGCTCGCCGAACGCACCGGCGGCAACCCCTTCTACGTCCGGGAGAGCGCCCGGCTGCTGGCCAGCGAGGGTGCCCTGGTGGCGCTCTCCGAGGTGCCGCACGGCGTGCGCGACGTACTGCGACGACGGTTGCGGCAGCTCCCCGCGGCAGCGTTGGCCGTCCTGCAGCTCGCCTCCGTGGTGGGCCGCGAGACCGAGGTCGGGGTGCTCGTCGAGGCCGCGGACCCCGCCCGGCACGACGAGCACTCCGTGCTCGACGCCGTCGAGGCGGCCGTGGTGGGCGGGCTGCTGACCGAACCGGCGCCCGGCGTGGTCCGGTTCGCGCACGCGCTGGTCCGCGACACCCTCTACACCGACCTCGTCGGCGTACGCCGCGCTCGCCTGCACGCCCGGCTCGCCGAGGTGCTGCGGCGGCGTCGCCCGGACGACCTGGCGTCCCTCGCGCACCACTACGCCCGGGCCGCGAGCGCGCGGACCGCGACACTCGCCGTCGAGTACTCGCTGGGCGCGGCCGACCTGGCCGAGCGCCGCTACGCCCACGACATCGCGGTCGAACTGCTCACGCAGGCGATCGAGTCGTTCGCCCTGATACCGGCCGGCGCGGCCGACGGCCGGGCCGGCCGGCTGGTCGCCCTGTACGGCCGGCTGCTGCGCGCCGAGATACGCGCCGGGGCGGTCGTGTCGGCGCGGCACACCCGGCAGCGCGCCCTGGAGGCGGCCGAAGGCGTCGGTCACGACGAACTGGCCGCGGCCTCGCTCGGTGCCTGGATCGGGCCCGGACTGGCGCTGAGCGGACCGTGGGGCCTGGTCGAACCGGCGGTGGTCGACACGTTCATCGATCACGAGTTCGCCCGCGCCGACCGGGATCCGGCCGTCCTCGGCTTCCTGCCGTCCACCCGCGACCGGGGGACGGGGCCCGACCGCGAGGTGAGCCGGCGGCTGGCCGTCGCCCGCGCGATCGGCGATCCGCTGCTGCTGGCTTCCGCGTTGACCATGGCGTCGGTCCGCGCACCGGACAGGTTCCCGGACCGCCGCGAGGCGCTGGCGAACGAGCTGCGGGTGCTCGGGTACGCGCACGACCTGCCCGCCAATAGCTGGGTGCGGGAGCACATCGGGGCCATGGCCGCCGGGGCCCGCAACGACGTGGCACAAGTCCGCCGGCACACCGGGGAAGGGCGGGCCGTCGCCGTACGGCACCGGCTGGTGGAGGCGGAGACGATCAACCTGTCGAACCTGGCCATGCTGGCCCAGGTCGAGGGCCGCTTCGCCGAGGCCGAGGCCGGTTACACGGAGGTCCGGGAGCGGCTGCGCTCCCACGGGTCGCCGTCCGGCGACCTCATGCACGTCCTGGGCGTGACGACCGTACGGTTCGGGCAGGGCCGGCCCTGGGAGGCCGAACCGCTGCTGCGGTCCCTGCCCGCCGGAACCTCGCCCGTCGTCGGGCTGGCCCTCGGGGTCGTCCTCGCCCGCCGGGGCGAGCGCGAGCAGGCGTACGCGCTCGGCCGCCGCACGCCGACCGCGGTGCCCGTCGTCCCCGACCATCTGTACGGCATCGCCCTGTCCCTCCGCGCCGAGCTGGCCGCGCTGCTGGAGGACACGGTCACCGGGCAGGAGCTGGTCCCGCTGCTGCTGCCGCTGCGCGACCAGCTCGCCGGCGCCGCCGGTGTCTCCTTCGCCACCCGCCCGTTCGCCCAGTCGCTGGGCGAGCTGTACCGGCTGCTGGGCGACGAGACGCGGGCCCGGGAGCAGTTCGCGGCCGCCGAGGGCGTGGCACGGCGGTGGGGTTCGCCGCACCTGGTCGAGGCGGCCCGGGCGGCGGCGGACGGCGGGGTCGTACGGCGCTGACGTGACGGTGACCCGGATCAGTCCCGGTACCACTTCTGGTTCGACGCCCCGTTGCAGTCCCACAGTTGCAGCCGGGTGCCGTTGCCGGTGCCCTGGTCCGCGGCGTCCACGCACTTGCCGATCACGGTGTTGACCAGGTCGTTGGAGCCGTTGAGCTCGAACCGCTGGGCCCAGCCGCCGTTGCAGGTCGCCACCTGGACGGCCGCGCCGTTGGCCTGTGAGGTGTGGGCGATGTCCAGGCAGAGGCCCATCGAGCGGACGCTGCCGTCGGACTTGAAGACCCACTTCTGCCAGGCGTCGCCGTCGCATCCCCACAGGCGCAGCGGGGAGCCGTCCGACCCGTTGTGGTCGCTCACCTCGACGCACTTCGAGGAGCCGTAGCCGACGATCGTGTCCCCGGCCGCGGCGACCTGGGCGGCGGCAGTGGCGGAGGTGGACCGACCGGACGCGGGCTTCCGCGTCGCCGTGCCGCCGCCGCTCGCGGGAGGGTTCGCCTCGGTGCCGGACGCCGTGTCCGGGTGGGCGGTGTCCGACCCGGGGGAGGGCTTCCCCGCGCTGTCCGTGCTCTCGGCGGCGCCGGGCCGCGTTCCCTTCTTCCCCGGCGCCGGACGGCCACTGCCCGACGCCGACGCGGACGCGGACGCGGACCCGGACGGGGAGCCGGTGGGCTCCGCGGAGCCGCCCTCCGCGAGCTGCGGAACGGTACCGTCACCCACGGCCGCGGCGTGCGGACCGGGGGCGTCGTCATCGGGCAGCGCCATGAAGGCGACGCTGCCGAGACCCAGGACCAGCAGCGCGCAGGCGGCCACCGCGACGCCCACGACCCGCGCACCGGGCTCCGCCTTGGCCTCTCCGGTGTCCTCCGCGCCCCGCGCGCCTCCTCCGTCCTCCCTCGGCACCCGCGGCCGGAACAGCCCACCGGGACCACCGGCCGCGACCGCGGCTGCCGTCGTGGACGGAGATGTGCGGCCGGCACCGGACGTGTCCCCTGCCGGTGGCCCGGACGCCGCGGCCGACGCTCCGGCCGCGGGCTCGGTACCGGCCTCAAGGCTGGTTTCAGGGGCGACCGTGGCACCGGTCCCGGACGTACGCCCGGCTTCGGCTTCGGCTTCGGTGTCGGTGTCGGTGTCGGCGTCGGCTCCGGTCCGGGATGCGGACCCGGGGCCGGTCTCGGCACCGGCCCCGACCGGGTCCCCCGCCCCCGCCCCGGACCCGGACCCGCCCTCCGTCTCCCTCAGCCACGGCAGTGGTCGTTCCCAGACCGTCGGCTTCTCCGGCTGCCCTGCTGTGTGACCCATGTCCGCCTGCCCGTCTCCGCGCCCGATGTCCCCGGCGGGCGACTTTAGGGGGACGGAAAGCGGCGCCCGCCGGATGCCGCCGGCTCTGCCCCACCGGGCCGAAATCCCTTCCCCTGGGGGGCAGAACCCCAGACCCCCAGACCCCCAGATCCCCAGATCCCCAGATCCCCAGATCCCCAGACCCCCGGAAACCGCCGGCGGCTACAACGCTCCCGAGCGCAGCGCGAACGCGACCGCGTGGGCGCGGTTGCGCAGGCCGAGGCGGTTCATCATGACGCCGACGATGCTCTTGATGGTGCGCTCGGAGTAGTTCAGCTTCTGGGCGATCTCCGTCGTCTCCAGGCCCTCGGCCAGCAGCCGCAGCACGTCCACCTCGCGGGTCTCCAGACCGGACGCGGTCAGCCCGAGCGGTTGCAGGACGTCGCGCTGGATCTCCTGCAAGTGATCGACGAGCCGGCCCTGGACCAGGAGCGGCAGGGCGGCCCCGCCCTCGGCCACCGCGCTCACCGCCTCCACCACCCGGTCGTAGCCGCCGTCCTGACGCCATATCACCGCGCGCAGTCCATGGCGCATCGCCCGCATCAGATGGGCCTCTCCGATGTGCCCGGTGACCAGCACGATCCCCATGCCGGGCCGGCCCCGGCCGTCGGCCAGCGACTCCATCAGCAGCACGGTCTCCTCGGAGACGTCCTGCATGATCATGAGTGTCACGTCCGCCTGCCGGTGCTCCTCCTGGGGCAGTACCCGCAGCCCCGGGTACCGGCGCAGGCACCAGACGGCCCCCTCACCGGTGATCGGGTCACCGGCGAGGACTGCGATCGAGATCGTCCCCAACGTCCTTGCTTTCCTTCCCGGCGTGCACCGTTGTCCTGGATCGGGCAGGCGAGGATCGTCACCGGTCCGCCTTAACGCCGACTTGGCGTGCACTTGGAGGCTGCCCCTGCGGCCAGGTTTCGCTGTCCTCAGGGGCGGCCATCGGCCCGCCCGGCGCGGGCGCCGGCGACTTCCTGCCTACTCTCCCCGCGCGGGTCCGGTCGTGGATCCAGCCGCGGACCGTTCCGCCGGAATGCCGGGAAAGCAGAAAAGAGAGCACGTTGAGCACCGTCGTCGCCAAGCGCTCGCCGCGTGCCGAAGGGCCCCCGATGCCCGAGGGCCAGGTGGAACTGGCCGAGCCCCCGGTCCTCGGCGAACCGGCCACCGCCGACTTCGGCTCGGTGATGACGTACCTGCCGATGGGACTGGGCAGCGGGGCCATGGTGCTGATGTTCTCGGTCGGCGGCGGCGGTACGTCCATGTACATGATGACCGGGATGATGGGCATCGCCATGATCAGCATGACGCTGACCCAGATCGGCCGGCCCGGCGCGGAACGGCGCCGGCGGATGCGTGCCGAACGCCGGGACTACCTGCGCTACCTCGGCCAGAAGCGGGCGCAGGCCCGGCAGGCCGCCGACGGACAGCGGACCGCGCTGCTGTGGGACAACCCCGGGGCGTCCGACCTGTGGGCGCTCGCGGCCGGCCCCCGGCTGTGGGAGCGCCGGCCCGGACACGACGACTTCGCCAGGGTCCGGATCGGCCTGGGCACCCGGCGTGCCGCGCTGGAGTTCCTGCCGCCGGAAACCCGGCCGGTGGAGGATTTGGACCCGCTGTGCGCGGTTTCGCTGCGCCGGTTCACCAGGGCCCACCAGACCGTGCCGCTGTTGCCCGTGCCGGTCTCGCTGCAGCGCTTCACCAGTGTCGAGTTCACCGGTGAGACCGAGGAGGCGGTGGCACTGGCCCGCGCGATGCTCGCCCGGCTGGCGGTCTTCCACTCCCCGGACGAACTGCGCGTCGCGGTACTCGGGGACGAGCCCGCGCACCGCGCCTGGGACTGGCTCAAGTGGCTGCCGCACAACGCCCATCCGGCACAGGAGGACGGCGCGGGAGCGGTGCGGCTCGCCGCCGGCGACCACGACGCGCTGCTGGACCTGCTCGGGCCGGACGTCCGCGACCGCCCCGACCACGACCCCGCCTCCTCGCCCAGTGTGACCGAGCCGTTCACGGTGATCGTCGCGCAGGGCGTACCGCTGCCGGCCACCTCACGGCTGCTGGGGGCCGGGCTGCGCGGCGTGGTGCTGTTCGACCTGACCGGCGCGGTGCCCGGCGGCCCCAGGACGCTGCGGCTCACCGTCCGCGGCGGACGCGTCGACTTCCCGAGCGGCACCGAGAACGTCAGCGGGCGCGCCGACCGGCTCGGACCCGTCGAGGCCGAGACGCTGGCCCGGACGCTCGCTCCGATGCGTACCGGCGGCGGCGTCGACCTGGTCGACCGCCCGCTGGAGTCCGACTTCGACCTGGCCACCATGCTCGGCATCCGCGACGTCCGCACCTTCGACGTCGCGGCCAAGTGGCGGCCGCGGCTGGCCCAGGAGGCCCGGCTCAAGGTGCCGATCGGGGTCACCGAGGACGGCGAGATCGTCGAACTCGACCTCAAGGAGTCCGCGCAGGGCGGCATGGGCCCGCACGGCCTGCTGATCGGCGCCACCGGCTCCGGCAAGAGCGAACTCCTGCGCACCCTCGTCACGGCCCTGGCCGCCACCCACTCCTCGGAGATCCTCAACCTGGTCCTGGTGGACTTCAAGGGCGGCGCCACCTTCCTCAACATGGACCGGCTGCCGCACACCTCCGCCGTCATCACCAACCTCGCCGACGAACTCCCGCTCGTCGACCGCATGCGGGACTCCATCAACGGCGAGATGATCCGCCGCCAGGAACTGCTGCGGGAGTCGGGCCACGCCTCGCTCTTCGAGTACGAGAAGGCGCGCGCCGGCGGGGCGAGCACCCTCGCCCCGCTGCCCTCCCTGCTGATCATCGTCGACGAGTTCTCCGAACTGCTTGCCAGCAAACCGGAGTTCGTGGACCTGTTCGTCTCCATCGGACGGCTCGGGCGCAGCCTCGGCGTGCATCTGCTGCTGGCCTCCCAGCGGCTGGACGAGTCCCGTATCCACCGGGTCGAGGGCCACCTGTCGTACCGGCTGGCGCTGCGCACCTTCTCCTCGATGGAGTCGCGCAGCGTGATCGGCACCTCCAGCGCCTACGAGCTGCCGTCCGCCCCCGGCAACGGCTACCTCAAGGTCGACACCACCAACCTGGTCCGGTTCAAGGCCGCGTACGTCTCCGGACCCGCGCCCGCCCCGGCGGGCCCGGAGGAGGCGGAGCACCAGGCGAGCGCGGCCGTCCGCGAGGTGACCGCCTTCGGGCTGGAACGGCACGGCCCGCCCGCCGCGGCCCGGGAGGCGGAGGAGGCCGGCCGGCTGGTCTCGCTCGCCGAGGAGGCCCTGCGCGGCCCGGACCCCGGCCCGGAACCGGAGGCGGACGGCGGCGAGAGCGCCGAGGAGAGCCTGCTGGAGGTGTTCGCCGGCCGGCTGGAGGAGAGCGGCCCGCCCGCCCGGCAGGTCTGGCTCTCCCCGCTGTCCGAGTCGCCCGGCCTGGACCAACTGCTGCCCGGCATCGTGCCCGACCCGCGACGCGGCATGGGCGCCGCCGACCCCCGCGTCCAGGGCGCGCTGCGGGTCCCGCTGGGCATGGTGGACCGCCCGTTCGAGCAACTGCGGGAACTGCTGACCGCCGACCTGTCCGGCGCCGACGGCCACATCGGCCTGGTCGGCGCACCGCAGACCGGCAAGTCGACCCTGCTGCGCACCCTGATGCTGTCGCTGGCGCTGACCCACACGCCCCGGGAGGTCCAGTTCTACTGCCTGGACTTCGGCGGCGGCGGTCTGGTCTCCACCGCCGGTCTGCCGCACGTCGGCTCGGTGGCCACCCGGCTGGAACGCGACCGGGTGCTGCGCACCGTCGAGGAGCTGACCCAGATCCTGGAGACCCGCGAGCAGTCGTTCACGTCCCGCGGCCTGGAGTCGATGGCCGCCTACCGGGCGCTGCGCGCCGACGGCACGCTGGACGACCCGTTCGGCGACGTGTTCCTGATCGTCGACGGCTGGGCCACGCTCCGCCAGGACTTCGACGACCTGGAACGGCGGATCATGGAACTCGTCGCCCGGGGCCTGTCGTTCGGCCTGCACCTGGTCGCCTCCGCGGTGCGCTGGTCCGAAGTACGGCCCCGGCTGCGGGACCTGCTCGGCACCAAGCTCGAACTGCGGCTCGGCGACTCGATGGAGTCCGAGGTCGGCTCCCGCGCGGCGGCCGGCGTCCCGCACCGCCCCGGCCGCGGCCTGACCGCGTCGGGACACCACTTCCTGTCCGCGCTGCCCCGCCTCGACAGTTCCTCGCGCACCGACGACCTGACGGCCGCCACCAAGGCCGCGGTCGCCGAGATCGACACCTTCTGGACCGGCCCCCGGGCCCCCGGCGTACGCCTGCTGCCGACCCGGCTGGACGCCCGCCGGCTGCCGGCCCCCGCGGACACCCGCGACCTGAGGTTCTGCCTGGGCTGGGACGAGCACCGCCTCGCCCCCGTCTGGCACGACTTCGGCGCCACCCCGCACCTGCTGGTCTACGGCGACGGCGAGACCGGCAAGACCAACGCCCTGCGCCTGGCCATCCGCGCCATCACCGCCCGCTACCGCCCCGAGGAGGCCAGAATCCTGCTGGCCGACCCCGGACGCGGACTCCTCAAGGACGTCCCCGAGGAGTACCGGGTCGGCTACGTCGTCGACCACGACGCCCTCGGCAAGCTCGCCGACAGCGCCGCCGTCTCCGTGGCCAAACGGCAGCCCGGCGCCGACGTCACCCCGGAGCAACTGGAGCAGCGGGACTGGTGGACCGGCCCGCTGCTGTTCGTCCTCGTCGACGACTACGACCTGTTCGCCGGCGCGCCCGGCACACCCACCCCGATGATGCCGCTGGTGCCGCTGCTCGCCCAGGGCGCCCACATCGGGCTGCACCTGGTGGTGGCCCGCTCCACCTCCGGCGCCATGCGGTCCGTCATGGACCCGCTGATCCGCCGCATGTGGGAGCTGGGCAACCCGGCGCTGCTCTTCTCCTACCCCAAGGAGGAAGGCAAGTTCATCGGCGAGGCCAAGCCCCGCACCCTGCCCGCCGGCCGCGCCCAGCTCGTCACCCGGCGCACCGTCCAGCTCGTCCAGACCGGCCTGGTGCCGGCGGCGCCCGTCCCCACAGGAGCACGATGACCACCGCCGCACCCCTGCCCGTGCGGGCCACCGAGGTCTGCCGCGTCACCATCGAGGCACCGGACGGCCGGGCCGACCTCGCCGTGCCCGTCACCACCCCGTTCGCCGCCCTGCTGCCGGTACTGCTGCGCCACGCGGCCCGCCCCGGCCAGGAGGGCACCGGCTGGACCCTGCAACGGCTCGGCGAGGAACCCCTCGACCCCGAGGCGACCCCGGAGAGCGCCCGGCTGCGCGACGGCGACGTACTGCACCTGCGGCCCGCCGCCGCGGCGCTGCCCGCGCTGCACTTCGACGACGTCTCCGACGGCGTCGCGCACACCGTCGGCGCCGGACCGGGCCGTTGGCGCCCCGCACTCACCCGCGCCCTCGGTCTCGCCCTGGCCGGCCTGGCGCTGGCCGCGCTCGCCGCCGCGCTGCTCGGCGCGGGCCCCGGACCGCTCACCGCCGCCGCGGCCGCGGCGGTCGCCCTGGTGCTGGCCGCCGGGTGCGCGACGGCCGCCCGCGCGGGAGCCGACCGGGGCAGTGTCCTGGTCGCCGGCATCGGCGCGTTCGGTTTCGCCGCGCTGGCCGGGACGACCCTGCGCGAGGGCCCGTCCGGCCAGTTCGCCCCCGGCCCGGCCGGGGTGCTCGCGGGCGCCGGGTGCGTGGTCGTACTGGCCGGTCTGCTGCTCGCGCTGGGCGCGCTGCCCCTGGTCGTCCCCGGCACCGTGCTGCTCACGGCGGTCGCCGCCGCCATCGGCGCGGGACTCGCCGAGGCCACCGGACTGCACGGGGTGCAGGCCGCCGCGGTGGTCGCGGTGGGCCTGTTCCTGCTCGGGCACGTCGCCCCCCGGCTGGCCCTGCGCACGGCCCGGCTGCGGGTGGCCGCACTGCCGCACGACGCCGAGGAACTCCAGCGGGACATCGAACCCGAGCCCGGCGACACCGTGTCCGGCCGGGTCACCGTCGCCACCGCCTGCCTCGACGCGATCGGCATCTCCTCCGCGCTGGTGTGGGCGGTCGCCCTCTGGCTGCTCGCCGACCGCGAGCACGGCTGGGCCGGCTGGGTGCTGCCGCTCTCGCTCAGCCTGGCCGTCCTGCTCCGCGCGCGCGGCACCAACGGCACCCTCCAGCGGGTCCCGGCCGTACTGGCCGGCGCCTACGGCCTGGGGCTCCTGCTCATCGTCCGGGCCGCGCCCACCGGTCCCGGCGGCCGGGCCGCCGTCCTCGCGGTGCTGCTGGCCGCCGCGCTGCTGCTGCTCGTCGGCGCCTGGCGGCTGCCCCGCGCCCGGCTGCTGCCGCTGTGGGGGCACCTCGGCGACCTGCTGGAGATCGTCACGGCGATCGCCCTGCTGCCGCTGCTGTTCCAGGTGCTGCACGCGTACACGTACTTCCGCGGCCTCGCGGGCTAGGGGACGGCGACCGTGCAGACACGACGCGATCACGTGCAGGCCTACCAGTTCGCCATGGGCCGCCTCGCCTCCGCCCTGGTCAGCGGCGACCCCGGCCGGGGCGACAGCCCGACCCGGCGCTCCACGCTCGGCTCGGTCTTCGGCGTGGGCCTGCTGGTGCTGCTGTGCGCCGGGTTCGGGGTGTACGGACTGCTCTCGCCCGTCGCCGCGGACGGCTGGCGCGAGAACGGGGCGATCGTCGTGGAGGAGGAGACCGGCAACCGGTACGTGTACACGGGCGGCGAGCTGCGTCCCGTACGCAACCAGGCTTCCGCGCTGCTCATCGCGGGCGGGCGGACCGCGCCGGAGACGGTGTCCGCGGCCTCCCTCGCCGGCGTCCCGCACGGCACGCCCGTCGGCCTCCAGGGCGCGCCGGACACCGTGCCGGACGCGTCCGCGCTGGCCACCGGGGCGTGGGCGCGCTGTCTGCCCGGACCGGGCGCCGCCGGCCGGGGCCAGACTCTCGTGTTCGGCGGCCCCGCCGCCGCGCTCGCCGCTCTGCCCGCCGACCGGCAGGCACTGCTCAGCGGCCCCGGCGGCACCCGGTACCTGCTGCTGCGCGGCGTCAAGCACCCGGTGCCCGGCGACGCGACGCTGATCGCCCTCGGCCTGGACGACCAGACGTCCCTGACCGCCACCGCCGACTGGCTGGCCGCCGTCCCCACCGGCGCCGCGCTCGCCGCCCCCGAACTGTCCGGCGCGGGGGAGCCGGCCGGCCGGGTCGCCGGGCGGTCCGCGCGGGTCGGCCAGGTCTTCCGGACCGGCGCGGACGGCACCGAGCACCACTACGTGATGCGTTCCGACGGTCTCGCCCTCGTCAACGCCACCGAGTACGCCCTGCTCGCCGCCCGCCCCGGCGCACCGGCGCCGCGGCGGGTCGGACAGCCGGACATCGCCGCCGCCCCGGTGTCGGCGGACCGCGGCCCGACCGGCCGGGCACCGGACCTGACGGGCGTGCGCGCGGCGGCCGGCGACGGCACCGTCTGCCTGGAGGAACGCCCGGGCGGCCGGACCCGGATCACCGTGCGCGCGGCCGGCCGCGGCGGGGTCGTGCTGCCCGCCGGGGGCGGTGTGCTGGCCGTCCCGGACGGCGGCCGGACCGAGTACCTGATCACCGAGCAGGGCCTGAAGTACCGGATCGCCGACTCCGACGCCGTGCGGGCCCTCGGGCTCGGCGACAGCGGGCGCCGGCTCGCCCTGCCCGCGGCTGTCCTCGCCCTCGTCCCCGACGGTCCGGTGCTCAGCCGCGCCGCCGCGGCGAAGGGCTGAGTCCGGTGGGACGGCTCCGGTTGCGGTCGACGTCCGTCGGCGACGCCCTGCTGATCCACCCCAGGGGCCGGTTCGACGACCGGGCCGCCGCGTTCGCCGCCGGGCTGGCCGGCGACCCGCGGCACACCCTGGTCGTCGTGGACCTGCCCGCCGGCGCGCTCACCGCGGAGTGGGAGTCGGTGGCCCGGCTGCTCTCGTCCGCCCGCCTCGGCAGCCCGCGCCTGGTTCTCGGCCGGGAGACGGGGGAGGACATCCGTGCGGCCTGCCGCCTCATCGCCGGGCGGCTCGGCCGGGAGGTCCTCGCCGCCGACGGCGACCTGATCCCGACCGCCGCCGGCGGCCTGTTCGTGCCGGGCGACGACGGGGCCGCCTGGCTGCGGTTCCGGCCGGGCCGCGACCCCGAGCCCGCGGCACAGCGTTTCCCCAAGCCGCACTGGGAGTTCTCGGTGCCGGCCCGCACCCGTCCGGCCGGGCCCGGCACCGCGGTCGAACCGGTGCCCGCGGGCGTCTGGCTGCGCCACACCGGAGGGGACGCGCCGGGCGACCGTCACCGGGGCGCGGTCGAGGCCGAGCCCACCGACCCGGACCTCCTCCTGGTCGTCCTCGGCAGCCCCGGCGCCCCGCCGCTGCCCCCCGCCGACGTGGCCGCCTTCTGGGACACCGTGCTCCCCGGCGCCCGCCCGGCGGTCCGCTTCGTCCTGTACGGCGCGCTGGACACCCCCGCCGGCCGGCCACCGGTCCAGCTCCTCGCCGACACCGTGCGCCACCCGGTCGTCCTGTACGACGGCCTGCCCTCCACCGTTCCCGGTGGTGCCGCCGCTCCGGCCCGGTGGACCGGCCTGCCCACCGACCCGACCGCCCCGGCCCGGGCAGCCGTGGCGGGCGACGAGGGCGACGAGGGCGACACCGGGACCGCGGGCGCGGAGACCGGGCCCGGCCCCGGCCCCGGCCCCGGACCCGGGGGCGACGAGGCCGTACAGGTCGTACCGGACGAGTCGCCGGCCCGCACCCCGGACCCGGAGCCGGACCCGGAGCCGTCGCCGTCGGCGGCTCCGCTGCTCGGACCGACGCCCGCCCCCGCCCCCGCCCCCGCCCCCGCCCCCGCCCCC
>NZ_BAABIG010000040.1:0-57330 GCF_039542605.1 Streptomyces ziwulingensis
CCACCACGGCCCGCAACACCGACACCGACACCGGCACCGGCACACAGCTCCAGACCCAGGAACTGATCACCCGTCAGGACCCCACACCCACATCCGCATCCACACCCACATCCGCTTCCGCATCCGCATCCGCTTCCGTGACCACCGCGGAAGCCCGACCGGCCACAACCGGCGAGACCACCGCCCCGCCCCGGCAGCAGCCCCCGCGCGCCGACGCCCCGACCACCGAGGCGCTCGCGGACCTGCGCACCACCGTCGAGGCCCGGGACCGGGCGTACGGCGAGTTCGAGACCCGGCTCACGGTCTTCCCCGAACTGCGCGCCCCGGAGGCGGCGGACCGGCTCGCCCCCGTCCGGGAGGCGTTCGCCGACACCTGGGCGCGGGACCGTGCCGCCGCTCTCGCGGATCTGGACACCCGGCTCGCGGCCACCCGGGACGCTCTCGCCGCCCGGGAACAGGCACGCCAGGTCTTCGACCGCGACATCGCCACCGTGCTGCCCACCGACCGCGGCGGCACGGCCTTCGCCGCCTCGTCGCAGGCCGCCGCGCTGGCCGAGGAGTTCCAGGACGTGATGGCGGGTCGTCNCGCCGCCTTCGACGCCGTACTGCGCACCACCGGATCGCACGGCGAACGCGTCGACCTGGCCGACGGCCGGGCCCAGTGGAACACCCCGGTGCGGCGTTGGTACGCCGACCAGCTCGGCGTGCTGCGCGGTCAGTTCACCGCCGAGTGGGCCGAGGCGTCCGCCGTGCGGGACGCCGACGAGCGCCGGCAGCGGCTGGAGCACCTGGCCGAGGAGACCCGCCAGGCCGCCGTGCACCAGCAGGACCGGGCGCCCGTCGCGGCCGAACAGCACCGCCGGTTCCTGGAGCACACCGCCGGGTTCGCCGCCGACCGCGCCTGGAACAGCGACCTGACCGCCTGGTACGAGCAGCAGCGCCGTACGCTCGCCGAGCCGCTGGCCGCCCGCCTCGACCAGTACGGTCCGCGGGGCCAGGCCGACGCCGTGGCGCGCTTCGACGCCCAGGCCGATGCGCTGCACGCGGTGGCCGAGGCCCGGCACCGGTCGTACCAGGACTTCGAGCGGCTCCTGGAGGACCGGCCCGAGGGCACGGTACGGATGACCCACGCGGCCACCGCCGACTGGGCCCGGCACCACATCGACGCGCTGCGCGAGGCGTACGTCCAGGCCGGTGAGACCGCCACCGCGGTCCGGTCGACCGACTCCGGCCCGGCCGCGGAGTTCGTCCCGGCCCCGCTCCACGCCGACGCGAGCGACTGGCGTACCGCGGCCTGGCAGACGGCCCAGCAGGACCTGCACCTGCGCTACGCCGACCTGCTGGCGCAGGCCCGCACCGAACCCACCACCGGGCCAACGGCCACCGCCGGCAGCGACACCGGCGCTCTGGACACCGACGCCGGCGCTCTCGACGAGGCGTTCCTGCGCTGGACGCGCGACGAGGCGCCGATGCTCACCGCCGACCAGCTCACCGCCGTCCGGGAACGGGTCCGCGAGGACCACGGCCGGATCACCGGCACCGACGACCGGCCGGCGGCCGACGTGGCGCTGCGGGACGCCTTCACCGTGGCGGCGGCCCGGGAGATCGGCCTCGGCCACGGCGACGGGGCGTTCACGCGCGCGTTCCAGGCGTGGGGGGAGCGGCTCACCGACACCTGGCGCGGCCGGCTGGACGACGGGACGACGGCACCGTTCGAGCTGACCGAGGACCTCGTCGTCACGGTCCGCGAGCAGGCCGCCGACGGCTTCCGCGCACGCTGGGACGCGGCGCTGCACGACACTCTCACCGGCATCGACCCCCGTACCGCGATGAACGACGCGGTACGGCAGGCGAGCCGCCGACTGCGCGACCTGGTCGACACGCTGCCCGGCGAGTTCGACCGGCAGGCGCTGCTGCACGGCCAGCTCGACCGGCTCCGCGGCCGGGTGGCGGAGGTGGCGGCCGCCCTCCCCGACCACCTCGGGCAGGAGGGCCGCGACCTGCTGGCCGCGTTCGACGCCGAGGACACCGTGGTGTCCGAGCCGGGCCGGGCCCTGGTACTCGACGAGGCCGGCCGCACGCTGCGCGAGGCGTTCGACCGGATCTTCCCCACCGCGGACAGCGCGGCCGGGACCGTGTCGGAGGCCCGCGCGCTGCCGGCGCAGTGGCAGGAGCGGCTCGGTGGCCTGCTGACCGAACTGCCCGGCCGCCTCGCGCGGCAGGCGGTCCGCGAGGCGGAGATCGTGCGCTCGCGGGAGGCCGTCACCGAGGCCGCCGACTCCTGGGCCGAGTCCGGGACCCAGGTGGGCCGCGCGTTCCTGGACCGCTTCCCGGTGGACTTCGCCCACCTGCGGCCGATGCTCCGCCAGGAACTGGACGTGACGGTCGCCGCGGCCGTCAACCACCGCTTCGAACAGGTCTTCGCCGCCGACACCTCCCAGGCGACGGGGGCCCGGCAGGAGCGGTGGCGCGCCGCGTACGCCGAGCTGACCGACCCCGGCCGGCTGCACACCTGGCTGACCGTGCGGCACGCCCGCGACCAGGTGAACGCCGTCTCCGGCCGGCTCTTCGACGAACAGCTCCAGCGCCGGGCCGACGGCGGGAAGACGCTGAGCGAGGCGGACGCCGCCCGCGCCCGGGCCGGTCTGGACGAGCGGCTGCTCGCCGCCTTCGACGCCCTGTTCACGGACCGCCCCGTCACCCGCGACGAACTGCCGGGCCTGACGCGGCGCTGGGACACCGTCCTGGCCGACCAGGCCCGCGCCCTCCCCGCCCACCTCGACTTCGAGTCCACCGTCGGCCCGGCGCTGCTCACGGCGGCCCGCTCCTTCGAGGCGCTGCGCGGGGACGCGGAGACCGGCGAGGAGCGGCTCGCCGAACTCGCCGACGACTTCCGCGAGGACTTCCTGGCCGCCTACGAACTGCTGTGGGCACCGCAGGCCCTCTCCACGTCCTGGTCCGCCCACGAGGCGGCGTACGCCGACTCCTTCACCGCCGGCCTGACCGCCGCCCGGCTGCGCGCACTCGACGCCACCCTCGGCCGGGACACCGCCGAGACCTCCGACGCGGCGCAGGCGCGGCTGCGCCGGGAGTACGACGAGCCCGCCTTCCAGGAGCTGTGGGAGCGGGCGGACGCCCTGCTCCGGCCCGCACCGCTGATCGGGCACGAGCCGGACACGGCCGCCGCGCGAGAGGTACAGCACCGGGCGATGTTCCGGGTCATGGAGATCCTCGGCCGGGCCGAGGACGACCCGCGGGCACAGGCCCGGGCGCACGAGCGGGCCAGGACCCTCGCGGACGCGCTGGCGGCCGGCCGGCCGGGCCTGCGCTCGGCCCGGCGAGGGCTGCGGGGCGGCGCGAAGCGCAAGCAGGGGGGCGCGACCGCCGCCGCGGGGCAGGGCGAGAGCAGCCGCAACGAGCAGGCCACCCAGCAGGCTGCCGAGCCGGCCACCCAGCCGGCGGTGCTCACCCCGGCGATCCGGGCCCAGTTGGACCGGGCGGCCGGCGCCACCGTGGACGTCGCACACCACCGGGCGCCCCTGCTCAACCTGCTGCTCGACCTGGCGCGGGTCGCCCCCTGGCACGAGCAGTGGCCCGTCAGACCGCTGGCACAGCTCCTGCACACCGACGGGCGCTGGAGTGCGGAGGAGCACCACCCGGCGGTGGTCAGGATGCTGCGCCCGGACGCCGTCCACCTCGTCGAGCAGGCGGCCGGGAGCCCGGCGCTCAGCTACTTCCTCTTCGTCCACGAGGACATGCCCGAGGTCCTCGCCGCCGCGCCGGTCCTGCTGAGCACGCTGCAGAACCTCCCGACGACGCACAGCACCCAGGCCGCGGTCTTCCACCGCAACCCGCAGTACCTCCAGGCCCTGATCCACAAGTCTCCCTCGGGCCGGCGGGAACTGGTCGACGCGATCGAGAACGGAGCCCTGTGGACCAAGGAACTGTTCGTCTACCCCGCGCTGGCGTTCCGCCTCGCCGGCCACACCGATCTGATCCACTCCCTGCTGGAGACGAAGAACAGGGTCCTCGCCGTCCTCGCCGAACGCGACCCCGAGATCGCCGACACGCTGCCCAGGGGCGACCGACCGGTCGCGCGGGCCGAGCTCCTCAGCAACGAGGGCGCCCTGATGGCCGGGCTCCAGTCGGTGACCCTCAACCGGCTGCAAGCGGTGGCCGTCGACTACAAGCGGCTCTTCGCCCACACCGGACTCCGCGCCGCGCTGCGGGTCCACGCCGACCAGCCGTACGTGCTCTTCTACGTGCCCGGCATGCTGGACCTGGCGATGAAGGACACCTCGGTACTGGACGTCCTGGCCCGCAACCCCCAGTTGATCGACGTCCTGCCGGACGTGCCCTCCTTCGGAGGCCGGATCGCCCGGTCCAAGGAGCTGATCGCCGCCGCCGCGGACAATCCGGCGGTGGCCGCCGTGCTCTCCCACGACCCGCGCGCCTTCGACGACGTCCCCGACGACCGACTGCTCCCGGCCCTGGCCGAGGCCGTCCAGCCGCCGCCGCGGCCGGTGCGGTCCGGTGAGGCGCCCGAGGACTCGGCGCTGAACCGGCTGCGGGCGGCCGACGCCGCGCTGGACACGGCGCTCGCCGATCCGGAACTCGCCGGAGTGCTGGAGCGGGATCAGGCACTGGTGGCGATGCTCACCCGCCACCCCGGTCTGCTGCACCACCCGCACGAGTACCGTCGCCTGCTGCGGCCGGGCAGCGTTCCGTTGCGTGGGCTCGTGGGCGGTGGCGGTATTCCCGCCCTGCTGGTTCCCGGCGTGCTCCGGACGGTGCTGCGCCACCGTGTGATGGAGCTGTACATCGTCCGCCCCGACGGCGCCACGGTCGCGCGGCGGGTGGCGCAGATGGCCGCGCACGGGCCGGGGCTACGGGACGCGCAGTACTGGAACACGGCCGTGGCGGAAGCCTCCACCACCCTCGCCGGCGCCGTCCCCATGTTCGAGCGACTGACCGGCCTGGAGTCGCGGCTGCTCACCGAGGACCGCCTGGTGGCCTTCGCGCGCACGACCGGCTCCGAGAAGGCCCTGGACACGCTGAGTTCCCCGCAGGAGCGGCAGGACCTGGCGGACGCCGTCACGGAGAACGACGGGGCGCTGCTGACGGTGATCGTCAGGAATCCCCGCGCGGCGACCGCCCTGACGGAGCCCGCCTACGTGGCCAACGTGCGCGCCCATCCGCTCCTGATGAGCGAACTGGCGGCCCGGCCCGGCCTGCCCCTGACCCTCGGCCACTGGCGGCGCTTCTACGGCGACCGGCCGCTGCTCGCCGCCCTCCAGCGGTCCGCCGCGGCCCGCGACCTGCTGCTCGCCGTCCCCGAGGTCCTCGTGGAGGCCGTCGCGCGCCCCGCCTTCGTCCGGGCACTGAGCGAGGGGCGACTCGACGAGGCGTTCCAGCGGGCCGCCGAGGCGAAGAAGAGCGCGCGGGGGAAGAAGAGCCGGGGCTGGATCAACGACCTGCTGGGCGTGGTCCAGAATCTCGGCGAGCCGGTGCTCTCATCGGAGGGCATCGTCTACCGGCCGCACGACTTCTGGCTGGCCAGGCTCTTCACCCTCACCGAGCAGGAGGCCGAGCAGGGGCTGAGGGAACGGATCACGGCCGACGAGCCCGTCGACCTGGAAGCGCTCCTGGAGACGAACCGTGCGGTCCGCCGGCTCCCGCGCGTGCTCGACCTCGCCCGCACCCGCCCGGCACTGGGCGCCGCCCTGCTGCGCAACGCCGAGTTGCTGCCGATGCTGCGGGAACGGCCGGCCCTGGTCGACCTGATCGCCGATCCGAGCGAGGACAGCCTGGTGCTGATCCACGACGACCCGGCGTTCACCAGCGCGCTGCGCACCAACGACTATCTCTACCGACTCTTCCTCACCACCCCCGCGGTGCGGCTGTGGCTGCTCAACAACCCCTCCCTCAAACAGGGATACGTGGACAACCCGCAGATCAGCAGGCTCTACCTGTACCGCCACGACATCCTCGTCCGCATGTTCCGGCCCGACGACATCAGGCTGTTGGGGAACGAGGACATCGCGCGCGTCCTCGCGGACTCCGGACCGGTCTCCGACGAGCTGATGCGGGAGGAGGGGCTGCGGGGCGAACTGGCCCGGCTGCTGCCCCGCCCCGGGGGCGGGGCGACGATCCGCGCGGCGGTGAGCAGCCTGCCGCTGCTGCGGACCCTGACCGCGCACCCGCACCTGCTGACCGTCATCGGCGCGGTGCCCGGCCTGGCCCGGGCGCTGACCGACAGACCGGACCTGATCACCACCGAAGCCGCCTACCTGAGGCTGCTGGACAACCCGCCGCTGGCCGCCCTGCTCGCCGGGCACACCGCCCAGGTCCCGGTGGTCCTGTCGGACGCCGCGCTGGCGGAGACCGCGACGGCCGCCCCGGCCGTGGTACGGGCCCTCGCGGCCGACCCCGACGTGGTACGCCTGCTCCAGCGCCGCCCCGCCGTCCACCTGCTCCTGCGCCAGCATCCGGAGGTGGCGGACCGGCTGGCCAACGGCTCGCTCTCGCTGCGCCGGGCGCTGGAGTCGGTACGCGGCCTGCCGGAGGCCATGACGGAGCAGCCCCGGATCTGGCGGCAGGTACGCCAGTCACCGTGGCTGGCCGACGCGCTGCTGCGCAGCCACCGCCTGCTGGACGAGGCCCACGCGGACAGCTCGCTGTGGCGGGCGGCGCGGACCGACCAGCCGCTGGCCGAGGCGCTGACCGCCCAGCTCGTGCGGCGGCTGACCGTCCGGGAGGCACTGCTGGGAGCCGTCGCCGCCCGGACGAGAACGGCCGCCGCCGGACCGGAGGCGGCCGACCTGCGCCGACTGCTGTCGAACACCAGTCTGACCCGCTTCCTCGACGACGAACCCTGGTTCGTCGACCGGTTCCTGTCCACCCCCGAATGGCTCGCCCACGCACTGCGCGACACCGCCCCCGCCGACGCGCTCCGGTCGCTGGCCCGGGAGGGCCGGCTGCGCGCGCTGGCCGAGGACCCCTCGCCGCAGGCGCTGCTGCGCGCGCTGTCCGAGTTCGCCGCGCCCGCCCGCGCCGCCGCCACCACCGGCACCGCCACCGCCGCGGCGACGGCACCGGCCCGCACCCGGAACGACGCCGGGCAGCCGGGACGTACCGGCACCGCCGCGGGGAAGAACGCCAAGCAGCCGGCCCGCACCGAGTCGGTCTGGGCGCGGGCCCTCGCCTCCGTCCCCGAGACCGCCGAACTGCTGCTCGGCCCGGCGGGCGCCGCGGCGGCCAGGGCGCTGGGCGGCAACCCCGAACTGCTGCCGCTGCTGCTCGGCGCGCCGACGGTGACCGAGGACCTCCGGCACGACCCCGCGGTGTGGGGCGACTACACCTTCGCCCCCTTCCTGGCCGGCCCCGAAGCCGCGTTCGCCAGCTTCGAGAGCGACTTCCACCGGTGGCTGGACGGGCTGGGCGTGGTCCTCGAAGGCGACTACCACGCCCGGACCACCGAGGCGGCCCGCGCGGTGTGGACCCGGGCCCACGCCGAACGCCAGGCCCGCCAGGCCGAGGAGACGGCGAAGGTCGCGCAGCGGTTCGCGGCGTTCGCCCCGCACGACAGCGACACCTGGGAGCACAGCGGACGCCTGGTGTACGCCGCGCACGTACGGCCGGAACGGCTGCCGCAGGACCAGCTCAAGGTGCTCGACGACGTGGCCTGGGGGCGCCTGCGCCCCCGCGAGAACGTGGTGCAGGCCAACCGGGCGCTGCACGTGCACCTCGACAGCGGCAGCGGCGGTGCCTCACTGGCGTACGTCCTCGCCCCCGACGGCCGGGTGGACACGCTGGTGTACGCGCTCAGCACCTCGCGGCAGGGCAACAAGTACCAGTGGGAGGGCCACGGCGGGCGGTACGTGAGCGGCCCGCTGGAACTCGACGCGGTGCGCAACACCCCCGCCCTGCTGGCGTCCGCCGAGCTGACCCGGGAAGCGGCCCGGCAGGCCGAGGAGCAGGCGGCCCGCCCGGCGGCCAAGGGGAAGGGCAAGGGGAAGGGCAAGGCCACCGCCACCGCCCCGGCCCCCGCCCGGACCGAGCCGGTCGACGCGGTGCCGCCGCTGGTGGTGGACCCCGACCTGGCCCGACTGGCCGACGCGGTCGCCAAGTACCACACGGCCCTGTCCGAGTACGGCGCCGCGCGGCAGGCGAGGAACGCGGCCCGCGCGGTGACGGGCGCGCAGGGCAAGCTGGAGGAGACCCGGCGGGCGCTGCGCGACATGGGTCTCGACCCCGAGGCGCGGTCCGACGCCGACGAGGCGTCCGAAGGTGTCGCGCGGCTGCGGATGAGCGCCGCCTCCCGCGCCCGGGAGGCGGGGCCGGCCGGTGACCTGGCCGAGGCGCCGTCCGTCGCCCCGGCCGCCGCACGGACCGAGGACCCGGCGCCGCGCCGGGTGTCACCGGCGCCGCTGGGCACCGTGTCGCTGCACGACCTCGACCTGCGCGGCCTCGTCGACGGGGCGGGCCGGTTCGTCGGCGTCGACCTCGTCCCGACGTACGACAGCACCACCCGGCAGGTCCGGTCCGCCGAGGGAAGCACCATCTGGCGCGTCGACTTCGACCACGGCGTGCCCGGCACCGCCGCGCCCGCCGTCATCGCCTACCGCCAGGGCCGGCCGGTCCGGATGACACTGCACGCGTTCGCCGACCTCGTCGCCCGCAACCGTTTCCAGGACGGCCCGGTGTGGCTGGTCGCCGACCACGCCGCCCGGCACGGCCTCGACCTCGCCACCACGGTGGCCGACCGGGCCGGCGTCCGGGTGTACTCGCACACCGGCCAGATCGACTTCTTCGACACCCCCTTCGGCGACCTGGAGATCCGGCCCGCCGGCCAGGCCCGGGAGGGGCGGTCCGCCGGGCGCTGGGTGTACGTGGACCCGAACGAGGACCGCGCGGCACTCGCGGCGCGGCGCGACACCGACGAGTCGGGGCCGGAGAACTACGTCCGCTCCGTGACCGGCGAGAGGTTCCACTTCCGTTCCCTGGTGATGACACCGCTCGCCGACCCCGAGGGACGCCTGATCGGCCACACCTCGCTGCCCGAGCACCAACTCGCCGAGTTCGAGGCCGCCTTCGCCGCGCTGCCGCAGGCACAGCGGTACGAAGTGGTCTCCGAGCAGGGTCGGAGCCACGGACTGACAGGAACGAACCCGTGGGCCTCGGGCGCCGGGGAGCGGCACTTCCTGGTCGCCCACGGCGTGGCCGACGCACCCCACGCGGAACTGCTCACCCGCGACGACCGGGTCGTGCGGTTCGACGGCGAGCAGGTGGCCGCCGTACTGCGCGCCCGGGCCGGTTTCCACGCCTTCCAGGGCCGGGCGACACGCACCGCGGACAGCTCCGTGATCGTCGTCATCTGCTACGCCGCGAGCACCTCGGCGGTGCATCCGACGTCGTACATCCAGCGGCTGGCCGAGGGCCTCGGCCTGCCGGTCGCGGGGCCGACCGGGCCGCTCCAGGTCGGTCTGCGCCGGACCTTCCTGGTGCCGTTCGGCGGGGTGGCCGGCTGGCGGACCGCGCGGCCGGGAGACGCCGAGCCGGAGTTCCGGGGCTACACGGGGCTGGGCACCGACCCCGTGGGGGAACGTCCCTTCGAGCGGGGGCCGGTCATCACCGTCTCCTCCTCCGGCTCCGACACCTCCGGCACCTCCCACGGCGAGCCGGTCGCGGACGCCGCCGTGCGGGAGCCGCGCCCGCCGCGCCCCATGCCCAACCTCGACGGCCTGCTCACCGGCCCCGACCTGCACACGTCGGCCGCCGACCGCGCCGACCGGGACCACACGGTCACACCGGTCGCCGAGACCGCGCTGCGCGGCCGGGACGAACGAGACGCCGGCCTGCTCTTCGCGCCGCCGGAGCACACCGGACGGCAGGGCGCGGGCGCGGAGACCTACGCGCCCGCCGACGACCGGCTCACCGCGGCCGTCCGCGACGGCCTGCTCGCCCTGCTCCCGCCGGAACTGCGGGAACGCACGGGACGGCTGCTCGACACCCACTTCGCCGGCACCGACCTCGACGGCGACCTGCACGAGGCGGTCGCCGACCGGCTCACCCTGGTCCTGCGCCCGCCCGGCGGCCCCCTCGCCGTCACGGTGCGGCTGCGGTTCGGTGACTGGACCCAGCTCACCGACGCGCGCGGCGAGCCGGTCGGCGACGCGAGCGACCGGGCCGGCGTCCGCGCGCCGCGCACCTCCCCGCCCTCGGCGACCGGACGGGTCAGGAACTGGCAGGAGAGCGCCACCGCCGACCGCTCGGTCGACCACGGTCTGAACGTAACCCTGCCGCAGCCCTTCTCCCAGGCCCTGTCGTACGTGCCGCACCTCTCCCAGGTCGGCTCCGCCGCGAAGGCCCTCCTGGCCGGTTTCTCCAAGAAGACCGCCTTCAGCGCCGCCACCCGGCAGGGCACCACACAGACCATCAGGCCGGCGTCCGCGCCCCGGGCGGTGCGGTTCCTGCACGACGTGGAGGTGAGCCTGGAGGTCCGGCGGGCCGGGCAGGAGCCGAGCCGGTCCCGGACGGTCCTGGAACGGGCCCTCACCGGCACCTACCCCCGCCGGGCCGTCCGCGCCCTGCCGCGCCCCGCCGGCACCGACCACGCCACCTCCGGGCTGTGGGCCGGCCTGTCCGGCGAGGCCGGCCCGAGCACCGCCGCGCTGCGGCGGGCACCGGCACCGGACGCGACGGCCCTCGCCCCCCGGACCGCGGGCCCCGCCCAGGCCGGCCCGCCGGTCACCGTCCCCGCCCTGTCCTGGGTGGACTCGGTCACCGGGGCCGGGGAGTACCGCGCCGCGGTGTTCGCCGCGGTCGACCCGTCGCTCGCCGACCCGGCCGCGCCGTCCTTCGAGACCCTGGACACCTTCGCCGGGGTCCGCTCCCTGCTGTCCGGACTGCGGGACGCGGCCGCCGGCGGCCACCACTCCCCGCCGGTGACCACCACGGGCGAGCGGTCCGACGCGGTGCGGGTCGACGCCACCTTCCACAACCCCCGCATCGTGGCGGACGCGGACGAGCTGTCCCGGGTGGACGTGGAGGACGTCCGGTCCGGCACCGTCGGCGCGGCCTCCGTCCAGGGCGACACGGCCAGCGCCGGCGTCGGCGGCGCGGTCTCGCTGGCCGCCGCCGCCCTCGGCATACCGGCGAGCGTGCCCCTGCCGAAGCTCACCTACGGACGTTCGGTGCAGTACACCCGCGCCGGGCAGCAGGCCGACAGCCTGGAGGTACGGCGGCTGCGGCACACCGACGAACCCACCACCGCGGTCGAGTTCGACGTACGGCTGGAGACCCGCGGGCTCGGCGGGCGCACCGGCCCGGAGACCTGGGTCACCGCGCGGGTGCGGATGCTCACCGCCGACGCCGGACGCCTCGGGGGCCTCCCGCCGGACGCCACCGCGGTGCGCCCGGCCGGGACGCCCGCGGACCCCGAGACCCGGGCCCGCACCGCCCCGGGCCGCGTACTGACACTGCCCCCCGCGACCGACGGCTGGCTGCCCCCCACCAGCCGGATCGGCGAAGTCGGCCCGGACGGGGCCGAACAGGCACTCGGCCGCGCCCTCGACCTGGTCCACGACCACTTCCCCGGCTACCTGGCGCCGCGCTTCCCCCGGCGGGAAGCGCCGGCCCCCGCCGGCGCCGTCGTGCGGTGGCGGGGCGACACCGGACTCGCGCACCACGTCGCCAACCATCTCGCGCTGGCCGAAGCGCTCAGCCCGGCGGCACTGGCCCGGCGGGCCCACGTACTGGCGGGGCAGGGCCACACCGTCGTGCTGACCCGCCCCCTCGGGGACCCCCGGCGGCCGAGCGGCACGGAGCAGATCCGCCTCACCGTCCGGGCGAGCCTCGACCCGGCGGACTTCACCTACGCCCGGTCCCGGCCCGGCCAGACGGAGGTCGTCTTCGGGACCTCCGTGGACCTGCTCAGCTCCGCGCTGCGCCGCTGGAAGGTCGTCGCGGGCATCGGCATCGACATCGGCGACTTTGCCGAGACGGAGGCGGCCGCGCAGCTCACCGGCCGCCTCGTCCCCAAGGTGAGCTGGAGCCGTTCGATCGACGAGACCGGCGGGTTCGCCGCGGCCGGTGCCCTCGGCGGCGGTTCGCTGTGGCTCGCCGAGTTCGACGGCCCGGTGACCTTCCACCTCACCGCCGAACCGGTGCCCACCGCCGGACGGCCCGCACCGGTGCGGGTGAGCGCCGAGCCGGTGACGGGCCGGGCGACCCTCGCCGTCCCCGAGGACCTGACCCTGGAGCGGGACGCCGCCGGCCGGGTGCGCAGCGCCCTGGAGTTCGACTCCCGCGTGGACGGCACCGGGGTGGCCCGGCGGACACCGCGCACCGCCGACCCGCTACCCCGGCGGACCTGGACGCCCGCGTTCGGCGAACAACTGCCGCAGGACACGCTGCACATGGTCCGCACCGACCATCTGTACGCCCACGTCGCCGCGCTGCTCGCAGAGGTCGGCGTGGGAACGCTGGACCCCGCGGACGAGGCCGCCCTGCGCACCGCCGTGACCGGACTCGCCTCCCGCGTGCACGACCTCACCGGCGCCCCGCACCCGCTGTGGACCCGCCCGCTCGCCCGCGGCGGCACCTTCACGATGCCGGGCCGGGTGGAGGTGTCGGTCCAGGCCAGGGTCGCCCGGCTGACCGCCGTCGGCGAGAGCGCGCACGCCTTCCACTACGACCACACGCTGGCCACCGCACTCGTCCGGGACACGGAGACCGACGACCGCCTGGCGCTGACCGCCACCGCCGCCTCGGCCCTGGCCGGCACCGCCCACGACGACCTGGACCTGCCCGACGACACCGACGGCACCAAGGTCGACCTCAGCTACTCGCGCAACGCCCCGGTCGCCGCCGGGCGGACGGCCGGCGGACGCGTCGACCGGACGCACACCACCGTCGGCGCCCACGTCTGGGCCGAGGCGCCGACCGAGTTCGTGGTGACCGTACGCCGCTGGAACGAGCTGCAGGTCGGCTTCCTCGGCGCACTCAGCTCACGCAGGTACGACGAACGCGAGGTGGTCGGACCCCCGCAGCCCGCCCCGGGCCTGGCCCTGCTGCCGGCGGAGTCGGCGCGGGCGCGCGGACTGGCGGAGCACCCGGCGGCAGCCGCGGCACAGGCCCGCGACCACGGCACCGCCCTGGCGCCCACCAACGTGCTGCGCGGCGACGGCTTCGACCACGCCGTCCTCCTCGGCACCCCGGACCTGGCCCCGTTCGTGCACCACGTGCTGCCCCAGGTGCGCGGACTGCTCTCCCGCGAGCACGCCGACGCGGTCGAGGCGGAACTGTGGAAGGTGGCCGCCCGGCGAGGGACCGCGGCGCTGCTGGAGACCATGCTCACCGGCCTGCCGATCCTGGTGCCCAACCGCAACGAGATCAGCACCTCGATGGCGCGGCTCACCCTCACCGCCGAACTGCTCAACCCGCGCTCCGCCGGACAGGCGGCCGGCGAACACGTCATGGACAGCGCCGACCTGCGCCTGCGCGAGCGGACCCGGGTCACCACCACGACCACGAGCCACGAGGGACGCGCGGGCGTCGGCGGCACCTCGGACCACACGGACGCCCTCACCTCCGAGACGGCCCTCGGCGCCCTCAGGCCCGCGGTCACCCGCTCCGACACCCGGCGCACCGAGGACCGGGACCACCGCGACACCGGCGTCCTGCGCGTCCTGCGCCCCCACGTCACCGCCTTCGACGTACAGCTCACCGCCGAACTGGAGGTGCACCACGCGCTGAGCGCGGCCCCGACCCCGGCCGGCCTGCTCACCCCCTTCGTCGGACGGCAGAACAACCACCTGCTGGCCGTCCGGCTGCTCCCCGGCGAACTGCGGCTGGGCCACCAGGAACAGTTGACCCAACGGGAGACGGCACCCGCGGCCCGCCCGAGGACGGTGCCGGAACGCGCGGAGGCCGAACTCCGGCGGCACGGGCCACGGCTGTCCGAGGACGTGCTCCGGGAGGCGTTCGTCGGCACCGTCGGTGATCTGCCGGGCCTGCGCCGGGCCGCCGAGTCCCTGTTCACGACGCTGGCCGGCCGCGAGCTGCGCAGCGGCGCCTCGCTCGCCTCGCACTCCTGGCAGGGCGGCATGTTCCCCCTGCACAACCGGATCGCGGCCGTCTTCAGCCCGCCCTTCATGAACCAGTGGTTCCCGGAGCTGGCGGCGGGGGCCACCCTCCACGAACAGGTGACGCTGCCGGGGGCCGGCGTCGACCAGGCCGCCCGACTGGAGATCAGCGCCGACGTCCACGGACTGCGCACACCGGTGTCCGGCCCCCGGGGCACACTGCCCGACACCTTCGTCAAGGACCCGGCCCGCTCCGTTCTCCTCCAGGCGGGCCGGCCCGGCTCCCACGCACGCCTCGGCGGCCCGCTGAGCGGCGGCACCGACTCCGCGGGGGACCGCGCCCGGACCGATGCCGAGACACTCGTGCTCACCGGCCCGGACCGGCAGCCGGGCCGCTCCTTCTCGCGGGTCGAGGCCGACTCCGTCACCTGGCACCTCGTACTGCGTCCGGCGGGCGGCAGGCCCTGGGCGGTGCGGGCGACCGTCTCCGGCGATGCCGCCGTCCTCTACGTGCCCACCGACCGCCTGAGCGAGCTGCGGGCCGCGGCGGACGGGAACCAGGGCACGGACACGGCCGCGGACCAGGAGACCGGCCAGGGCACTGAGCAGAACAAGGACAAGGACAAGGGCAAGGGCAAGGGCAAGGCGGCTGACGAGGAGGTCCGGGAGCCGGCCGCCGAGACGATGACGCCCGAGGAGGAGGCCCGGGCCACCCAGGACTTCGCCGACGCGCAGCTCGCCCTCCGCCGCGCGGAGACGGCCCTGACGGCGCTGCGGGCCCGGCACGGGCGCACCAGCGCCGACGCGTCGGACCGGGCGGCCCAGGAACTGGCGGCGGCCCTGGAACGGGTGGAGCAGGCCGAGAAACGGGCCCGGATCGCCGGCGAACGGCTGGGCATCGTCCTGGACCGGGAGCGAGGCGCCGGGCAGCTCGCCTACCCCGCACCCACCGACGCCGAACTGCGCGAGCAGGGCGGACTGCTCGGCGGGAGCCCGCTGGACCGCTTCCTCAGGCGCCGGGACGACGCCGCCGAAGCCATCGAACTGCACCGCCGCGATCAGCAGGTCACCCCGCCCGAGCCGGCCGGCACCCTGGTGAGCGAGCCCGCCCCCGAGTCGGCCACCGGAGCCGGCGCGGAACGGGCCACGGCGCCCGACACCGCGCCGGCGACCGCCGCCGCCACGGCGGCCGAGCCGGAGCACCCCTGGTACGTCGACCACGGACTGCTCGGCCACGTCGCGATCACCGGCACCGGAGGGTTCGGCGCGTTCAACGCCGAGGAGGCGGCCGAGCGGATCGCCGCCGGTCTGCGGGACCGGTTCCGGGACCTGGCCGACGGCATCAAGGACGCCGTGCGGACCATGCTGCTCACCAGCGGCCGCAACGCCTGGGACGACCTGCTCGCCCACGGCGTGACCCTGGCCGTCCGGGGCCGGCTGGTGTGGCTGCGGCCGGTGCTGGTCGATCCGCGCCCGGTCACGGAGGAGCAGCGGGCCGGCGGGATACGCGAGTACGGGGTGCGGTTCGCGACCACCGCCGCGAGCCGGGAACTCACCCGGGGGCGGGCCCTCGGCGCCGACGCGGCCACCCTGCTGGGCTTCAGCACCGCCTCGGCGGTGGCCTCGTCCATGCTCCTCGGCATGCCGCAACTGCGCGCCGAGACCGCCGCCAAGACCACCGACATCCTGCGGCGCAACGTCATCGCGGGCCGGACCCTGTTCATCGCCTCCAACCGGCCGTTCACCGCGAGCCTGCGCGTCCACGTCTACGTGGACGGCGTCGAGCACACACCGGACGTCACCGTCGACCGGCGCCTGCGGGTGGAGTTCCCGACCGAGTACACCGGCACGGACGCGCCGCGCCCGGACCTGAAGGTGATCGCCGAAGTGCCCCGGCCGGCCCCCGCGGCCGAGTCGGCCGCAGGGGCCGGGGTGACCCGGCCGCAGGACACCGCCGGGCACGGACTGGAGCGGACGGTGGTCAACGCCGTCGACGTCAGCCCGCTGGTGGCGGCCCTCCACCGCAACCTGCTCGACGCCGGCCTGGGCGCCGCCATCGCCGCGCGGTTCATGACGCACGCGCGCGAGATGCTCAACGAGCGCACCGCCCGCACCCGCAGCCGCTGGTGGCTGACGAACGGCGACACCTCCGCAGCCATCGAGGTCCCGCTGGCCGCCGGCCGGTCGGTCCGCGCCCGCCTCACGGTGCGGGCCGAGATCGACAGCCTCCAGTTCGCCGGAATCACCGAGGGCGTCCAGATCCGCGACGACCTCGGCCGGGGCATGGCCCGCGGCCTCGGCAGGTCCGGCAGCGGCTCGGCCGGCGTCACCGTCGGCTACAACGCGTACGGCTTCTCGATGCCGGTCACCGACGGCGGCGGGACGTCCGGGACCAGGGGCCTGCTGCCCATGCTGGGCGTCGGCTACGACCGGGGCACCGGCAGCGGACTGACGGTCACCTCCCAGACCCTCAACCACACCGTCCTCAACACCCGCGACGACCAGGCCAGGTACCGGGCGCGGCTGCGGATCACCGCCGAGGTCAGGTCGGCCGGAGGGCTGCGCGTCGCGCCGGTCACCGAGGTGGTCGAGGCGGAGATCGCGGTGCCGTGGCAGGACGGAAAGGGCGCGGCCCAGTTCGAGAGGCGGGTGCTCGGCGCGGTCCACACCCCGGGCGTGGCGGACAGTCCGGCCGTGCGGCCCGCCCCGGTCGCCGCGCTGCCCCACGTACGGGCGCTGCTGCGGGCGTCCGGACTCGCGCCGGAGCGGGCGATGGAGCGCCCGGCGCGCATGGCCGCCGGCCGGCCCCGCGTCCTGGACCCGGCCGAACCGGCCGCCCTCGCCGCCCGGCGCGGCCAGAGCTTCGGCATGGCCCTGGCCATGCCGGGTTCGGAACTGGTGGGGGAGCAGTTGCTCTGGAAGCTGAGGGACCTGGCCACCCCCGCCGCGCTCCGGTCCACCGACTGGGCCGCGCTGGAGGCCGACCTCAACCTGCACTTCGGCAGGCCCGTGCTCGAATCCGACCTGCCGTCCGTGCTCGCCGGCGTCTCGCACACGGTGACCGTCGGCTCGCGCCGCTACCGGCTGTCGGCCAAGGCCCTGCTCGGCGACCGGCTGGGCGGTGGCACCTCCTCGATGACGGTCAACGCGCGGGCCGCCCGCACGGAGACGGTCACCGGCAAGCAGAGCACCGAGTGGAGCGCCTCGATCGGCGGGGGCGGCGGCGTGCTGCTGCCGATCGGCACGGCGATGAAGCTGCGCTTCGGCGGCCTGACCGCCCGCGCCGGCCTGGAGCGGGCGCACGACGCGCAGTTCACGACGGCCCACGCCGGCTACCGCCGCACCGAGACCGAGGGCCCCGTCGAAGAGCACGTCTACGACACCGTGTACGAGCTGTCCGTCCGCCCGGAACAGCCGGTACGCGGCCGCTCCGGCGCGCAGACGTGGTGGATCGACCGGGCCGAGCCGCTCGTCACCCAGGTCGTGGTGCCGCGGCAGCACGTGCCCGCCCGGCCGGTCGACGCGGCCACCGTCGCCCGGACGGGCCGGGCCGCCTTCCAGCGCGACTGGGGCGACGCGGCACAGCGCCGCCTCGACTTCGCCCGCGGCGGCACCGGCGGCCTCTACCCCGCCTTCCTCGTCATGCCGGAACTGACGCACCTGGCGGCGTTCGGCTACGCGGGCCTGGCCGGGCTGCCGCAGCGCTGGACCGAGGACCCGGGCAACTGGCCCGAGGAACTGGCGGAACTGACCCAGCCGTCGGCGCTCGCCGCCCGCATCGGCGCCCTGACCGGCCCGGACGGCTACGAGGCGGTGCTGCCCAAGCGCGACGGCTGGCGCTACACGGTGCGGCTGCGGCTGCGGGCCTACGCGCCCCAGGACCTGGGGCCGACCGCCGGCGAGACGGAGATCGAGCAGTACGCCCAGACGGTCGACAAGTACGGCCGCAACGACCGTACGACGTGGCGGCTCGGCCTGTCCGGCACGGTCGGCCCGCAGCTCAGCACCGGCGCCCTCGCGGGCGGCGCGCACGGCTCGGCGTCGGACGACGGCGCGGCGGTGCTGGCCAGGACGGAGGAGCACACCGGGGAGGACCACGCCGGCGAAGGGGCGCACGGACCGGCGTCCGCAGGGACCACGCACGCCGGAGCCGAGGAGCACGGCGGTTTCGGAGCGCGGGCCGTCGCACAGGTCCAGACCGAGGCGAAGTGGGCGTGGGGCGGCGGCCGGGGCACGGTCGCGGGCGTGGTGGAGATCAGCCGCGCCACCTACCAGGGCACCCCGCACGTCGTGCGGGCCTCCCCGGTCTTCGAGGTGACCGTGGTGCGCGCCAAGGGCAGCAGGCGCGAGGAGTCCGTACGGTACCTGCGGGTCGAACGGGGCCTGGACGTGCTCGTGCCCGAACGCCGCCTGGAGGACCTGCTGCCGCCCGCGCGCGAGGAGACACCGGCACCGGCATCCGTACCGGCACCGGCACCCACCCCGGCATCGGTGGAGACGCCGGCACCGGTGGAGGCGCCCGCCCCGGCCCCCCTGGCCCGGCATCACCTGCTCGGCCGCCCGCTGCCCGGCGCCGTCCACCCGGAGGTGCTCCGCGCCGACGGCGTACTGCGGGAGATCACCCACCGCCTGGAGGAGCAGGGCGTACTCGGCGGAACCGGGGCGGCGCGCGAGCAGTTGGTACGGGCACTGCGCTCCACCTTCTCCTCCGACGCGCTGCAGTCCCAGTACACGGCCCTCACCGGCACCGGTGTGGCCCGCTGGTTCCCGGTCGCCGGCCTGTTCGGCGCCACCCGCTACGTGTGGGTGCGGGTCTCCGCCGACGTGCTCCAGCCGCACTCCCACCGGTCCCGCCCGGAGATCAAGTTCACCCTGCGCTCCGAGGGGGTCAGCGAGGACGTCAGCGGCACCGAACGCTCCTTCCACGCCGGGGCGGGCATCGGCATCCGCACCCGCCTCGGCAACCACGACATCCACGGCGGCACCGAGGCCGAGGCCGTCTACGCGGTGGGCCGGGAACGCTCGCACGAGGTGGCCCGCACGGTCCTGGACATCGCCCGCGCCAACACCCGGGAGGGATCGGAGGAGTTCGAGCACGCGCTCGACGTCCGGATCGAACTGCGGACGGCGAAGGAGCCGCCCGCCGCGTTCGCCGTACCGGTGGACGCCGTACGCCAGTCGGTCCGGTGGGCGGCCGGGCTGCTGCGCCGCGAGCACGCCGGGCAGCCGGCCGAGCCGTTCCGGTGGGACACCTGGCACGACGACGGCCTCGGCACCGTCCCCGCCGGGGAGGGTACGCAGGCCGCCCAGAAGCGCACGGTCCGCGCCGAGGTGCGGCTGCTCGTCCCGACCCATCTGACCCTCGCGGCCGATCCGCCGCTCCCGGCCGCACTGCCCGCCCCGGCGCCGGCCGTGTCCGTACCCGCCGACCTGGCGCCCCGCTGGACGGCCCCCTTCACGGCACCCACGCTGCCCGAGGCACTGACCGAGTTCCTCCACCCGTGGGAGGTGCCGGCCGCGCGGGTCGTGCAGCACTGGGCCAGGGCCGCGGCGCACCAGCCGGTGCGCGAACCCGACCTCACCCGGGCCGGCGCCTGGGAGGTGTCCGGCCTCGACCCGCTGGGCATGCCCGGCATGCGCTACGACCACCACACCTCGACCGGCATGCTGCGCGCCAACGTCGTGTCCCTGCTGCTCCACCGCTACCAGGTGCCGGTCGGCGGGCGCACCGTCACGGTCGGGTTCGAGCTGACCCGGGCCGAACCGGTCGGCCCGGTCAAGGGCGTCGCGTTCAAGGCGCGCCGGTACCAGCAGGACCACACCAGTCCCAAGAGCGAGCAGAGCAGCACCCGAGGCGGTGTGATCGCCCTCGGTCCGGAGGTCGGCGGCACGCCGGGCGGGACGCGGGTCTTCGAGCGTACGAGTGTGGACGTCTACGGCCGCAGCACCGGCCAGAAGCAGGGCTTCGAGGCGGGCGAGACGAGGGAGACGAACCGGGAGGCGACCCGCCCCTACCGCCACTACCGCTTCGACGTGACGGTGGTCGTCCAGCCGGCCGACGGCGCCCGCCGGGCGCTGCGCGTCCCGGTCCCCGCCGGCCTGTACGCGATGCTGCCCCTGGACAAGGACGGCACCCTGGCCGGCGGCCTGGAAGAGTCCCTGCCGGCCCTGTTCGGACCGAAGGCGGAGGAGCCGAAGGCAGAGATACCGAAGGCGGAGGTACCGAAGGCGGAGGGGCCGAAGGCAGAGATACCGAAGGCGGAGGAACCGAAGGCGGAGGAACCGAAGCAGGCGGAGCCGACACAAGCGGAGCCGGCGCGGGTGGACGCCGATCAGCCGGTCACCGGCGACGCCGACTCCGTCGTGGCCCCCGTCCCCGTCGACGAACTGCTGGCGGGCGTGCGGATCGCCCGGCACGAGGACCGTCCGCTGGCGGTGTGGTTGCCGGGGGCGGAGGGGCTCGCACTCGACGAGGCGACCCTCGACCGGCTGCCGGAGCTGGTACCCGAGGACACCGTGCTGCTCTTCGGGGAGCCGGACGCGGACGGCGGGCTGACCGTGGGCGGCCGGCCGGTCACGGTGTCCGCGCTGGCCGGCCTGCTGGCGGTGGCCGTCCCCGGGCACACCCCCCTCCTGGCCACCCCGCGCGCCGACCGGATCGCCGGCCCGCTGGCCCGGACGCTGGGCGTGCCGGTCGTCGCCAGTGCGCACGGCGTCGTCCTCGACCCGGCCGCGGGCGCCCTCGCGGCGACGGCCGCGCCGGAGGCGACCGGCGAGGAGGCCGGGGCGTTCCTCCGGTTCGACGGGGAGAATCCGGCCGGCCTCGCCGTGTCACCCGAGTTCCGGACCACCCCGTGGACGCCCGCCCCGGCCGTGGCCGCCCCGCCCGCGGCCACCGGCACCGCGCGGCAGGACGCCCGGGAGCCCGCCGCGCAGCCGCCGCCCGTGCGGGATGCCGGGCTGGGCGACCCGGTCGAGGTGCACCCGGCGGCGCGGACCATCGGCGTCCCCCGGGCCGGGCTGCCGTATCTGCCCGAGGTGCTCGCAACCCTGCGGACCCTGGCCCGGGACGCCGGGCTGAGCGTGCCCGAGGGGGTGTGGAACCTGCTGCCGCAGCGGCTGCTCAGCAACTACCGCTACCTCGTGCCGGGTACCGGTGGTGGCGGGCTGCTCGTCCCGTTGGGCGGCGCGGAGGCGCTGATCGAGCTGGACCCGCAGGACCCGAGGGCGGTGCGCCACCCGGCCGCGTCGTACGACGGCGTCTCCCGGACCGAGCCCGGAGCCGCGCGGCTCGCGACCGTCCCGGAGGAGGACGAGGGGGAGGAGACGGCGGCGGCGAGCGAGGACGGACCCAAGGGCCTCGTGCCCGAACGCGCCGCTGGTCCGGAACGGTTCCACGCCAACGAGACGATCAACGCCTCGTACCTGACCGGCGCCTTCGTACGCACCCACTCCGGTCCGACCAGCGCCACCCGCGGCGGCGTCTCCCTGTCGTTCGGCATCGGTCTCAGCCCGGGTGTCCTCCAGGTCGCCAGGGTCGGCGCGGGCATCTCCGGTACGGCCAACGCCTCGTCCAGGTCGACCAGTTGGGTCGGTGACGCCGAGGGCGGGCACGTCGAGGCCGCCAAGGCCGACTCCACGATGATCGCCTACCGTCCGAAGTGGACGGTGCGGCTGCGCACCGACGCCGACCGCCGCTGGGCGGACCTCGCCCCGGTCGAGGTGGCCACCGCGGGCGACCGCCGGCTGCTGCTGTACGTGCCGGAGTTCTACCTGGAGAAGGCGCCGGCGCAGGTCGTCGCGGACGGCGTCGGCGAGTCCGGGAAGCTGCTGCCGCGGGTGTACTACGCCTCCGGTCTCACCGGCCTGCCCGCGCTGTTCGACGGGATCGTCGCCGCCCTACGGGAGCAGGGCGTCGCCCTCCCCATCGGCAGCGTGCCGCGCGACGAGCTGCTGCAGAAGCTGTGGAACCTCGATTCCCACCTCGACGAGTCCGTGGTCGACGAGCACGGCTACCCCTTCACGCTGCACGACCGGTACGGCAAACCGGTCGCGACGGTCCAGGTGCACACCGAGCGTCACGCCGGGGCCACCCGGATCGGCGCCACCAGCGACAAGGCGCCGATCGAGAACGTCAGAACCGGCATCGACGGCACCAACGGCGCGCACACCATCGGCCGGTCGACCACGCTCAGCGTGCCCTCGGCCGAGGTGAACCTGCTGCCGCTGCCGTTCGTGAACCCCGCGCTCGGGCTGGGCGTCAGCGCGTCCCTCTCGATGACCTGGAACGCGTCCGACGGCGTCAGCAGCGGCCGTACCGGCCTGAGTGTCGTGGTGCCCCGCGACACCGGCCTCAGCGCCGCCTACCTGCTGGAGTTCAGTTACCGCGCCCAGGTCGCGGGGCGCGGCGCCCGGCCGGTCGGGACGCCGAGCGTGCGCGGACAGGGCATGGTGCGCGTGCCGGAGGCGCAGGCGTGGAGCCACGGCTTCCCGGTGGACGAGGAGGCACTGCGGGCCCCGGAGGTCACTCCGCAGGCCGATCCCGGGGCCACCTCGAAGACCGTTCCGAAGGCCGCCTCGCAGGCGGCCCCCGAGGCCACGTCCGACACCGGCCCCCGCAAGGTGCCCTTCGGGCCCGATCTGATCCGGGGCAGCGAGCGCGACCCCGCCGACCCCGTACACGTCGACCTGCCGCCGCACGTCAAGGAAGGCACCGGCATCGGCACCGGTGTGGTCGAGTTCGAGGAGAGCGCGGTGCGCGAGCTGCACACCTCGCTCACCCGGGAGCTGCACCGGCTCGGCTTCCTGTCCGACGACCGGTCGGCGCCGCTCTCCGACGCCCGCTGGTGGTCGCACGCCGCCAAGGTCGACAGCCTGCTGCAGAACCACGAACTGCTCGACAAGTACGTCTCCCGGCGCGGCCTGGAGTCGCTCGTCGACCTGCTGCTGCAACACGGCGTGGTCCTCTCGATGACCCGGCTGCGCGGTCTGCTCGGCGTGAACGTCGACGCGGACACCGTGAAGATCACCCTCCGCGCGACACCCAGCGAGGAAGAGGCACCGCGGTTCCTCGGCACCACGAAGACCCGGCCGATCGTCTACCTCGCGATGGGCATGGACACCGCAGGACAGTCCACCGGCGGCAGCCGGCAGATCGGGCTCAGCGTGCGGTTCCGGGCCGGGTTCAACCAGCTCAGGGCCGCCCCGGTCGGGGTGGACCTGAAGCGGACCGTGGGCGCCTCCGACTCGGTCTCCTTCCTCAACAACCGGCCGGAGCTGCTGGAGTACAACGGCGTCGTCAACAAGCACGCGCTCTACTACGACCTCACCGCCACCCTGGAACTCCAGCACTCCGGGCTCCAGGGCCGCGTCCGGCCGGGCGCCCGCGACCCGGAGACCATCAGGGTGCCCCGGCAGCGGATCACGGCCTACCTGCCGCCCCTGGACGCCCTGCCGGGCGCCGCGGTGCAACCGGAGACCACGACCACGACCGCGGCCTCCGTGCTCGACCGGGCGGTGATCTACCACGTCGACGCCTCCGGTCTGCACGACGCCGCGGTGGCGGTACTGGGCGACCTGACCGGCCCGCAGGGCCAGGCCGACGCCGAGCTGCACTCCTTCACCAGCGCCATCCAGATCCGTTCGCACCTCAAGGAGATCGTCAACCGGCGGTACACCAGCGACCAGTTCTTCGACACCGGGTTCCGCAACACCCACGCCGCGGTCGACGTGCGGGCCGGCCTGGGGCCGTCCACCCTGGTCGGGGTCCTCGACGACTTCGTGCTGGGTGACATCGGCCTGTGGATGACCCAGACCAACAGCACCGACACCTCCTCGGCCGGCCTCGGCTGGGCGCAGGCGGGCGCCACCGTCGGCGGCCCCGCCGGTGACGGCACGGTCCAGGGCGAGGTGGGCGCGGCCCGGAACTGGCAGTGGAACGCCTCCACCAGCCGCGGGCAGACCGGCGCCGAGGAGATGATCCGGCTCAGCTTCGGCCGGGGGTACGTGTACCGCGCGGCGGCCGACTTCGAGGTCCGCAGCCGCTTCGAGGCGACCGCGAAACTGCTGCCGTCCACCTACCGGTCGAGCCTGCGGGAGGTCCGCGGCAACACCGTGATGTACGTCCTGCCCGAGCCGGACGCCCTGGAGCGGTACGCCGCCGACGACCTCCCCGTCTCCGACGAGCGGCTCGCCGACGTCCTGAACCGCTGGTACGCCGGAGAGGTCAGGCTCAGCGGCAACACGGTGGCGGGCGTGCTGTCGCGCTGGGTGCGCGACCGGCCGGAACCGGGCGATCCGGGTCCCCGGCCGCTGACCCTGGAACGCCACTCGGTGGTCCGGGCCTTCGAGAGTCTGACCACCGGCCGCCGCCGACTGGCCGAGACGCTGGCCCGGCTGCACGACAGCGGTGCCCTGCCGGTGCTCGACGAGGGGGCCAGGACGGCGTTCGGCGAGCGGTTCGGGCTGTCGCTCGGCGACCCGGAGAAGGCCTTCCCCGAGAGCGCCTTCCCCGAGTACCTGACCCGCGAGGACCGCGGCGGCGCGATGCTCGGGCACAGCACGGTGCGCGGCGTCACCTACGACGACGGCCGGTCGACGTACGACATCGTGCGCGAGCAGGTGGACCGGGTCGCGCCGGGACTGCTGGCGGCCGAGCCCGAACTGTGGACGGGGGACGGGCGCAGGATCGGAAAGCTCCAGGGCGCCGTCAACATCCTGCAGTCGCTGCTCGCCGAAGGCCGCGACTCGGCGATGTGGGAGGACCTGCTCTCGCCCAACGGCCACACGTTCTACCTGATCAACCCGATCGGCTGGCTGCTGTCCGACGTGGTGGAGATCAACCTCTCCGACGTCCTGACGTCCGCCCCCGAGGTGTACGACTTCCGTCCCGACTCCGGCCTGGAGAAGTACGGCCACGGCTACGAGAGCACCGCCGTCTCCGCGTCCCGCGACGTCGGCCAGAGCTTCACCGCGGGCAGGTTCGGCGGCGGCGAGACCTACACGTCCCACAACGCCGGCGTCGGCGTCGGCACCGGCGCCCACCGGGGCACCACCCGGGCCGAGACCGCGACCACGGAACAGACCGCGTACGCCTACGACGGCACCCGCCTGGCGCGGCTCCGGCACCGGTTCACCGCCACCGCCAGCCGCCTGAACACCGTGGGCGGGCCGCTGAACAAGGCGCTGAACGGACTGCACCGCAGCCTGGACAAGGCCCTCTCCGCCACCGCCGCCACCACCGCCACCGCCACCGTCTCGGGCGTGCTCGACCTCCAGGTCCCGCGCGGCCTGAGCGAGTTCCGTCCGCTGTACGGACCGTCACCCGCCCGCGACCTGCGGCCGCTGCCCGAACTGCCCGGCGACGCCTACGTCGCCGGCACCCTGCTGGACGACGCGCTGCCGGCCGCCGTACGCCTCGTCCGGCGCCTGTTCGGCACCCAGGCCCGCCTCCCCCTCGTCCTGCGGCAGTTGTTGAGCCGCGGTCACCTGACCAACCACCTGGTGCAGGCCGCCGCGGGCCGCCGCCACCTGCTCACCGACACCCTGTTCGTGCCGGGCCACTCCTCGCGCCGGGCCCGGCTCCACATGAGCGGCGACCTGTTCGACCTGGAGGTGATCGGCCCGGTGCACGGCACCGGGACCGGCCGCTACACCAAGCACCAGAGCGGTACCACGGTCAACGCCTCCACCGACAAGTACCGTCCCGTGGTCAGCGGGAGCACCTCCGCCTCCGGTGTCGTCGCTCAGCACGACCCGGCCAAGTCGTCGGACGGGCACGGCTTCCCGCCGTACACCGGGCAGGGCGGCGCGTCGTCGTCGTGGAACACGGGCAGTTCGGTGGCCGGCGCCGGCACCGAGAACTACCGGCGCGAGCAGCACGTCAAGCAGCAGGGACCGGTGTTCCTGGTGCGGCTGCGCGGCCGCTACCGGCTGGAGGCCGAGCCGTACGTCCGTAACCTGCTGGGCCCGGACACCACCCGGGACGGCGGCGTCGTCATGCGCAGCGACCCGTTCACCGGGGACGTCTACGTCGAACTGTTCCAGGCCGAGACCGAGGAGCTGCGGGCGCGGCTGCGCGGCACGTCGCTGCCCCCGGCCCTGCCGGCCGGGGCGTGGCAGAAGCTGGCGCAGGCGCCCGCCTTCGACCTGGCGGCCCTGGTGCGGCAGGCCGCCGACGAACCGGGTGTCACCACCACCCGCCTCGCCCGGGCGGTGGCCCGCCAGGTGCGGGCCGCGGACCCGGCGGGCGGGAAGAAGGGGCAACTGCCGGCGGTGGTGTTCCGCCTGGACCTGGCGGCGCTGGAGGAGCACGCCCGCCGCGCCACCCTGCGCTGGGCGCGGGCGGCCATCCGGGCCGACCTGGCGGAGGCGCGGACGCTGAACCCCGGTGGCGTCCGCGAGCCCAGGAGTCTGGAGCGGTACGAGCGGATGCTGGCCACGCCCCCCGGCGAGGCGGCGGAGCGGATCGGGATCGACGAGATCCTCCGGGAGGTCCACCGCATCCGCGAGGAGCTGACCGGGGACCTCGGGCCCGCCCGGCCCCCCGTCGAGCTGCCGCGGCTCGTCGCCTTCGCCGCCCTCTCCACCGACTATCTGGTCCGTGACCTCGCGCACGAACTGGACCTGCCGGTGCGCGCCGACATCATCGAGGAGCACGGCACCCTCGTCCGCCGCTGGGCCGAGCCCTCCGGCCGGGTCCACGCCTTCGACCCGCTCGACCAGGACGGCCCGGGGGTGCGGACACTCACCGTGCCGCAGGCCGAGAAGGCCCGGCTGCTCGACCCGGCCTCCGTCGCGCTGGTGGCACGGCTGGGGCTGGACGACACGGAACTGGCCGGGCTGTACCGCACCTCCTGGGAGCACCGGCGGACACTGGTCGGGGAGATCGAGGCGGAGGCCGCCCGCCGCCGGGAAGCCGCCGCCCCACCGCCGGCCGAGGACACCGCCGACCGCACGGAGGAGACGGCCCCCGACGCCGCCGCCGAACGCACGGACACCCGGACGGGCACGGACGCCCGGACGCGTACGGACGCCCCGCCGCGCACCGACGAGGCCGACCGCGCCGACATCCCGGTACGCACCGACCTCCAGGCCGTGCCCGAGGCGGTGGCCGACACGACGGCGTCCGCCGCCCCCGCCCCGGTCACCGTCTCGGCGCCGACCGCCCCCTCGTACAGCGCGCCACCGGCCGGCGCACTGTCGGACGAGCGGACGCGGACCCCCGCCCCCGCACCGGACTTCTACGCCCCGCCGCCGGACGAGGCCGCCACCGCCCTCGCGGCCCGCCTGATCACCACGCCCGGCGACGGTGTGCGCCGGCCCGTCGCGGCCCGCAACGAACTGCTGCGGCAGATGACCCGGGTCCTGCACGACCCGGCCGTCGCGGCCCGGGTCGGCGCCTCCGGGGTCCGCGTACTGCTGCTGCCCCGGGGCGAACACCTCACCGACCAGCCCGGTCACCAGAACCTGCGCGACCTGCACACCCACGACCCGGCCGGCGCGGTCCGGCCGCTGCGCGAGACCCGCGGCCTCACCGACGTCGAAGCGCGCCTGGTGGTGGTGGCCGAGGAGAACCTCCTCGGCCAGGACACGGGGATCGACGGGACCGCCCGCCACCCCGACGGCTACTCCACCGTCACCCACGAACTCGCCCACCTGGTCTACTTCTTCGGCCTGGACGAAGCGGACCGCGCAGAGGTACGCGCCGCCTACCGGAACCGGCTCGCGCTGGACCGGGACACCGAGTGGGCCGACGGCCCCCGGCTGGACACCGGCGGCCGACCCGTCGACCCCTACGCCGCCACCAGCGCCGAGGAGTACTTCGCGCAGACCAGCAACGCCTACCTCGGCGTCAACCGGGGCCACGATCCGTACACCGGCCGCCCCCGCAACAACGGCGCGGCCTGGGTGCGGGCCCACGAGACCGAGCTGGCCCCGCTGCTCGGCCGGCTCTACGGCGACCGCCCGGACACCGCCCCGCCCGCCAACCCGGTCGCCGCCGTCCGGGCCGAGGACGAGGCGCTGGCCGCGGCGAGCGACCTCGACCGGCTGAACCCCCAGCCCCGGCTGGACCTCCAGCCCCAGTCCCGGACGGAGCCCCAGCCCCGGCTGGACCTCCAGCCCGGGCTGAGCAGTTCCGTCACCGCGTTCGGCACGGACCGTGCGGGAGCGCTGGGACTCGTCCATGTCGCCCCCGTGCCGGAGGAGACCGTGGCCTGGCTGCGGGAACTGGTGTTCCGGCAGGTCGAGGGCGGCCGGGGCACGGACGCGGACTTCCGCCGGGCGGTCCGGGCCACCCTGACCTCGGCCCGCCTCAGCAGCGAATGGGCGCACCTGTTCAGCGAGCACGGCCTGCCGCTGCGCGTGCCCTACCGGGGCACCACCTACCCGGTGAGCCTGCGGTTCGCGCTGTCCGCGCCGCGCCGGGTGTCCCCGGACATCGAGGAGATGCCGGACGGCCCGCCGGTCAACATCCAGCGCTGGATGTTCGGGGTCAGCGAGGCCGGCATCACCGACTCGGTCGGTGACCTGCGCTCGCTCGCCCTCAGCCACGGGCACACCCTGCCGTTCGCGCCCACCGGGTGGTTCCGCCGGCTGACACTCGCCCCGCAGGTCACCCTCACCCACAACCAGACCACCACCTCGGTCACCGCCGGCGCGACGGTGCAGCCGATGATCCTGCTGCGCAGCCGGGAACGCTCCTGGCCGGTGGAGTACACGCTGCACGCGCAGGTACGGACCAACGAATCGCTCACCCGGGCGATCACCGGCCACGCGGCCACCGACCAAGCCGTCACGGACACCTCCACCATGGACACCTCCACCACGGACGCCCCGGCTGCCGCGGGGTGGGTCACCCCGTCCCTCGACGGGCAGGACACCGCGGCCCCGGCGCCGCTGACCGTCTGGTTCCCCAAGCACCTCATCGACGACGAACCCGACCCGACGGTCATGACCGGCGACGACCCGGCGCGGCTCCCCGCCTCGATGTCCACCCTCCTCGAAAAGGTCCCGCTGTTCGCGACGGAGGCGGTGCACCACGCCGACCGGCTCCTCTCCGACCTGCTGCGGTCCTTCGCCGGCGACCTGGCCGCCCTCTCCGAGGCATCCCTCGACCAGTTGCGGCAGTTCCTGGACGAGGGGGTCCTGCGCGGCAACCTGCCGCTGATGTACGACGGCCACCACAGCTCCCCGACCCTGTACGCCAAGGACGGCTCCGTCATCGGCATGGTGCGGATGCGGGCGGAGGTCACCCAGCGCACCGGCGCCGAGGCGCTCGCCGGACCGGCCACCCGCAACTCGGTGCTGGAGTCCCACGTCCTGCGCTCGGTACGGCTCTCCGGCAGCGCCGCGATCACCAACGCGGCGGGCTTCGGCCTCTCCGTGGGCGCCGGGTTCGCCGCCGGCGACCCGGACCCGGTCACCGGCACCGAACCGACCGGCTTCACCCTGACCGGACAGGGCGCCGTCCAGCAGCAGGTCACCCACTCACTGACGGCCGGCGGCAGCGCCCGTACCTCCCATTCGCTGCGTACCGGCGCGCCGCTGCTGCCGGTCCACGCCGAGGTGGTCTTCCGGGCCACGCTCATCCGTGCCGAGGGGCTGGAGACGGGCCCGGAGGCGGGCACCCCGCTGGCCGAGGGCGTCCCGTACCCGCTGACCCTGCGGGTGCCGTCGGCCGCCACCGTCTCCGGCGCCCCGGAGGCCACCCGCCACCTGCCGCCGGAGATCCTGCACCTGAGGGACCCGGGCGTCTCCACCACCGCGCTGGCGGTGCGGGGAACCGAGCGGCTCTTCGACGACCTGGAGACCTGGCTCGGCGACCACGGCTTCCTGCCGCCCCGCCGGGGCCGGATCGGCGGCTGGTACCACGGGCCCGTGTACGGCGCCGTCCACCTCCAGCGGCTGAACAACCTGCGCAAGCTGGACCAGATCCGCTCCGGCATGGGACTGCGCGCCGGGTTCGACGAGATGGTGGCCGGCGGCCACCCCGTCTGGTTCGAGCTGCCCACCGTCACCGGCGTCCAGCGGGTGTCGTTCCGCGTCACCGCCGAACGTCACTACGAGCAGGACGAGGAGCACGGCGGCGTCACCCACGACCTGCACCTGGCCAAGGTGCAGACGCTCAACTACTCCGGCGCCACCGTGGTGGGCGACGAGCAGCTCACCCGGGTCCCGCTGGCGCTCAGCGGCACCGTGCAGGCGTCCCTGACCAACCCCTTCGACGGCCACGGCAACCTGTGGGCGCAGGGCCTCACCCCGGAGTACACCTACAGCCGTCAGTCGTCCACGGTCACCGGCTCCAGCGCGGGCACCGGGCAGGAGTTCTACGCCCTCAGCCCCAGCGGCGAGGGAGAGGGCGTCCACGTGCACACCCTGCCGGTCACCTACCGCACGTCGATGTCGTACAGCCACGGCCCGGCCATGGCGCCCGCCGAGGCACGGGGGCAGGTCAGCCTCGCGGTGCCCACGTACCGGACCCTGGAGCGGCCCGCCGAGCCGCAGCCGGCCGCCCGGCCGAGGCCCCGCCCCTTCACCGAGGCCGACGCGGACCGTATGACGGACGGGGTACGGCTGCCCGAGACGGCCTGGGTGGACCGGGTCGGCGGCAGCCAGGCGCTGCGGGAGGCGGTGACCGAGATGCTGGCCGCCGCCGGCCGGGCCCGGGAGACGGCGGAGGGCACCGAGCTGCGGCCGATGCCGGGCGCCTGGCCCGACCCGGTGCCGGACGCCCGGGCCACCGACGAGGCGGCGGCCGAGCCGGCCGCGGCCCCGGCCCAGGACGGCGTGTCGCGGGCCGTCCGCTTCCTCACCGGCCAGGCGGCCGGCGCGTTGCGCTGGGCGGGCGTGCTGGCCGCGGGCGAGCGGACCGACGCCCCGCACGGCGTCGCCCAGGAGGTCGTGGAGGCGGGACTCTCCCCGCACCACCTGGTCGCCAACGCCTACCGGATGTTCAACGACAGCTACGTGGTCGAAGGCGCCGTCACCTCCGGCGTACTGGCCGGCACCGACATCATGGTCCAGGTCGAGGCCAGGCTGACGGACGTGGCGGAGAAGCCGCGCCCCGGGATCATGGACTACGAGCGGTGGACCCAGTCCACGGACGCCGCCGCGGACACCCGTAACACCACCACCGCGCACGCGGCGGGCGCCACCCTGGCCGCCGACTACGGCTATGGGCGCGGGGCCGTCGCCCCGTCCGGTCACTACGCGCACCGCCGTGCCACCACCGAGGGCACCACGGTGAACGACATCTCCGCGGTCTTCCGGGTCACCACCGAGAACGACGTCGACGCGCGCCGCTTCGGCGGCACCGTCCGCTACCAGGTCACGGTCAGCTCGGGACTGCGCAACGTGGTGGCCGGGACGGTGGCTCCGGGGCCGCGGTTCGTGGACACCCGGACGGTCGAGATCCCCGACGCCGTCGAGTTCCTGCTCTCCGCCGACGACCTCACCGCCCACCCCGAGTTCCGGCTGGACGGCGTGAGCGAGCCGGACTCCGCGGCCCCGCGGGACCGCGCGCTGCCGTCCTGGTTCCGGGAGAGCGGCGGCCAGATCGGCTTCGGAGCCGTGCTCGAGGTGCGTCCGACCGCGGTCGTGGACGAGGAGCCGACCCCGCAGACCCCGAGGGCCGGGACGGAGCCGGCGCCGCAGCGGGACGTGGAGGCGCAGACGCCGGCCGTCCGGTCCGAGGAGACGGGAGGCGACCGGTCGCTGTTCGAACGGACCGTCCAGCGGCTGGTCGAGCAGGTCGCCCCCGGCAGCACCGTCCCCGGCAGCGCCACGTACCTGCCCGGTGTCCGCTCGCGGATCAACGAGCACACCACCTCGCTGGGACTGCGCACGCTCGCCAACCACGGCCCCGGCGGACACACCGCCTTCCACTTCGTGCACCGCTCCTGGCTGGGACCGATGCTGGTGGAGGTCGCCCTGCGGGCCCGGCCGGACCAGAACCTGGACACCGTCCGCGGCCGGCGCGCCGCCGGCAGCCAGGGCCTGGACAACGTCCTCGGCCACAGCAGCGGCGACGGCGCCTCCCTGCCGGTGCCCGGCAGTACCCGGCAGTCCCGTACCACCACGACCTCCGACTCGGCCGACTTCTCACCGGTGGTCGAGCGGGGCGCCTTCCGGTACCGGCCGACGCTCTCGGTGGCCCGGCAGTCCGACACCGTCGAGACGGCCACCTCGGTCCGGGAACGGCGCGCCTGGCAGCGCAGCATGAAGGACATCTCCAAGTTCGAGGTCCGCTACCGCTACCAGGTCACCGTCTCCGCCCGTCCCATGGACGAACTGCTCACCGGAGTACCCCTGCGGGTCCTCCACGGCGGCCTGACCGACCTGGTCGACGGGGTGTACCGGCGGCTGCCCGAGGGCGCCCGCACCTCCCTGCGGGCCCTGGCCGGCCGGCTGCCCCTCCCCGTACGGAAGGTGTCCGCCACCGTCGCCGCCGACGTCGTACTGCACTTCAACGGTTCGGACACCCCCGCTGTCCCCGTCGCGACGGAGCGGCCGGTGCGGCCGGCCCTCTACGAGAGCGATCCGGCCCTGTCGGCAGCGGTACGCCCGGGGGAGACGGTCGTCGACATGGAAGTGCCCCCGGAACTGCGCGACCGGCTCACCGGCCCGAGGTGGATCCCCCGGCGGCCGTTCTCGCTGTACGACCTGGACGCCCTGCCACAGCTCGCCGAGGCCCTGCGCGCCGTCGACCCCTCCCTGGGCCGGCCGCGCGCCCTGCCGACCTCCCTCTCGGCGGAGGGCATGCTGGTGCGCCTCACCCAGCTCGCCCGTACCGGCCGCCTGACCCTGCTGCACCCCGCCGCGACCGCGCCCTACCTGGGGCAGCCGGGCACGGGCGGCACCTCCCTCCAGTTGTCCCTGTACGCGTCGAGCAGTGAGGCGGGCAGCAACGACACCGCCCTGGACCGGGTGGAGATCTCCACCGACGGCTCGGTCACCCAGGCCGGGGTGGGGACCACCTCGGCGCTCGGCTTCGGGTTCAGCGCCCCGCTGGACGCCGCCGCCACCGACCGGCTCGGTCCCACCGTCCCGGTGACCGGCCAGCACGTCAGCGCCGGGCTGACGCACACCCAGAACGTGCCGCGCCGCGAGATGCTCCGCTTCGGCACGCCGCTCGCGGGCGCCCAGCAGGGCGCCCAGGGCCACCAGATCCGTGCGATCGGCGTGCTCCGGGTCACCGGTCCCGACGGCACCCGGTGGGTGGTCGGCAACGTGGTGCTGCGCACGACGGAGGCTCCGCCCGACCCGTCGGCCCCCGCCGCTCCGCACGCCGACGCCGACCTGCGCACCGAACCCGACACCCCCGCCGGCCCGAGCGGCCCACTGGCCCCGCTCCGCGCCTTCCTGCCCCGGCGCCGGCAGCGGAACATCCCGGCCACCGGGACCCGCAGCCGCGGCCACCACCGCGAGGAGCCGGCCACGACCGTACGCGGGCCGTCCGACCCGCGCCCGGAGGAGCCGGCGTTCGGAGAGCTTGAGCCGGTGCCGGAGGAGCGAGAGCCGGCTTTCGGGGAGCAGGTGCCGGTGCCCGGGGACGACGGAGCGAACCCACCGGCCGACCCACCGGCCGACGTGCCTGCCGACGGGCCCGCCGACGTGCCGCCCCGCGTGCCTGCCGACGGCCCGGCCCGGCCGCCGCACGTCGTCGTCGGCCTCTGACCACCCCACCGGGCGCGCGGGCCACCGGGCCGCGGGGCCGTCCCGGGGGCGCCTCAGTCCCGCGGCCCGCTCGCCGGGTCGCGCATACCGGCCGCGATCGCGCGGATCTCGTCGAGCACCGTCACCACCGCGGGCACGGCCGCCATGTCCGGCCACAGCAGGGCGTAGGTGCGGCGCCGGGGCCAGTGCCGCAGCGGGCGGTGCACCAGGCCGGGGGCGACATGGGCGGACAGCGCCATCTCGCTGACCAGGCTGATGCCCAGGCCGGAGGCGACCAGGGCCTGGATGGCGCTCACATCGTCCACGGTCGCCGCGATCCGCGGCTCGAACCCCAGGTTGGTGCAGGCGGCCAGGAACCGGTCACGGAAACTCTCCATCACCCAGTCCCGGCCCGCGAGTTCCGAGAGGTCCACGGTGTCCTGGCCGGCCAGCGGGTCGTCCTCACGCATGAGCACGCACCGGCGGTCGGTCATCAGCTCCTCGCGCCGCATGGTCGACTCGCCCTCGGGCAGGTCCTCGTTCTCCCAGTTGCACAGCAGCCCCAGGTCGGCCTCGCCGGTCCTGATCTGGTGGCGGGCCTCCACCGGTTCGGCCTGCGTCACCGTCACCCGCACCCCGGGACGGCGCTCGCGCAGCCGGGCGATCAGCTCCGGCACGAGGGTGACGCAACTGCTCTGGAAGGCCACCAGCCGCACCAGCCCGCCACCGCGCGCCACCAGCGAGGAGACCTCCTGGTCCACCGCGCGCAGGACGGAGAAGATCGCGTCCGCGTGCTGCACCAGCGACCGTCCGGTCTCGGTGAGCCGCAGCCCGCGGCCGATCTTCACGACCAGCGGAGTCCCCACCGCCTGCTGGAGCTGGCGCATCTGGTAGCTGACCGCGGGCTGGGTGTACCCGAGGGACACCGCCGCCGCGGTGTACGAACCGGTCCGGGCGACCTCGGTCAGGACCTTCAGTTGGTGAATGTCCAACATGGGCGAACGATAAGCGACTTTGATGCGAGCGCGAAAATATCCTCGTTGGACACCGGGAACCGGGGTTCGATCAAATGGCATCAGCAGGTGAGCCGTACGACCCCCACTCGCCGCCTCCCCGCCTTGCGGCTCCGCCCGCAGGAGTTTTCCGAGGCCGTCGCGCACCGCCGCGCGCACCCCCTCTTCCGCCCTTCCCGCAAAGCTCCCCTTCCCTCAAGCTCCCGGAGAGTTCATCGTGCACAGCACCGTACGGACCCGGCGCCGCTCCGTCCCCCTGGCCGCCGCGGCGGCCGTCGCCGCCCTCGCCCTCACCAGCGCCTGCTCCGGCTCCTCGGACCAGTCCGTGCCGGGGGCACCGGCCGCCGCGCACAAGAAGGCGAAGACGAGCGCCCTCGACAAGCTGATCGAGCGGGAGGCTCCGGCGAGCGCGTCCCTGATGCCGCCGGGCTCCACCGCCGCCGAGATCAAGAAGAACGGCACCCTCGTGGTCGGCGGCACGCAGACCGCGGCCCTGTTCTCGCAGCTCGACCCCACCACCGGCAAGGTCGAGGGCTTCGACGCGGCGATGTCCCGGCTGCTGGCGAAGTACATCATCGGCGAGCCGAAGACCAAGCTGGTCAACGTCACCGCGGCCACCCGTGAGGCGCTGCTGAAGAACCACTCCGTCGACACCGTCTTCGCCACCTACACCATCACCCCCGAGCGGTCGAAGGTCGTCAACTTCGCCGGCCCCTACTACGTCGACGGGCTGGGCATCCAGCTCCGCGAGGACCAGACCGGCATCGCGTCCCTGACCGACCTCAAGGGCAAGACCGTCATCACCCAGTCCGGCTCCACGGCGGCGGCGGTGGTCAAGAAGCACGTGCCCTCGGCGAAGATCCAGCTCTTCGACACCAACACCGAGTGCCTCCAGGCCCTGCGGCAGGGCCGCGGTGACGCCTACGTCCTCGACCAGGGCGTGCTGGCCGGCAACGCCAGCACCAACCCCGACGTCAAGGTGCTGTCGACGGCGTACGAGGAGCAGCCGTACGGCATCGGAATTCCGCTCGACCGGCCCGACTTCAAGAAGTTCGTGAACGAGTGGCTGAAGAAGATCGAGGCGGACGGCACCTGGGCCACCGTGTGGAAGAACACCATCGGCACCCAGGTACCCGGGCCGGTGCCCGCCCCGCCCACCCTGGACTGACGCCATGCACGTCATCACCTCCCACTGGGGCGTCCTCGGCCGCGGACTGCTGGTCTCGCTCGAACTCAGCGCCTGGACCTTCCTGTTCGCGGCCGCGGGCGGCCTGCTGCTCGCGGTGTGCCGGATCTCCCCGGTGCGCCCGCTGCGGCTCTTCGCCGCGCTGTACGTGTCGGCGGTGCGCAGCGTCCCGCTCCTGGTGCTGCTGACCCTGTTCGTGTTCGGCCTGCCGGAGATCGGACTGGTCTACTCGCTGTTCTGGACCGTGGTGTCGGCGATGGCCCTGTACTGGGCGGCGTTCTTCGGCGAGACGGTCCGGGCCGGCGTCCGGTCCGTCCCGCCCGGCCAGACCGAGGCGGCCCGCGCGCTCGGCCTCACCTTCCGCCAGGTGCTGCGCCACGTCATCGTCCCGCAGGCCCTGCGCTGCACCGTGCAGCCGCTGGCGTCGCTGCTGATCGCCGTGGTGCTCAACTCGTCGCTGGCGGCGGCCGTCGGCGTCACCCAGGAACTCACCGGCCAGACCGTGCTGCTCGACCAGCAGTACGCCCAGCCCCTGGTCACCTTCGGTGCCGCCGCCGCGTGCTACGTCCTGCTCACCCTGGCGATCGGCCGGGCGGCCGCCGTCCTCGAACGACGACTGGCGGTACTGCGATGACCTCGTCCCTGCGCGAGCGGCGCGGCGAGCCCGCCGCGGCGACGGCCGCACACCCGGTGCCGTATCCCGAACGCACGCCGCGAGCCCCCGGTCCGAGCCGCCGGCTCCTCGCCCGTTGCCAGGTGGCCCTGGACCGGCTGGACGGCGACGACACCCAGCTCTTCGACCCGCCGGGCCCGCGCGCCCGGCGCCGTATCACGGTCGCCACCGCCGTGTCGCTGGTGCTGTTCGCCGCGCTGCTCGCCGCCGTGCTGCGCCAGTTCGCCGCGCACGGCCAGCTCGACCCCGCCAAGTGGCAGCTCTTCACCCAGTGGCCGGTGCTCCGGTACCTGCTGACCAGCCTCTGGGCGACCGTCCGCGTCACCCTGGTCAGCGGCCTGATCGCGCTGCCGCTGGGCGCCGCGCTCGCGCTGGCCCGGCTCTCCGGCATCGGCGCGCTGAGCCGGCCGGCCGCCGCCTACGTCGAGGTGCTCCGGGCCGTCCCGCTGCTGCTGCTGATCTACGCCTTCCTGCTGGGGCTGCCCGCGGCCGGGCTGCGGCTGCCGCTGTTCTGGCAGCTCGTCTGGCCGATCGCGCTGACCAACGCCGCCGTGTTCGCGGAGATCTTCCGGGCGGGCGTCGGGGCGCTGCCGGCCGGCCAGAGCGAGGCGGCCCGGGCGCTCGGTCTCACCCACGGCCAGACGATGCGGTACGTGCTCCTGCCGCAGGCGGTACGCCAGAGCGCGCCCGCCCTGGTCGGCCAACTGGTACGGCTCCTCAAGGACTCCACCCTCGGCTACGTGGTCAGCTTCCTGGAACTGCTGAACTCCGCCAAGGTGCTGGGCGAGTTCAACCACACGATCATCCAGAGCTTCCTGGTGGTGGCGCTGGTCTACGTGGTGGTCAACCTGGCACTGGCCGGCACGGCGTCCCGCCTGGAACGGCGCCTGTCCGGCCACCGGCCCCCCGCTCGCGGAGGTGCTCCCGCCGGGTGACCGCGGCACCGCCCCACCCCCCACCCCGCCCCGCACCCCGGGACCCGGCCGCGCCTTCGCGCCGCCGGCCGTGCCGAGGGGCGGTCCGGCCTGCCCGCCCCCCTCCGGCGCACCCCCCTCACGCCTCACGAAGGAGAACCCGCATGTGTCGACTCATCGGTGCCGTCTCGCGGCAGCCCGCCGCCGTACGCGACCTGTACGCCGACGACCTCGCCCCCTTCCTCGACCTGGCCGAGGAGCACGGAGACGGCTGGGGTCTGGCCGTCCGGGTCCCCAACGGCACGGTGCAGGCGGTGAAGGAACCCGAGCGCGCCCACGACGGCCTGCGGCTGCGCTCCCTGCTCGACACCTCCACCACGGACGCCGCCCTGCTCCACCTCCGCATGGCCAGCCCCGGCCTGCCGGTCAGCGCGGCCAACACCCACCCCTTCGGTGACCGGGAGATGGCCTTCGCCCACAACGGCGACTTCGCGCCGGTCGGCGTCCTGGACACCGTCATCGGCCCCGACCTGCTGGCGACGGCGGACGGGGAGACCGACAGCGAGCGCTTCTACCTCGCCGTACGCCGCCGGACGGACGACGGCCTCGACCCGGTGAAGGCCCTCATCCAGGCGGCCGACGACATCCGGTCCTCGGCCGACCGGTTCGCCAGCCTCAACTGCCTGCTGCTCACCGCCGCGGGGCTGTACGCGTACACCGAGCACGACCCGCGCTCGGAGGTCATCAGCCGCCGCGGCGAGGGCTACTTCGGACTCCACTACCGGACGACCCCGGACGGCAGGGCGGTCGTGGCGTCCACCGGCTGGGCGCAGCCCGGGCCCGAGTGGTCGGCACTGCCGGAGCGGCATGTGCTGGAGATGACCCCCGGCACCCTGAACCTGACCGTGCACGGCAGTTGACCACCGTGAGCGTGAGGAGGGGTGCCGCGACCATGACCGACCCGAACGAGACGAGGCCCGGCGACACCGCACCCCCGCCGGCCGTCGTCGTCCTGGCCGACGACCCGCTCACCCGCGACGGCACCAACGCCTTCATGGCGGCGGGCGGACGCGTCGAGGTGCTGCCCCGGGAGCGGATGGCGGAGGCCGACGTGGTCGTGGTGATCACACCCGACGTCACCGGGGAGACACTCACCACGATGAGCCGGGCCAGCCGGGTCACCGGCGGCCGGGCGCGCCTGGTGCTGGTCGCCGACCGGGTGGCCAGGTCGCACCTGCCGCACGCCCGCGGCCACGGCACGGTGTCCTTCCTGGCCCGGCCGTACACGAGCTTCACCCAGCTGGAGACCGCGGTGCTGGACAGCCACCGCGGCGCGCCGGCCCGGTGGGCGGCGGCCACGGGCGCACCGCGGGACGCGGCACCGACCGCGCGGCGGGCCGGAACCGCGCCGGGCCTGCCCACGCCGGACCTGGCGCCGCGCGAGGTCGACGTGCTGCGGCTGCTGGCCGAGGGCCGGGACGTGACGGAGATCGCGACCGAGCTGAGCTACTCCGAGCGGCTGATCAAGAGCGTCATCCACAGCGCGGTCAAACGGCTGGGGCTGCGCAACCGTACGCAGGCCGTCGCCCACGCGATCCGGACGGGCATCCTGTGACCCCCCGTCGACGGTGGGGGCCGGGCGCAAAGGGAAGTGATGGTGCCCGTCAGGACACGGCACGTTCCCCCCGGCCCGGCGGCGGAGGTGTCCGGTTCTAGTATCGCGCCGGACGACGTGCCGCACGAGCGCCGCTCGAAGGCTGTGGCACGGCACCGGACCGCGGGTTCCCGGCGGTCGCCACCCCCTACGCCGAGCGCAGTCGTCGCCGACCTCCGTTCGCGCTCCACGACCGCAGGAAGGCGCGCCCGTGACACAGCAGGAGCCCGGCGCCGGGCGTCCCCCGCGGTCGGTGTGGGACCGCGAACTGCCCTGGCAGGCGGCGACGCTGGGGAACGCCGGGGAGCTGAGGGACGCGGGGGAGCCGAGGAACTCCGGGGAGCCGAGGGACGCGGGGGAGCCGGGCACCGGCGAACGACCCGCCGTCCCGGGGCCGTCCGACCCGCACGACCCCGCCGACCCCGACCACGAGGTCGACGCCGACGCCGATGCCGGCTTCGACGACGAGTTCGTGGCGGAGTTCGAGGAGGAGTTCGAGGAGGAGCAGGAGGAGCCGGCCGCGGGCCGGACCGATCCCACCAACCGGCTGCTGGCCGCGGCCACCGGCCTCTGCGTCCTGCTGCTGGTGGTCCCCGCCCTGCTGCTGGACGGGTCCGGGAAGCCGGGGCACTCCGACGCGGGCTCGCCCGCCGAGGAACAGGTGCTCCAGCAGCCGTCCCCCGCCACCGGGTCCTCCCCGCCGCCCGCCGTCCGGCCCGCTCCGGAGCCGAGCCCGAGCGCCTCGCGTTCCCCCGGTGCCACCCGGACGACGGCCGCCGCCCGGGTGGAGCGCGTCGCCGAGTCGGCCGGCCCCACCGCCTCGTTCCCCGCCGACACCGCCCGGACGGCCACCGCGCCCGGGGGCCCGGCGGCGGCACGGCGCGGGACGGCGACCGCGGTCGCCGGCACCAGCGTGCTGCGGCGGGGGGAGAGCTGGTCCGCCGACCGGGTCGTCCTCGCCTTCCAGGGCGACGGCAACCTGGTGCTCTACGACCGGCGGGGCCGTGCGCTGTGGTCGTCCGGAACCGTCGGCCGGGGCGCCAGGACGGTGTTCCAGGCCGACGGCAACCTCGTCGTCTACACCGAGGACATGCGCACCGCCTGGTCGTCCCGGACCGACGGACACGACGGCGCCGAACTGCTCCTGCGCGGCGACGACCTCGCCGTCCGGTACGGCGACTCGGTGCTGTGGTCCACGGCCACCGCGCCCTGAGGACCGCCGGGAGTTCGGGCAGTTTCCGTGTCCGACCAGGCACTTCGCCCGTTCCGCGCTGGCCCGCCGAGGGTCCGCTTTCTTAAGTTCGCCCTACCAAGAGGCTTGTCGCCGGCTGGAGACGCACCTGATGAACACCGTGGTTGTGAAACGCCCGCCGCGGGTGTCAGGCCCGGAGGTGCCGGAGAGCCGCATCGAGCTGGCCCAGCCGCCCGTCCTCGGCGAGCCGGCCAGCGCCGACCTGGGCTCCGTGATGGTCGTCCTGCCGATGGGCATCGGCTTCGGCGCGATGGCGCTGATGTTCACCGCCGGCAGCGGGACGTCGACGTACCTCATGTCCGGGATGATGGGCGTCGGCATGATGTCCATGAGCATGGGACAGATCGGCCGCGCGGGCCTGGAACGCAAACGCCAGATGCGGGCCGAGCGCCGGGACTACCTGCGCTACCTCGCCCAGCTCCGGGTGCAGGCCAGGCAGGCGGCCGAGGCCCAACTGACCGCCTCGCTGTGGGACAATCCGCCGCCCGAGCGGCTGTGGGCGCTGGTGCGTTCCGCCCGGGTGTGGGAGCGCCGCGCCGCCCACGACGACTTCGCCAAGGTGCGCATCGGACTCGGCACCCGCCGCGCCGCCCTCGAACTCGTCCCGCCGGAGACCAAGCCCGTCGAGGACCTCGACCCGCTCGCCGCGATCTCGCTGCGCCGGTTCACCGCCGCCTTCCAGACCGTGCCCGGCATGCCCATCCCGGTGGCCCTGCGCAGTTTCACCAGCGTGGAGCTGGCCGGTGACATCGAGGACGCGCTGGACCTGGTGCGGGCCGTACTGGGACAGCTCGTCACCCTGCACTCGCCCGACGAACTGCGCGTCGCGGTCCTGACCGACGAGAGCGGCCGGGAGGAGTGGGAGTGGGTGAAGTGGCTGCCCCACAACATCCACCCGAGGGAGTCCGACGCGGCGGGCCCGCTGCGGCTGATCGCCACCGAGCACGACGAACTCCTCGACCTGCTCGGCCCGGACGTCTTCGACCGGCCCGACCACGACGCGCACGCCACCCCCAGCGCCGCCGAACCGTTCGTCGTGGTCGTCGCCCACCGCACCGCGCTCCCGGCCGGCTCCCGGCTGCTCGGCGCCGGACTGCGCGGCGTGGTGCTGCTGGACGTCACCGGCGCCATGCACGGCGGCCCCGACGTGCTGCGGCTGACGGCCGAGGGGGGACGGGTGTCGTTCCCGGTCGCGGACACCTCCGCCGACGCCGAGGCGGACGCGCTCAGCCGCCCCGCCGCCGAGAACCTGGCCCGGCTGCTCGCCCCGATGCGCACCAGCGGCACCATCGACCTGACCGACAACCCCTTCGAGTCCGACTTCGAACTCACCACCCTGCTCGGCATCCGGGACGCGCGCACCTTCGACGTGGCCGCCCAGTGGCGCCGCCGCCTCGACCAGAGCACCCGGCTGCGGGTGCCCATCGGTGTCACCGAGGAGGGCGAGGTCGTCGAACTGGACCTGAAGGAGTCCGCACAGTCCGGCATGGGACCGCACGGACTGATGATCGGCGCCACCGGCTCCGGCAAGAGCGAACTGCTGCGCACCCTGGTGATCGGCCTGGCCACCACCCACTCCTCCGAGGTGCTCAACTTCGTCCTGGTCGACTTCAAGGGCGGCGCCACCTTCATGAACATGGAGCGGCTGCCGCACACCTCCGCGGTGATCACCAACCTGGCCGACGAACTGCCACTGGTCGACCGCATGCAGGACTCCATCGACGGCGAACTCATCCGCCGCCAGGAACTGCTGCGCGCCAGCGGCTACTCCTCGCTCTACGAGTACGAGAAGGCCCGGCTCGGCGGCGCACCGCTCGCGCCGCTGCCCTCGCTGCTCGTCATCGTCGACGAGTTCTCCGAACTGCTCGCCAGCAAACCCGAGTTCACCGAGCTGTTCGTGACCATCGGCCGGGTGGGACGAAGCCTCGGAGTGCACCTGCTGCTGGCCTCCCAGCGCCTCGACGAGGGCCGTATCCACCGCGTCGAGGGACACCTGTCGTACCGGGTCGCGCTGCGCACCTTCTCCTCCATGGAGTCGCGCAGCGTGATCGGTGTCGCCGGGGCCTACGAACTGCCCTCCGTCCCCGGCAACGGCTTCCTGCGCGTGGACACCACCAACCTGGTGCGGTTCAAGGCCGCCTACGTCTCCGGCCCCTGCCCGCCGAGCCCCACCGGTGAGGAGACCGGGCAGCCGGACGAGGCGGTGGCCCGCGAGATCGTGCCGTTCGGCCTGGACCAGCGCCCCGCCGCCGAGGAACCGCCCGAGGTGCGGGAGGAGACGGAGGAACGGCCCGACCCGGTGCCGAACCAGCCGTCCGAGAGCGACGAGAGCCTGCTGGAGGTGCTCATCGACCGGCTCGCGGACGCCGGGCCGTCGGCGCGGCAGGTCTGGCTGCCCCCGCTGGCCGACTCGCCGAGCCTCGACCAACTGCTGCCCGGCATCGTGCCGGACCCTGTGCGTGGCATGACCGCCGCCGAGTCCTCCCTGCTGGGCGGCGTGTGCGCGCCCCTGGGCATGGTCGACCGGCCGCACGAGCAGGTCCGCGAACTGCTGGTGGCCGACCTGTCCGGGGCGGGCGGCCACGTCGGTGTGGCCGGCGCGCCGCAGACCGGCAAGTCGGCGCTGCTGCGCACCCTGATGATGTCGCTCGCCCTGACCCACACCCCCGCCGAGATCCAGTTCTACTGCCTCGACCTCGGCGGCGGCGGCCTGGTCTCGATCGCCGGACTGCCGCACGTCGGCTCGGTCGCCACCCGGCTGGAGCGCGACAAGGTGCTGCGCACCGTCGAGGAGATCGCCCAGCTCCTCGAACGCCGCGAGCAGATCTTCACCGACCGCGGCGTGGAGTCCATGGCGGCCTACCGGCAGATGCGCCGCGCCGGAACGCTCGACGACCCGTACGGCGACGTCTTCCTCGTGGTCGACGGCTGGGGGACGCTGCGCCAGGAGTACGAGGAACTCGACGACCGCATCACCGCGCTCGCGGCGCGCGGCCTGTCCTTCGGCATCCATCTGGTGGCCTCGGCGGTGCGCTGGTCGGAGATCCGGTCCAAACTGCGCGACCTGCTCGGCACCAAGCTCGAACTGCGGCTCGGTGACTCCATGGAGTCCGAGGTCAACTCCCGGCAGGCGGGCGGCATCCCCCAGCAGCCGGGCCGCGGCCTCACCAGCTCCGGCCACCACTTCCTGTCGGCGCTGCCCCGGCTGGACAGCTCCTCGGCGACGGACGACCTCAGCGCGGCCACCAAGACCGCCGCGGCCGAGATCGGCACCTTCTGGACCGGCCCCACCGCCCCCGGGGTCCGGCTGCTGCCCAGCCGGCTGCCGGTCGGCCGGCTGCCGGTCGCCGAGGGCGACCTGCGGGTCTGCGTCGGCTGGGACGAACAGCGTCTGCAGCCGGTGTGGCACGACTTCTCGGCCACCTCCCACCTGATGGTCTTCGGCGACGCCGAGACCGGCAAGACCAACCTGCTGCGCCTGATGGCCCGCGCCATCACCTCCCGCTTCCGGCCGGACGAGGCCCGCATCCTGCTCGGCGACCCCGACCGGGAACTCCTCGCGGCCGTCCCCGAGCAGTACCGCGTCGGCTACGCCGTCGACAGCCAGGGACTGAAGGAACTCACGGCCAGCACCGTGATCTCGATGAGCAAGCGGCTGCCCGGCAGCGAGGTCAGCCCCGAACAACTCGCGCGGCGCGACTGGTGGCAGGGGCCGCGGCTGTTCGTCCTCATCGACGACTACGACATGTTCGTCAGCAACGCGATGGACAGCCCGACCGTCCCCCTGGTGCCCCTCCTCGCCCAGGGCGCCAACATCGGCATGCACCTGGTGGTCGCCCGGTCCAGCTCCGGGGCGATGCGGGCCACGATGGACCCGATGGTGCGCAGGCTGTGGGAGCTGGGCAACCCCGCCCTGCTGTTCTCCTACCCGAAGGAGGAGGGCAAGTTCATCGGCGAGGCCAAGCCCCGCACCCTGGTGCCCGGCCGCGCCCAACTGGTCACCCGACGCGGCATCCGGCTCGTCCAGACCGGTCTGGTGGACGAGGAGTGACCGGCCCGCCGCCTCGCGGCGTGCCCGCACCGCCGCCACCGCCCCCACCGCACCGGCCGTCCCGCACAGGAGCGCCATGACCACCTCCAGCACGATCCCCGACTCCGACCGCACGACGGTGTGCCGGATCACCGTCGTCGGCCCCGAACGCAGCGCCGACCTGGGTGTACCGGCCTCCGTCACGGTGGGCGCGCTGCTGCCCGTCCTGGTCGACCGGCTCGGGGCGGCCGACGACACGGACGCCGGCGCGTTCGTGCTGCAACGCCTGGACGCGGAGCCGCTGGACGCGGACGCCACCCCGGAGGCGCTCGGGCTCCGCGACGGCGAGGTGCTCTACCTGCGCCGGGTCGACGAGGCACTGCCGCCGATGATCTTCGACGACCTGGCGGACGGTGTCTCCACCGTCGTCGGCGCCCGGTCCGACCGCTGGCGGCCCGACCTGACCCGGCGACTGTTCACCGCACTGGGCTGCCTGACCCTGCTCGCGCTGGCGGTGGCCGTCCTCGCCTCGCCGACCGGCCTGACCGTCACCGTCCAATGCGGGGTGATCGCCGTCGCCCTGGTGGTCGCGTCCGCCGTGATCAGCCGTGCCCCGGCGGCCGACCGGGGGGCGGTACTGGTCACCGGGGTGGCCGGCTGGGCCTTCGCGGGCCTCGCCGGACTCACCGCCCGCCGCGGCGCATCGGCGCTGCCCGTCCCCGACCGGCACGAACTGCTGATCGGCGGGGCGTGCACGGTCGCCGCCGCCCTCGTCCTGCTGATCGGCGGCAAGGTGCCGGTACGGGTGTTCGGCGCCCTGCTGGTCGCCGCGCTCGCCGCCGAGATCGGCTCCTTCCTCGCGATCAGTTACGACTGGGACGCCACCACCTCCACCACGGTGGTCGCGGTGTCGATGTTCGTGCTCAGCGCGATCGCGCCGCGCCTCGTGCTCCGCCTCGCCGGACTGCGCGTACCGCAACTGCCGCGCAACGCCGACGAACTCCAGCAGGACGTGGAGCCGCGCACCCGGCCGGACCTCGACCGGCGGGTCGCCGACGCCGACGCCTACCTGACCCTGTTCACCGTCGCGGCGTCCGCCGTGTACGCGACGGCCCTGGTGCTCCTGACCCGCCGCGACGGATGGTTCGAATGGCTGCTCGCCCTCACCCTGGCCGCCGCGGTGACCTTGCGCTCCCGCAGTGTCACCGAGACCGGACAGCGGGTGGCACTCGCCCTGGCCGGCACGCTGGGGCTGATCCTGACCACGGTCTGGCTGTTCGTCCCCGGCGGACCCGTCGCCCAGGCGGCCCTCGCGGTCGTACTGCTGGCCGCCACCGCGCTGCTGCTGCTCGGCGCCCAGCGGCTGCCGTCGATCCGGCTGCTGCCCATCTGGGGCCACACGGCCGACATCTTCGAGATGATCACCGCGATCGCCCTGGTCCCCCTGCTCCTCCAGCACCTCCACGTCTACTGGTACTTCCGATCTCTGGCCGGCTGAGGGGAACCCGTGCAAAGCCGTCGTGACCACGTCCACGCGTACCAGTTCGCCACCGGGCGGCTGGCCGCCGCGCTGGTGACCGGTGAACCCGCCACGGGCGAACCACCGGCCCGGCGCAGCGTCGTCGGGGTGGTCATCGGCGTCGCCCTCGCCGTACTCGCCTGCGCCGGGTTCGCCATCTACGGACTGATCAAACCCGGCGGCAACACGGCCTGGGCCAAGCCGAACGCCATCGTCGTGGAGAAGGAGACCGGAACCCGCTTCCTCTACCTCGACGGCGTACTGCACCCGGTGGCGAACTACGCCTCCGCACTGCTCGGCGCCTCCGGTTCGTCGGCCGGCACCAAGGTGAACACCGTCTCCCGCAACTCGCTCAGCGGGGCGCGGCGCGGGGCCGAGGTCGGCATCACGGGGGCACCGGACTCCGTCCCCGGGGCCTCCTCGCTGCTCACGGGGGAGTGGTCCCGGTGTCTGGTCCCGGGCCGTGACCACGGTGAGACGCTGGACTTCGCGCCGTCCGACACCCCCGCCCACGCCCGCTCGGCGACCGGCCGCCGCATCCTGCTGAGCGACGACGACGGCACGCTGCACCTGTTGTGGAACGGCGTCCGGTACCGGCTGAAGGACCGCTCCGCGCTCGTGGCACTGGAACTGGACGGCCAGGACCCGATACCCGCCCCCAAGCCCTGGCTGACGGCGCTGCCCGCCGGACCGGTCCTCGGCGCCGCCCCGGTGCCCGGCCGCGGCGACAAGGGCCCGCGGATCGGGGGGAAGCCGACCGAGGTCGGCCAGGTCTTCACCACCACCCCCGACGGCACCGGACCCGCCCAGTACTACGTGCTGCGCTCCGACGGGCTGGCCCCGCTGAACCAGACCGAGTTCATGCTGCTGGCCACCGGCTCCGGGCAGGGCGCGCCGCGCCAGGTGACCCGCGCCGACGTCGCCGCGGCCCCGGGTTCCGAGGACCGCACCCTGCTGCACCGGCTGCCCGACTTCTTGTCCGGGCCGGTCGCCCACCCGGGGAAGAAGACGGCCTGCCTGCGGCAGCAGACGGCGGGCGGCAAGGTGCGCACCACGGTCGGCTGGGAGACACCACCGGCGGCGAACGCCGGTCCGGCCGTCGTCCCGGTCGGCTCCGGACTGCTGCTCACGGCCCTCCCGCTGCCGCCCTCGGGCACCCCCGCCCAGTCCTACCTGGTGACCGAGCTGGGCACGAAGTACCCACTGGCGGAGAACGACGCCCTGTCGGCGCTGGGCTACGCGGCCGGCCAGGTGCGGGCCGTCCCGCCGGGCGTCCTCGAACTGCTGCCGACGGGCCCCGCGCTGTCCCGGGCGGGCGCCCTCACCGCCGTCCCCGTCGTCCCGGCGGCCACCGCCCCGGCGTCCGCCGCCGCCTCGGCCGCCGCCTCGGAGGACCGCTGAGATGGCGCTCGGACTGAGGCCGCGCCGGGCCGGGGAAGCGCTGGACCTGACCGGTCACCGGGCCGGCCACGCCCTGCTGGTGCACGTCCGGGGCACCCTCGACCAGCAGGCGCTCGCCTTCGCCCGGGGGCTGCCGGAGGACCCGGAGCACCACCTCGTCGTCCTCGACCTGCCCGCCGACCTCACCGACGCCACTTGGCCCGAGATCGCCCGCGTCCTGGGCCGCCGCGACGGCGACTACCGGCTGGTCACCGGCCGCCGGCCGCCGGACGGCGTGCTGCCGCTCGGACAGTGGCTGGCCGAGCGGCTCGACCGCACCGTACTGGTCGCCGACGGTGCGGTGACCCCGGCGGCCGGCGGTGTCCTGTACATCCCCGTCGACAGCGGAACCGGCTGGGTACGACTCAGCCCGAACCGGCCCGCCCTTCCCGTCTCGCGCCGCTTCCCCAAGCCGATCTGGGAGTTCTCCGTCGCCGACCGCTCCTGGCACACCAGCGCGCGGGCGGTGGCCGACCCGCTGCCGAGCGGCGTGTGGCTGCGTCCGGCGGGACGCGCGGAGGAACGAGCGGGGGAGCCGGCCGGGGAGCACGCGGCGCGGCGGGACAGCGGGCTCGCCGGCCACCGCGGCCGGCTGGAGGCCCGGCTCGCCTGCCGACGCGACCTGCTCACCGTCGTCCTCGGCTGCCCGGGAACCCCCGCGCTGCCGCTGGACGACGTCTCCCGGTTCTGGGAGTCCGTACTGCCCGGCGCCCGCTCCCAGGTCCGGTTCGTCCCGTACGGGCCGCTCGCCGTGCCGGGGGACACCGCACCCGGCCAGGCCCTGGCCGACCGGCTCGACTCCCCGGTGGTGCTCTGCAACGGGATGCCGGTCGGCCGGGCCCTGTGGGAGACGCCGCAGGTCCACACCGTGGACGAGGACGGGACGCTCGGCTGGGCCACCTTCGCGCGGGAACTGTGCTACCTCCCGGCCCGGACGACCGGCGGACGGCCCACCGCGCCCACGGTACTGAGCCACCGCCCGGTGGTGGACGGCATCCCGCAGATCGCCCCCGGCGTCTACCGGTACGCCGACGACGCGGTACTGGAAGTGGTGCCGGGCGGGCTGTGGATGCGTCCCTCGGAGGAACCGGCGGAGGCCGCCGCCATCCGCTCGGCCGCCGCCGACCCCCACCACTTCCACCTCGTCCACGGCACGGTCGCGCGGGCCGCCGAACGGATGCGCGACCTCGCCGAGAACCTGCTCAGCCGCCTGGACCCGGTCACCCGCGGCCTCGCCAGGCTGGTGCCCGCCGCTCAACTGGTCCGGGGCGCCCGGGCCCTGGAGCCGGCACCGGCGGCCCGCACCGCCACCGGCGCGGGCCTGCCCGGCCGCCCGTACCCGTCCGCGCCCGCGCCCGGCATGTCCGCCTCCGCCCACGGCGGCGCGTCCGCCGCACCCGCGGTCGGCGCGGTGACGGCCGCTCCGGCCTTCCCGACCGCCACGACGCGCGCGGTTCCCGAGCCGCCGCTCTGGGCGCAACCCGTGCCGGGAATCCCGGCGGCGGGTGAACCGGCCGCCACGGCCGACGGCTTCGGCGATCCGCAGGCCCATGCGGTGTCCTCGGCGGGCGGCCCGTCCGCTCCGGTGACCGCCGGCGGAGCGACGCCCACCCCCGGCCCGCCGGGACAACGGGGACCGGACACGGGGACGCCCCGGGTCGCCGAAGCGGCGCCGGAACCCGCCCCCGCGCAGCGGCTCCACGAAGGCTTCCCGGCGGCGCCCGCCGCCTTCACCGCGGGCAACCCCGGCGCGCACCCGGCCCCCGCCCCGACCACCCCGAGCCCGGTCGGGCACCCCGCACCGGCCCCGCGCCCGGACACCGCTTCCCCGCACCTCCAGGCCCCGGTCACGACACCCCCGGTCACGGCATCCCCGGGCGAGGCCGGCCTCCCGGACCCGGTAATCGCCCCCGACCCGGCACACCTGGACCCCGCACACCCGGACGCCCCGGCCCCCGCCCAGGCAACCCCGGGCACGACCGGGCACCCCGTGCCCGCCCCGCACCCGGACACCTTCGCCCCGGACACCTTCGCCCCGGACGCCGTAACCCCCCACGCCGTAGCCCCCGACGCCCAGGCGGCCCCGGCACCGCCGATGCCGCCCAGGCCGTCGTTCAGGCTGGTGTCCGCGCCCGTGCCCGGCCCCGCCGGCGCCGCGCCCTCCCCGCCGGGCGGCCACACCGGGACCACCGTGCACCCGCCGGGCACGGGCACCCCACCCGGTCCCGCCGCCCCGCGCGAAGCGGCGGCGGCAGCGGCGGCGACCGCACCGGAAACGGGCGTACCCGAGATGCGCGGCGGGCCCGGCCCGGGACCTGCGGGCGGGCCGCGGACACAACCGGTGCCGGCCCAGGCCGCCTGCGCGCTCCCGCCGCCCAAGGGCATCGCCCGGGAACGCGAGTGGCTGCGCGGGGCGTTCCGGCAGCAGTACAACGACGCCGCCGGCACGGTCGCCCGGGTGCTGTCGCAGTCACCGGGACTGCGCGGCACCGGCCGGACCTCGACCGAGGACGTCGTCAGCGACCTGGTGGCGGCCCACCTGTACCTGCGCGGTGACGGAGCCCTGCTGGACCGGGCGGTGCGCGGCGCCACCGTGGGACCGCACGTGCCGCTGGCCCGGTGCGTCACCGCGGGGCTGCGCCGCCTGCCCTCCTACCGGGGCGCCACGCTGATGCGCGCCACCCTCGACGAGACCGAGTGGGCCTGGTACGCGAACCGGCGACTGGTCACCGAGTGGGCGTTCGGCTGGGCCATGGCCACCGCCGCCCCGCGACTGCCGGGCGACGTCGACTTCCTGATCTGGTCGATGACCGCACGCCGGACCGCGCTGCTCGACCCCGAACCGGCCGGCCGCGTGCTCTTCCTGCCCGGCACCAGCTTCAAGGTCCTGGCCGTCCGGGACGGCGAGCGCCGCACCGTACTGCTGCGCGAGCTCTCCGCCTCGGAGATCGGCCCCGACGGCCGGGTCGACACCGAGCGGACCCCGCTGGACGAGATCGCCCTGTCCGGCCTCGACCGGGCCGACCAGGTCTGGCAGGCAGCCGAACCGGAGTCCGTGCCGAAGGTGCCGGACACCGTGGCGGGCCGGTTCGGGGTTCCGCCGGGGCTGATCACCGGCCCCTCTGCGGCGGTCCCGGACACCTCCGGCACCGCCGGCCCACTCCCCGGAAAGAGGACGACATCATGAGCCGGCAGATCTTGCTGGTCTCCCAGGACGGGTCCACCCCCTACCGCACCGTCGGCGCGGCCCTGGGCGCGGCAGCCGACGGCGCGTTGATCACCATCTCCCCGGGCACCTACCAGGAAGCCCTGGTGATCGACCGCGTCGTCACCCTGGCCGCCGGGGCGGCCGGCGTCCGGATCGACGGCGGTGCCGGCAGCGCCGTCGTCGTGGACGCCGAGGCGGCCCGGCTGACCGGGCTCACGCTGGAGGGCGGCGGCGAGCAGACACCGGTCGTCGAGATCCGCCGCGGCGAGGCCGCCCTCGAAGGATGCGTGATCTCGGGCAACGCCTGGGCGGGCATCCTCGCCTGGCACCAGGGCACCCTCATCGCCCGCTCCTGCCGGGTGACCGGACCCGGCGGCGCCGGGATCGTGGTGACCTCCGCCGGAGCCAACGTGGTCGAGGGCACCGAGGTGGGCCAGACCCTCTCGTCCGCGGTGGTGGTCGCCGAACGCGGACGGCTGACGGTCCGCGACTGCCGGCTCGACGGAGCCGGCGGCAACGGAGTCTGCGTCAACGGACAGGCCCACGGCGTGGTCGAGGACACCCGGATCACCGGCAGCGGCCAGCCCGCCGTGGTGGCCGAGCAGAACGGCCGCCTGGAACTGCTCAGGGTCGCGGTGTCCGGCAGCGCCGGACTCGACGCCTACCTGACCAGCGGCGCCGAAACCACCCTGACCGAGTGCGCCTTCACCGGGTCCGGCGGGGAGTCCGTGCTGGTCGCGGGCGGTTCGTCGCCCGCGCTGCGAAGCTGCACGCTCTCCGACGCGGCCCGCGGCGGGCTGCGCGTCACCGAGGCGTCCAGCCCGTTCCTGGACGACTGCCGGATCACCGGCACACCGGTCGGTGTCCTGGTGGACGGCGGCAGCCGGCCCGTGCTGCGCGCCCTGACGGTGAGCGGCACCGACCGCGCCCTGCTGGCCGGCGGCGAGTCCTCCGTGGAGTGCGAGCGGCTGACGGTGGCCGCCGGTTCCGCCGGCATCCTGGCGAACGGCCGGGCCGTCCTCACCGTGCGCGACTCGGAGGTGACGACCGAGCGGCCCGGCGCGGCCGTCGAACTGACCGAGGGCGCCACCGGCCGGTTCCACGGAGTGCGGCTGCGCGCCGCCGACGGGCCCGCACTGGCACTGACCGGGGCCCGGGCCGTCACCGAGTCCTGCGTGGTGCTGGACTCCGGTGTCCTCGTCGGCCGCGACGGCGAACTGGAGTCGAAGGACACCGAGACCAGCGGCTCCGCCACGGACGGCATCCGGGTGACCGGCGGCGGCAACCTCATCGCCGTCGGCTGCCGGGTGCACGGGGCCCGCGGTCACGGTGTGCACCTGCAGGCCACGGCGCGGGCGGAACTGGATCACTGCGCCGTCTTCGACAACGCGCGCGACGGCATCCGCGTCAACACCGAGGAACCGGTGCGGGTCCAGAGCTGCGAGATCCGGGACAACGGAGGCCAGGCGCTGCACCGGATGGGGTCCGGCTCCCGCCTCACCGTCATCGACGTCACGGGCGCGGACGACTCGGGCAGCGGCCCCGAGTACGGGGACGGCGGCCCGGCACGGCGGTCCGGGACACCGGACACCCGCGGCGACAGCGGCCAGGACGGGGGCGGCGGGGGCGGTACGGCACCGCCGCCCACCGCCCGGCACACCGGGACCGGACCGCTGGCCGAACTCGACGCGCTGGTCGGACTGGAGAGCGTCAAGCAGGAGGTCACCGGCCTCATCAACCTCAACAAGATGACCCGTCGCCGCGAGGAGATGGGCCTGCCCATGCCTCCGATGAGCCGCCACCTGGTCTTCGCCGGCCCGCCCGGCACCGGCAAGACCACGGTGGCCCGGCTCTACGGCGCGGTCCTCGCCGAACTCGGCATCCTCAGCCAGGGCCACATCGTCGAGGTGTCCCGCGCCGACCTGGTCGCGCAGATCATCGGCGGTACCGCCATCAAGACCACCGAGGTGGTCAACCGGGCGCTCGGCGGCGTGCTCTTCATCGACGAGGCGTACACCCTGACCAACCAGTCCAAGGGCACCGGCCCGGACTTCGGTCAGGAGGCCGTCGAGACCCTGATGAAGCTGATGGAGGACCACCGCGACGAGATCGTGGTCATCGTGGCGGGCTACTCCGCGCAGATGGACCAGTTCCTCGCCTCCAACCCCGGCATGGCGTCCCGCTTCTCCCGGACGGTGGAGTTCCCCAACTACACGGTGGACGAACTCGTCACCATCGTGCGCGGCCTGTGCGGCAAGCACTACTACGAGCTGACCGAGGACGCGCTGGAAGCGGTGGGGAGGTACTTCGAGCGCATCCCCAAGGGCCCCACGTTCGGCAACGGCCGGGTCGCCCGGCAGCTCTTCGAGACGATGATCAGCAAGCAGGCGTCGCGCCTGGCCGTCACCGCCCCCGGCAAGGACTCGGAGCTGAGCCGGCTCACCGCGGCCGACGTGGAGACGGTGCCGGAACCGGTCCCGCCGGCCCAGGAGGACCATCCCCGGCCCGGTTCGCCGGACGAGAGCGCCGGTGCCGCGCCGGGCGGTCCGCCGGGCGGTGCCGGCTTCGCCCGTATCGCCGCGCTGATCGGCCTGGACGAGGTGAAGCGGGCCCTGACGCACCGGCTCACCGCCCTCGCCTCCGCACACCGGGCCGGCGCGCTGCCGGCCGGGGCGGCCAACCTGGTCTTCGCGGGCCCGGAGGGCAGCGGCCGGGACGCCGTCGCGGTGCTGTACGCCAAAACCCTCGCCGGACTGGGTGTGCTGACCACCGGCGCGGTGCACCGGGCCCAGCTCTCGGCCATGCCGGCCCGCTGGCCCGGCCAGGCCGAGGCGTACACGGCGCATCTCTTCGACGAGGCGGCCGGTGGCCTGCTGCTGATGGAACTGGACCAGTACTTCCTCCAGCGGCCCGCCGAGGAACGCCTCGCCCTGGTCACGGCGGTGGCCGGCGAGGTGCCCCGCCGCCCGGACGTGGCGCTCGCCCTGTCCACCGACCCCCAACTCCTCGCCGACCTGCTGGCCGGCCAGGAAGGGCCCCGGCTGGCGGGCTTCTTCGCGGACCGGCTGGACTTCGCGCCCTACACCCCCGAGGAGTTGGCGAGGCTGGCGGTCCGGCGCCTGGCGGCGGTCGGTTTCGAGGTGGCGGACGGGACCGTCGAAGCCCTCGCGGAACGCTTCGCCGCCGTTCCCTCCCCCAGGGGAGCGTTCGACGCCCACTGGAGCGCGGACCAGGTGGCCGACGAGGCGGTGTCGCGGCTGATCGGTCCCGGGGACCTGCCGGCGTCGCTGACGGAGACGGACGGGGCCCGGGCCGATGTCGCGGCGGTGGCGTGACGTGCCCGTCGCCCCGCCCGCGGCGCGGGGCGTCGCGGGGGCAAGGGCCGTGTCACAGCGGGCAGTACGGGGCTCCGGCGCTGTCGACGCGCCGCCGGGACAGGAAGGATGGCACTGACGGCGCGAAAGCTCCATCAACCCGGCGAATCCGCATGAATCCGCATGCATCTCATGAAGGAGTACGGTATGGCTTCCGGAGTAGAGGCAGTAACCCTAGAAGGAATGGCCAAGTCTGCCGGTGTACACCTGCAGACCGGGGAGCACGTCCGCTCGTCCTACAAGAGGATGGACGGGCTGGCGGATCAGGCCGCGACCGGCTGGACCGGTGAGGCCGGCGCGGCGTTCAAGAGCGCGCTCGACGGCTGGATGAGCAACTACGCCACCGTGGCCAAGATCCTCGACGAGATGCACGAGCGGATGACGGCCCACACCTCGAAGCTGACCAGCACCCACGAGTCGACCACCCAGGGTGCTCGCGCGGCGGGCGCCCTGATGGCCGAGCCCGTCGGGCTCCCGGGTTTCTAGCCTCTCCCTCGCAAGACGAATCCGCGTGGGCCGCCGCGGTACCGCCGCGCGACCCCGGTACAGGAGGAAACGTATGCCTACTTATACGGTCAACTGGGCCGCGTTCAACGAAGTGCTCGAGCAGTTGACGGTCCTGCAGAACGAGGTGAACACCCTCAACGCGGGGTTCGCCCAGGGCAACAGCTCGGCCCTCACCGAGTGGGACTCCGAGGCCAGGGAGGCGTTCGAGGTGCGCCGGCAGGCGTGGAACGACGCCACCAAGAACATGGAGCTGCTCGCGGGCCAGGCGCAGACGGCCGCGGCGAAGTGCCGTGAGGAGTACCAGCACGCGGTCCAGTACGGTACCCAGCTCTGGGGCGGCTAGTCATGGCAGAGGTTCCGCAGATTCCGGTGGAGCCGGACACGGGGGACCCCGACGCCACCGCGCAGCCCTGGGACCCGACGAGCGTGCACCGTCCGGCCGTCGTCACCGGGCCGGTGCAGGGCGGTGTGCCGGACCCGCCGGCGGTGCCCAAGGGCGCGGGCGGCGGAGCCGGCAAGGAATCCGTCAACACCGCGTCGCTCGACCTGTTCGCGAAGAACATCGAGGCGCTCGTTCCGACGGTGATCGCGGCGCGGGACCGCATGACGGCCGGCAACGCGAAGACCGTGCAGCCGGGTGCCTTTTACGACGCCTACCAGTTGCGGTCCCAGACCTCGGGGCCCAATGGCGGCGCCGGCCTCCAGGAGCGCTACTACAAGGTCCTCGCCGACCTCGCCGAGGGGCTCGCGGACATCAGCAACGGCGCGAAGCTGATGAGCAAGAAGTACACCTCCACCGAGGAACTCAACAAGATGAAGACGAGTGACCTCCAGGAGCTGCTGAGCGACGCGACCGCGGACTTCCAGCGGCTGGCCGACGACAGCGGTGGCACCGTCACGGGCGGCACCGGAACCGGCACCGGTACCGGCGACGACACCACCGGCACCAAGGATCCGACCACCAAAAAGTGAAGTGAGCCACCCGCCTGACCCCTGCCGTCCGTCCCGGGAGACCCCCGGGACGGACGGCAGGGGTGCAGGCGTCCATGACGTGAGCGCCCGGCCCCTCCGTGATCGTCGAGGTGATCTCCCGGAGACCGAGGCTTCAGACGAGAGCGCAGGCTGATGCCGGACTACAACCAGGGCGGGTTCCACCAGGACGACACCGGGATCTACGTCGATACCAGTGTCCAGGGCTCCCCGTCCGACTACGACAGTTGGGACTGGAAGCAGATCATGGCCGCCATCACCGGCGGCTCCAACCTGACGCCCGGCGCGGGTGGCGAGGCGCGTGCCGCCACCGTGGCCAACCCCCAGTCCCTGGTGGACGTCGCCAACGACTTCCAGTACGTGCAGCAGGTCATGGCCTCGGTCGCCCAGAGTCTCGCCGCGCAGGCGAAGGCGCTGGCCGGTGGCGACGGTTCGCCCTGGCAGGGCGGCGCGGCGGACGCCTTCGCGGACACCATGGCGACCTTCTCCAAGCAGGTGGCCGCCAACGCCGAGGCCCTCGGCGGCGGCACCACCGGCAGTTCGGTCGGACAGAACCTCGTCTGGAGCGCCAACGCGCTGTCCGTCGCCCAGGCCAACATCCACGCCATCGACAACTGGTACGCCAACCAGGCCATCAAGGTGGGCGTCCAGCCGATGGCGAACGGTCTCATCCCGGTCAGCCAGAAGCCCGAGATCGTCGAGATGATGACCAACGACATGCGGGCCCAGTTGAAGCAGCTCGCGTCCAACTACGCGCAGGTCAGCCAGTCCCTGGGCCGGGTGCAGCCCAAGCCCGTGGTGAAGCCCACCAGGGATCCGAGCAGCACCGGCAACGACGACACCACGAAGCTGCCCAACGCCGGTCTCGACGACCTCAACACAGGCGGCGGGGGCGGCTCCGGCGGTCCCGATCTGAGCACCGCCGGTGGTGGCGGGGGCGGGACCGGCACGCCGGACCTGTCGACCCTGGGCGGGGGAGACGGTGGCGGTACGGGTGGCACGGCAGCACCGTTCACGGGCGGCGCGGCCCTGCCGGGCGCGGGTACCGGCGGGGGCAGCGGGATCGCCTCGCCGGACCTGTCCACCCTGGGCGCGGGCGACGGCGGTACGGCGTCGCCGTTCACCGGCGGTACGGCCCTGCCGACGGCGGGTACCGGCGGGGGCAGCGGGATCGCCTCGCCGGACCTGTCCACTCTCGGCGCGGGCGACGGCGGTACGGCGTCACCGTTCACCGGCGGCACGGCCGCGCCGGACCTGACCACGGGTGCGGGCACCGGAGCCGGTTCCACGATCGACCCGTACGCCGGTTCCACGGCCGACCCCTACACGGCGGGCGCGAGCGACCCCTACACGGGCACGACGGCCGCCCCTTACACCGGGACGCTGGACCCGGCGCTGGACGGCGTCCTCAACCCGACGACGGGGTCCACGGGTACCGGTGGTACCCCGAGCATGCTCCCCGTAGGCGCGCTGGGCGGCATACCGTCGGCCTCCACGGGCGGCGGCACCGGCACGTCCGGCTCCGGCCAGGGACTGAGCGAGATCCCGGAAGCCTGGACTGGTGGCTCCTCGACGCCGAACCTCCCCGGAGTGACGTCGACGGGCCTCCCGGAGTCGACCGTGGCCGGCCTGCCCGACACCGGAGTCTCCGGACTGCCCACCGGGCTCAGCGCCTCCCCGGACAGCGCGTCCCTGGCCGGGATGCCGTCCTCCGGCCTCGTCTCCGCGCCCGGCCTCTCCACCGCGGGTTCGTCCGGCGGCGCGGGTATGCCGATGATGCCGATGACGGGTGCGGGTGGTGCTGGTGCGGGGGCCGGTGCGGGTTCG